>JBPCVV010000160.1:0-6227 GCA_051010195.1 Anderseniella sp. | reverse complement strand
ACAATTTGCTGCCTGAAGGCTGCGGTCCCGAAGACTGGATCAGCGAAATACAAGCGCTGCCAGCATCCATTGCCCATTTTAGCCTGTTCCTGGGCTTCGAAGGCGACGTGGAAGAGGCCGGAGCCACACGGTCAAACCATTGGTTCTATCCGCAAGGAAAGATCGACGCGGTGTGGACGGACGCACCAGAGGGCAATGCCCCCGGTTTTTTCGTCTCGTTTGCGTCTCTGAAGGATCCAAGCCACGATCCGGGGCCCAGGCAGAAATATGCGGGTGAAATGGTCGTCTGGACCGATTGGAACAGCGTCGCCCGATGGGCGGAGCTTCCTTCGGGTGAGCGAGGGAAGGAGTACGAGGCCTTCAAACAGCAGGTTGAGGACAAAATGTTTGCGCAGTTCAAGGCTGTCTTCCCGGACCTGGCCGATCTGGTGGTGTTTCGCGAGTTGTCGACGCCGTTGGCAACGGCGGCGATCACCGGTCACCATCAGGGCCGCTTCTATGGGCTGGACGGGACGCCTGAGCGCGTCATGAGCAATGCGCTCAAAGCCAAGACCCCGATCGAAGGGCTGTATCTGTCCGGACAGGACGTGGTCAGCCAGGGCATTCAAGGCGCGCTCTGGGGTGGGATCCTTGCGGCTGCCAGCGTTGATCCGAGGGTCTTCAAACAACTGAAGGGGTAATTCCCCAGTGCATTGGATATTGCTGGCGATCAGTATCGCTATCGAACTCCTCGCGACAACCGCGCTCAAGCAACGGACGGCTTCACCTTGGGATTGCCTATCTTTACGAGTCGCATGGCCCATTGGTACATACAAGCATGATAGTGAGGAATGTCGTGAGCTAACCGACCCGCAATTGAACGCACAGGGAATTCAAAGACGTACATGGAAACAGCCCCCACAATCCAAGAGACTTCCGGAGCCCCATTCGAACGGTTAACGACATCCATTGCCCGTTGGTGTGTCAATCACGCGTCAACAACCATCATTTTGTTTATCGCCGTCGCTTTGCTAAGCGCTGCGCTGGCTGCCACAAGATTAAAGATCGACACGAACCCTGCCTTGATGATCAATGGCGAATTGCAATTCCGGCAGAACTATCAGGACCTGATCAGGCAATTCCCTGCGCTCGACAATAGTTTCGTCGTCATCATTGACGCTGAAGTCCCTGCCGATGGGCGTGATGCGGCCGGCAAGATGGCCGAACAGCTGGAGAGGCGGCCAGAGCTGTTCTCGGACGTCTTTGCCCCCGGTACCGGGCCATATTTCGATAAATATGGAGTGCTCTATCTTGAAGAAGCCTCCGTGAGACAAGTTGCTGATGACATAAGGGACTCTGCCCCGCTCATCAATACCTTGTCACTGGAGCCCGATCTTGCAGGCCTTGCCGCCTTGTTCCGGCAGATGGTGCCGGTCGTGGAAATTGGACAGGCACCGCCGGAGCTGTCGGGATTTCTGGACAAAATTGCAGAAACAATCCAAGCCGAACGCCGCGGGCAATCCCAACCGCTTGATTGGATGGCTCTCGGTCAGGAACCTTCCTCGCTTACCGAGACGCGTTGGTATGTCCTGGTCAAGCCGATCCTCGATTTCTCTGCTCTTGAACCTGCTGCCCGTCCATTGGCGGAAGTGCGTCGCGTGATGGCTGAGCTCAACAACAATGGGGCTGGCCTCAAGGTCCAGTTGACCGGCGAGGCCGCCTTGAACGCAGAGGAGTTTGATGCTGTCACCGAAGGCGCGGCAATTGCAGGTGGCCTATCACTTGCGCTTGTCACATTGACTGTGGTGATCGGGTTACCGTCACTGGTCCTGGTCGTACCGGCCCTGGCGCTGATCCTGCTGGGTTTCTTGATCAATGCGGGCTTTGCAGCTCTTGCCGTTGGAACACTGAACATGATCTCGGTGGCCTTTGCGGTTCTGTTTATCGGGCTTGGTATCGATTACTCCGTTCATGTGATCCTGCGGTTTGCAGAACAACGTGCCAGGGGCGCTGACGGAAAAAAGGCGGCGATTGCAGCCATCAGACGTATCAGCGCTCCGCTTGGCCTGTGCACGCTGACAACGTCTCTGGCGTTCCTGGCGTTTACCCCGACCGATTTCGTTGGCATGGCGCAACTCGGGATCATCGCTGCTGGTGGTATAGTGATTGCCTTTATCAGCTCGATCACTCTCGTGCCTGCCATACTGTCAGTTCTGGCCGGCTCTGAAGTAAAGATAAAACGGGCATATTCAAAGCTCACACCACAAGACGAGGGCTGGTTGCAGGCTCACCGGTCGACGATCCGAAAAGGCGCTACATTGGTATTGATTTTCGTTGGCATTGCCAGCGTGTGGCTCATCCCGCAGGTCCGCTTTGACGGGGATCCGATCAATCTGAAGAACCCGGCCGCGCCCAGCATGAAGGCGTTCAACGACCTTGTCGTTCACCAGCCAGCCCGCACATTTGCAGTGCAGGTACTGACAGAACCTGGCGCGCCGTTGCAACGGTTGGTAGAAGAGCTCAAGTTGCTGCCCCAGGTACTGGACGTCGAAACACTGGACTCGATGCTACCGGCGGACCAGGAGCCGAAACTCGCTCACCTCAATGCACTGGCCGACCTGTTGCCGCCACAGATCGAGCCGGCGACCGATTTCGGTTCTGAGGAGCGGTTGGAGCATTTCACTTCATGGCGTGAAGCAGTGACCGCGATATCCAATGCCGAAAGCACTACGCAAGACATCCGCCGCTCGGCTGCGCGGCTGAAACAAGCTCTTGAGGACTTTCTTGATGCCAGCAATAGCTCACCTGGCGCTATTGATGCTCTCCAGATGTCCCTGATGCAGGGTTTTCCGAGATTGTTTGAGGCAGCCCGTCAAATGGCCGATCTTGACCGCGTTACCGTAGACAATATCGATGCCGGTTTCAGGCAGCGCCATATCGCGCCAGATGGAAGATGGCGCGTGGAGGTTTTGCCCAAGGGGGATATGCGGGACCCGGCCCAGTTGGACGAATTCGTCACTGCTGTTCTCAAGGTTGCACCGCAAGCCACCGGCGCGCCTGTCGAGATTGCAGGCGCAGCAAATGTCGTGTCTTTTTCGATGATCAAGGCCTCCGCGATGTCTCTGATCTTGGTGCTCTTTGCCACGTTTGTTGTGCTTCGTCGGCTGGATCATGTCCTGCTCGCACTTGCTCCGCTGCTGCTCGCCGGCGCGCTGTTGGCCGGCTATACGGTGGTTTTCAACTCACCGTTCAACTTCGCCAATGTTATTGTGTTGCCGCTGCTTGTCGGGCTCGGCATCGATAGTGCCATCCACTACGTCATGCGGGCGCGAGAGGCGGGCGCCGGGACCGATGTCATCCGTAGCTGGACGCCGCGGGCTGTGCTCATATCTGGTGTCACAACAATGGGTTCATTTGGATCGCTGTGGCTATCTGCCCACCGTGGCATGGCAAGCATGGGCGAACTTCTTGCTGTCGCAATTACCATTACACTGCTATGTACGCTAGTTGTGTTACCACAGTTAATCTCATGGTTCATGAAACCCGCCAGACAATAATGCCCCAACACATTCGCAGCCTAACAATTTTTACCTGGACACTCCCAATGACCAAGACATGCCGCCGCATGGTGATTTGTACAGCCCTTGCATCGACATTACTTGCCGCCGTGAGCGCGCCACCAGCTTTGGCGCAGCTGCGGGAAAAGGCGCTTGGGGTATGGGTCGAAGAAGACGGCGGGGCCCATATCGAGATTGTCTCCTGCCAGGACAAGCTGTGCGGGCATATTGTCTGGCTGAAAAATCCAACTGACCAAAACGGTCAGCCTCAAACGGACCGGAACAATCCCAACCCTGCGCTCAGAAACCGCCCGATCCTTGGCATGTTGATCATGGCGGGGCTGCAGCCGAATGATGACAATACCTATCTGGAGGGACGGGTATACAATTCAGAAGATGGCAAGGTCTATGACGTCTTTCTCACGCCTGCTAGGGACACCATGAAAGTTGAAGGCTGCCTGATGAAAATTCTTTGCGCGTCACAGACCTGGACACGCGTCAGATGAGACTCAGTTTACAGCACATGCAACCATGTTGCTATACAACCATCGCTGCGGTTAGAACAAACCAAGAGGGATAATTATGATCGGTTACGCAGACAGAATTCTTTCACCGGCGCAGATCAGAAAGTTTGCGACCCATTTAATGGCTGGCCTTGTTGCCTTGACCGCATATACGATGTCAGTGCACACCGTCTCTGCAGCCAACATCTATGACGCCCGGATTTTGCAGCGCATGAAATTCACGGGGAGTCAGCGGACCAAGGTAAGGCGCATCATTCGGCAATCCGATAAGGAGATTGCGGTTGTTTTCAGGAAGCATCGCATCAACCCCAATGCCAAGCCTGTATTTGAAAAACTGCAAAAAGCCAGCAGCGAGCTGCAAGCCATCGAGTCAAGAGAGAAGAGAAAGATGAAAAAGATCCTCTCGCCTGACCAGTATAAAACCTATCTCGCCTTGCTTGAGGCAACCGCCGCACGAGTCATCAAGGCAACACGCACAAAACCTTAGGGTCAGGACCCTAGTGACTACCTCCGCGATCTCCAATGCCGCCGCTAGGCAAATTGTGAACGCCGAGCTCGATTGCTGACGTCTTATACACTTGGCCAATCTTCCCCAGGGTTCCGGCCAGTGTGCACCGGTTGACCTGCCTGTGCTAGTCGTTCTTGTGGCCGGCATGGCCGCCGGTGATCTCTTCGGTCTGATCGTGGCCGATTTCTTCCGGCAACAGCAGATTTAGAATGATGGCGAGGAATGCCGCCGGCAACAGGCCTGAAGTCATTAAGACCTTGGCTGTTCCCGGCAGGAAGTGCAGGGCATTGGGTTCCAGCTGCAGGCCCAGGCCGATCGAGATGGAGATGGCGAATATCACCATGTTGCGGCGATTCCAGTTGACATCTGACAGCATGGAAATACCGGCGGCAACGACCATGCCGAACATGACGATGACGCCGCCGCCAAGGACTTCGATCGGGACGGTGGCGATCACTGCGCCGACTTTCGGAAAGAACCCGCCGGCGATCAGGAACAGCGCCCCGATGGTCACCACGGTGCGGCTCATCACACCTGTCATGGCGATGAGCCCGACATTCTGGGAAAACGATGTATTGGGCAGGGCGCCGAACAGCCCTGAGACGAAGGTACCGATACCGTCGGCATATGTTGCGCCGCGGATTTCCTCCGTGGTTGCCTCCCGGCCAGCACCACCTTTGGTGATGCCTGATACGTCGCCAACGGTTTCCACCGCCGAGATGAAACCCATGAGGCAAAAGCCGATTACGGCGGCCATCGAAAATTCGAACCCGAAGTGGAAAGGTTGCGGCAAGGCAAACACGGCGGCCCGGCCAACATTGTCGAAGTTCACCATGCCGAGGAAGTAGGCCAGGATATAGCCGACGACCAGGCCGATCAGCACGGCAGCGACCGAGGCGATGCCGCGGGTGAAGAACTTTATCGCGAGCGTGACCACAATGACGACGAGTGCCACGGCCCAGTTGAGCAGGGAACCGTACTCGATGCCGGACAGGTCAGCCGGGACACCGGATGACTTCGCGGCGGCAAGCGCGCCGGTGAGCTTGGCCATGGCCGGAACCCCGCCGGCGGCGTACTGGACGCCGACCTTGACCAGCGCAAGACCGATCATGGTCACCACCAGGCCGGTGACCAGCGGCGGCAGCGCGAACCTGATCCTGCCGATCACGGTGCCCAGAAGTGCGTGGAACAGGCCGCCCACAATGACGCCGCACATCAACGCCGCCATGGCATCGACGCCCTTGCCGGCAACCAGCGGAATCATGATCGGGATGAAGGCGAAACTGGTGCCCTGAACAATGGGCAGGCGGGCGCCAACCGGGCCAAACCCGATGGTCTGTAACAGTGTGGCGACGCCGGCAAACAGCATCGACATCTGGATCATGTATATCAGGTGCGGAAAGTCGGGCGAGTTGGAGCCGAAGCCGAAACCGGCCGCGCCGGCGATAATGATGGCTGGCGTAACATTTGATACGAACATCGCCAGGACATGCTGAATCCCCAGCGGAATGGCAGACGCCAGCGGCGGCGTATAGTCCGGATCGCGCAATTGCTCAGGTGTGCCAAGCGATGATTGAGTAGCCATGTTGTCTCCCCGGGGAAAATTGACTGGTGGAAATCAGCCTGTCCATCGGCAGATAATCCGGTTCTGAAACTCGT
>JBPCVV010000159.1:0-13673 GCA_051010195.1 Anderseniella sp. | reverse complement strand
CCGCCACGCTACTCTATCAGTCACATGTTAGTCGAGACCGTCGTGCGACGGGCTGTGTTGCTGAAACGGCATATCAGGTTTCCGCATCGTGAAGGATGTTGCCGGTCAGAAACGATTGCCAGCGCTTCGCGGCCTGACTAGGGTCAGGACCCATTAATGTTATCCATTCTGCGGCATAGATAGTGCCGTGCCAGGCCAGTTTCCCCGAGGAGTTTTCATGTCTTCACCCATATCCTACTCGCTTGACGGTGCGCTTGCCGTAATTACGGCCGACAATCCGCCGGTCAACGCGCTCTCGCAGCCGGTGCGCGAGGGGTTGAGCAGGGCGATCGAGCGTTTTGAAGGCGACAAGAAGGCCAAGGCCGCGGTGATTGTCGGGGCCGGGCGCACGTTTTTTGCCGGGGCCGACATCAAGGAGTTCGGCAAGCCCCTGGCGGAACCGGGGCTGCCTGCGGTGGTCAACCAGATCGAAGCCTGCTCGAAGCCGGTTATCGCGGCACTTCACGGCACCGCCCTGGGCGGCGGGTTCGAGGTGGCGCTGGGATGTCATTACCGGGTCGCCGTGGCGTCCGCCAGGGTTGGCCTGCCGGAGGTAAATCTGGGCATTCTACCCGGTGCCGGAGGAACCCAGCGGGCCCCACGGCTGGCCGGTGTCGAAGCAGCGGTCGGCATGATCACGTCCGGCCGGCATGTCGGAGCAGAAGAAGCGCTCGAACTGGGTCTCGTCGATGAAGTGTCCAACGAACCAAACCCGACAGCGGCAGGCCTGGCATTTGCCGGCCTGATCATCGGCAATGACATGGGTCCGCGCCCGACACGGGACCTGAACGACAAGCTGGAGGCAGCGCGTGGGCAGGACGGCTTGTTCGACGAACTCAGGACTGCGGCACAAAAAAAGGCACGCGGGCAGTTGTCGCCGCTGGTGTGCATTGACGCCATCGAGGCCGCCGTGACCGCAAAAACCTTTGATGCCGGTCTCAAGCAGGAGCGCAAGCTGTTCGACAAACTGATGGCATCGGATCAGCGCGAGGCGCTGATCCATGCATTTTTTGGTGAGCGTGCCGTCGCCAAAGTACCGGAACTGGAAACCGGCAAACCGCGCGAGGTCGCCAATGTCGGTGTTATCGGAGGCGGTACCATGGGCTCCGGCATCAGTATTGCCCTGCTCAATGCCGGTTATCATGTGACCATGGTCGAACGCGATGACGACGCCATTGCCGCCGGCAAGGCAAGAGTTGAGAAGACCCTTGAAGGTGGTGTGGCGAGAGGCAAGATCACGGCTGAGCAGCGCGACAAGATGCTCGCGGAGAAGTTTCACGGCAGCACCAGCATGAATGCGCTGGCCAAGGTCGACCTGGTTATTGAAGCGGTGTTTGAAGGCATGGATGTCAAGAAGGACGTGTTTGGCCAGCTTGACAAGATCTGCAAACCCGGCTGCGTGCTGGCGTCCAATACATCGTACCTGGACATCAATGAGATCGCCGCGATGACCGGCCGGCCGCAGGACGTGATCGGCATGCACTTCTTCTCGCCGGCCAACATCATGCGGCTGCTTGAAATCGTGGTGGCTGAAAAAACTGATCCGGACGTGGTGGCAACCGCGTTTGCGGTGGCCAAGAAGGCCAAAAAGGTGGGTATCCGGTCGGGCGTGTGTGACGGCTTCATCGGCAACCGGGTGATGGGCAAGTATCTGCGCCTGGCCCAGATGCTGGTCGAAGACGGGGCCTCGCCCTACGAGGTCGATGAAGCAGTTGTCGGGTTCGGCTATCCCATGGGGCCGTTTTCCATGTCGGACCTGGCTGGCCTGGATATCGGCTGGGCGACCCGCAAGCGCAAGGCGGCGACACGTGACCCAAACGAACGCTATGCATCTGACTGGATGGACCGGATTTGCGAGCACGGCCATTACGGCCAGAAGACAGGGCGTGGCATCTACACCTACCCGCAAGGCGCGCGAAAGGGTGAGCACGAGCGCGAAACGCTCAGCATTATAGAAGACG
The DNA here is from genome assembly GCA_051010195.1 of Anderseniella sp. Taxonomy (GTDB): domain Bacteria; phylum Pseudomonadota; class Alphaproteobacteria; order Rhizobiales; family Aestuariivirgaceae; genus Anderseniella. The sequence continues at coordinate 11,673 of JBPCVV010000159.1, read as the reverse complement.
TGCGCCGCGACAAGGGCATCAATGCGCGCGATTTTACTGCCGATGATATCATGGAACGCTACATGGCGGCGATGATCAACGAAAGCGCCAGGGTCCTGGAAGAGGGTATCGCGCTGCGTCCGGTGGACATCGACATGGTGCAATTGTTTGGTTATGGCCACCCGCGATGGCGCGGCGGACCGATGAAATATGCCGACATGCAGGGTCTCGACAAGATTCTGGCTTCGATCCGCAAGTTTGAAAAAGAGGACCCATGGTTCTGGAAACCGGCGCAATTGCTGGTTGATCTTGTCGAAAGCGGCGAGACCTTCGACAGCCTGAACAAGAAGGAAATCTCGTAATGCGCGAAGCAGTCATCGTCTCCACCGCCCGTACCGCGATCGGAAAAGCATTCCGCGGTTCGTTCAACATGACCCACGGCGCGACCATGGGCGGTGCCGCGGCCGCGGTTGCCATTTCACGGGCCGGCGTTGATCCGGACATGATCGAAGACTGCATCATGGGCTGCGGGTTTCCCGAAGGCGCGACAGGCTCCAATATTGCCCGCCAGATTGCGATACGGGCAGGGCTGCCGGTCACCGCGTGCGGCATGACCATCAATCGGTTCTGCTCGTCCGGCCTGCAGGCGCTGGCCCTGGCGGCCCACAGGATTACCGAAGAAGCGACACCGGCGGTGCTGGCCGGCGGGCTGGAATCCATTTCGCTGGTCCAGGATGCAGCCTCGCAGGGAGCCGCCCGGGAAGCCTGGCTCAAGGAAAACAAGCCCGAAATCTACATGGCGATGATCGATACTGCCGATATTGTTGCAGAGCGCTACGGCGTCACCCGTGAGGCGCAGGACGAATATGCACTGGCCAGCCAGCAACGCACAGCGGATGCGCAGGCGGCCGGCAAGTTTGCCGACGAGATCATTGCGGTCACCACGACCATGGGCATGAAGGACAAGGAAACCGGCGAAGTTACCACCCACGAGGTGACCATTGACGCGGACGAGTGCAACCGGCCGTCGACGACGCTGGAGGGCCTGGCCGGCCTGCAACCGGTGCGCGGCGAGGGCAAGTACATCACCGCCGGCAACGCCTCGCAACTTTCCGACGGGGCTGCCTGCCTGGTGGTGATGGAAGCGAAAGAGGCCGAGCGCCGGGACCTGGAACCGCTGGGCGCGTTCCGCGGATTTACCGTTGCCGGTTGCGAGCCCGATGAAATGGGCATCGGCCCGGTGTTTGCGGTACCCCGCCTGCTGCAGCGAACGGGCCACAAGATGGGCGATATCGATCTGTGGGAACTGAACGAGGCATTTGCGTCGCAGGTCCTGTACAGCCGGGACACGCTGGGCATTCCCGACGAGATCCTGAACGTCAATGGCGGGTCGATCGCCATCGGTCATCCGTATGGCATGACAGGTGCGCGCCAGGTGGGCCATGTGCTGTTGGAAGGCAAGCGGCGCGGTGCGAAAAAAGCTGTCGTGACCATGTGCATTGGTGGTGGCCAGGGAGCTGCCGGACTGATCGAGATTTTCTGAGACGGAATAGTCGGCACTTTTGTCCGGGTTTAAAGCCCGGGCAAATGACCAAGTGCGGTCTAATGAGCGAAGTGCAGCCCGGAACTATCCGTACACAACGTTAAATTGTGGTCAAAAAGTGTTCGTTTTGGCTTTAACCCCTGGCCAGAATCATTCTACCAATTCGTCAGTCATCTTACGTAACGTCCTAATTGCGACATGGCGTGAGATTTCGAATGCGGGCATTTTTGGGCAGGGGCTGCTAAAATGAAAACTCTCTATTCTTCAGCTATCGGCTGCATGGCTGTGGCATGTGTCGCCATGACCGGCAACGCGAATGCTGCCGACATGGACTATGAAAGAGCCATGGAGCTGGCGGTTTCCGGTAAAGTGGAATCCTGGATTGGCTATTCCTTCGTCAGTGACTACTCGCCTGCAACAGGCGGTGCCGCTAACGTTTTGTCGCATGACGACTATTTCGTTTCTGGTACCAGCGGCCGGTTGAGCCTGCCGCTTGGTGACAGTCTCTCGATTCAACAAGATGTGGACTTGGAGATGACCGGCAACGTCTATAAAGACGAGACCGGGAACAATTACATTTACTCCTACCAGATGGGGACCCATCTGAGTTTCCGCGATCCGGGCATGGGACTGATCGGCGCATTCGGCGGCTGGGGTAGTGGTGCTACCGATGGTAACACCGGCAACAACGACGATGCCGACAGCTTGGAATTCCGGTTCATCGGTGGTGAAGCGCAAGTGTATATGGAGGACTTCACCTTTTATGTTCAGGCTGGTTACCTGGATGCTGAGCGCACGAATACCAACAATCAGGACGATACATTCCGGGATGCGATTTTTGTCCGCGGTGTCGGGCGCTGGTTCATGAGCGAAACGTCACTGCTGGAACTGGAATTTTCCTACGCTGATGGCGATGCGGACACTGAACCGGATGGTCACACCATTCTCGAATGGGGCATACGTTATGATACCATGCTTGCGGGCTTGCCGATCATTGGCGACACAGCTGTCTTCATCGGGTATCGCGGTGCGCGGTTTGAGAATGAAGATGCACCCGGCAATGGCGGCGGCGGCGGTGGCGGAGAGGGCGGCGCCGACTCTGAAGACTACCTTGATCACACCATCATGGTGGGCACAAGCTGGTCATTTGGTGGCGACAACATGAAACAGTTTGACCGTGTCGGTGCAACGCTTGATCTGCCCAATTTCGGGCGCTGGGTCGCAAGTGGTGAGAATCTCGACTGATCTTGCCAGTCTGATTGACGGAAAGGCCTTCCATTGTGGAAGGCCTTTTGGTTTTTGGGCTTCCGCCGCTTTAGGCTCCACTGCGCGCGGCCAGTTGGTCCGCAAACACGGTGGCCAGCCTGGCCTTGAGTATCTTGCCAGACGGCGCGGCAGGAAGCTGGTCTGAAATTATCCAGCGTGTCGGGTGCTTGTAGGCCGCGAGCTGGTCTTTCAGGTGGCGTTTCAACTGATCCGGCGCCAGATCGCTGCCGGCGAGCGGCTGGATGAACGCAACGATGTCCTCATTGCCGCCTGCGCTGTGGCCGATGACGGCGGCCTGCACCACCTCCGAATGCTTGTTCAGCGCGGCTTCCACCTCCAGCGGATATACATTGAAACCGGACCGGATGATAAGTTCCTTGGCGCGCCCGGTGATCTGCAGGTTGTTATGCTCATCGAGGTAACCCAGGTCTCCGGTGCGCAGCCAGCCATCGCTGTCCAGAACCTCGTTGGTTGCCGCCTGGTTGCGGTAGTAGCCGGCCATGATGTTGGGTCCGCGAATGACGATTTCACCGATGCCGTCCTGGCCTGGACGTTCAATGCGCACATCCTGGTCCGTGAGCATTTTGCCGACCGAGGTGTCGGCCCTGGTGGCGCCGGGGCGGGTGGCGGCAATGCCGGCGGTTGCCTCGGTCATGCCGTAGCCGTTGAACAGGGGCAGTCCAAAAAACGCCTCGACCTTCTGCTTCCAGGCAAGGTCAAGCGGTGCGCCGCCGGACGATATGTACCTGAGGCGGCTGGCTTTTAGCTTCTGCAACCCGGCCTGCTTTGCATGTGCCATGAGCAACGCGTGCATCTGCGGCACAGCCGGAAAAATCGATACACGTGACTGCAGGGCGTCAAATGTGACGCCGGCATCGAAGCGCGGCACCAGTTCAAGGCGCGCGCCCACCGCCAACCCGGCCATGAAGGCCGATGACAATCCGAACACATGGGTCAGGGGTAACACCCCATATATGTAATCGTCCGCCGTAATGCCGCGATGTGAGGCGGATGTCTCGCCACCGTAAATCAGGTTGGCGTGGGTCAGCATGACGCCCTTGGGGTCACCGGTTGTCCCAGTTGTATAAAGCAGGGTGGCCACCTGGTCCGCATGCTCGCTGCACGGTTCAGCCCCGGTTTCAGGCTGGATGGCCAGCATCGCCGGCTCAACTCCCACTTCAATTTCGCGCGCATTGGCGGCTTGCGCATGCTTTCCAGCCGCGTCCGACACAGCGTCGGTGAACAGCGTGGCAGCGGGTTGGGCATGATCACGGATACGGTCTATCTCCGCTGCCGACAGCCGTGCATTGACCGGTATCGACCAGGCGTCGAGCAGGCTGGCAGCAATCAGGCCGGCAGCGGCAGTGAATGAATTCTCGGCCACCAGCATCACACGGTGCCCGGGTTCGACACCTGCCTTTTGCAGCTGGTCAGCGAGGTCGTGCGCAGCTTCAAGCCATCCGGCAAAACTGATATCGCCGGCATAGCCAGCAGTCAGGGCAGTTGCGTCGGGTGCACGGGCAGCCTGATGTTCAAGCAGGTGGTGTATACGTGAAAACGATGTCATCTTGCAGGCCAGACTAGACCGCTGTAAGCGTTGCCGCCAACCGGTAAATCGAGGAGTTTCAGGTCATGATGCGTCCATCCCTTTCATCTCTGGTTGCTGAATTGCCCTCAACCGTTCCCTTTGTCGGCCCGGAAGCGCAGGAACGGGCTCGCGGGAGTGCATTCAAGGCCCGTATCGGCGCCAATGAAAGCGTGTTCGGACCGTCCGACAAGGTCGTGCAGGCCATGCAGGCGGAAGCGGTCGAAGCCTGGAAGTACTGCGATCCCGAATGCCATGACCTCAAGCAGGCGCTGGCGGCGTGGCACGGGGTTTCACCGGACAATGTCCTTGTTGGTGAAGGCATCGATGGTTTGTTCGGGGTTACCGCGAGATTGTTTGTCGAACCAGGCGACAAGGTTGCAACGTCTTCAGGCGCGTATCCTACGTTCAACTACCAGGTTGCGGGCGCCGGCGGCGAAATCGTCACCACCGCTTATGTCGAGGATCGCGAAGATCCTGCGTCGCTGCTGGCGCTGGCAAAGCGTGAGAACGCCAAGCTGATCTTTCTCGCCAATCCGGACAATCCTATGGGCACATGGTGGCGAGGTGCCGAGATCGACGCGATGATCAAGGACCTGCCGGAAGGTGTTGTCCTGTGCCTGGACGAAGCCTATGGCGAATTCGCGCCGGCCGGCACGATGCCGGATCTGGACGTGCACAATCCGCAGGTGCTGCGGTTCCGGACGTTTTCCAAGGCCTATGGCATGGCGGGATGCCGGATCGGCTACATCATCGGCGAGGCGGAAATCATCAAGGCGTATAACAAGATTCGCAATCATTTCGGCGTCAACCGGATTGCCCAGGTAGGCGCGTTGGCCGCCCTGGCGGACAATGACTGGCTGGACGCGGTAGTCATGCGGGTGCACAGCGCCCGGGACCGGATTAGCCGGATCGCCCACGACAACGGACTGGAGACGCTGGCGTCTGCGACCAATTTCGTTGCCATCGACTGCGGCCGGGACGGAGCCTTTGCCAAGGCGGTAATGGAAGGCTTGCTGGCCCAGGGCGTGTTCGTGCGCATGCCCGGTGTGGAACCGCTCAACCGATGCATCCGCGTGTCGGCAGGGCGTGAAGATGATCTCGACTGTTTTGAAGCGGCCTTGCCGATCGCCCTGGCCGATGCCGGCAAATGACATCTGAACCGGATGGCACCGGCACCGACAGTTTTGCGGTGGCGGTGTTATTGCTGGTGGCGGGACTGGCCACGGCCAGCCTGTCGGGTGCGTTTCTGAAGCTGATGGCGGCAGAGTTGAATGTCGCCGTGATGATGTTTGGTCGCTATGCAGGATACCTCCTCGTGTTGTTGCCGATTGCGGTGTGGCGGTACGGGCGCCAGGTGGTTGTGCCGCCGGCAGCACCGACGCAGTTTCTGCGCGCCACGCTGATCCTCGGGGCCACGCTGAGCTTTGTGTTTTCTGTACGCTACCTGCCCTTGGCCAATACAGTGGCCATCCTCTACATCTACCCGTTCATCGTGGCACTGGCGTCGCCGTGGTTGCTGGGAGAACGCGCCGGCCCTGCCACCTGGTTCGGTGTGGTATGCGGTTTCATCGGCATCCTGATCGTGATGCGGCCCGACCTGGGTGTGATCAATGTCGGCACGATTGCCGCGATGGCGACCGGCGGGTTTTATGCATTTCACATCCTTGTCACCCGCAAGCTGGCCAATGCGGCGCCGGCGCTGGTGTCCAACACCTACATGGCCCTGGTGGCTATCGCGCTGATTTCGCCGCTGGCCTGGGCCTGGTGGCAGCCGGTGTCTCTTGACCAGGCCGCCGTCCTGTTTGTCATGGGGGCGATCAATGCCTTGTCGCACCTGCTGATCATCGGGGCGTTTGCCCGCGCATCAGCGCCGGCCCTGGCCCCGTTCACCTATACCGAGATCGTAGCTGCGGTCGGATGGGGGCTTTTGTTTTTCGCCGACATACCTGACACGATCACGGTTATCGGCATGGCGGTGATCATCGCGTCAGGCGTCATGGTCTCGCAAAGCGGCAATCTCGGCCGCCTGCTTGCCAGGCGGCGCGGCGCCGGTGCCGGCGGGTAGATACGGTCAGAATGGCGATTTGGCGGGAAAATCCGGTTTGCGTTTTTCGCGGATCGACGACAGGCCCTCCTGCACTTCAGGGCCCGAAAAACCCATGAACTCCAGCGCCAGCGAGGCATCGAAGCTCGGGCCCGCCAAACGCAGCCAGTTGTTCAGCGAATGCTTGGTCCAGCGGATGGCAGTCGGCGCGCCCCGGGCCAGTTTGCGGCAGACTTTCAGGGCGTCCTCGTGGACCTTATCGTCGTCAGCGACTTTAGACACAAGACCGATGCGCTCGGCTTCCTCGCCCGCCAGCGGTTCGCACAGCATCAGGTAGTATTTTGCCTTGGCCATGCCGATGAGCAGTGGCCAGACGATGGCGGCATGGTCACCGGCAGCGACGCCGAGCCTGGTATGGCCGTCAATAATGCGCGCGGTGCGCCCGGCAATGGTGATGTCGCATACCATGGCGGCGGCCAGCCCGGCCCCGACACTGACGCCTTCAATGGCGGCAACCGTCGGCTTGGAACAATTGATGACATTGTAGACAAGATCACTGGCTTCCTTCCAGACCCGGGCACGGGTTGCGAAGTCGTTGGTCATGTCCTCGACCAGGCCAAGATCACCGCCAGCCGACAGGTTGCCGTTTTCACCGCGCAACAAGACCACGTTGATATCCGGGTCGCGGTCGATGTCGCGCCAGACTTCAGCCAGTTCGCGGTGCCCGCCTGCATCGAGCGCGTTGAGTTTTTTCGGTGCCGACAGGATAACCTCGAGAATGCCGTCCTCGGGCCGGTTGAACTTCAGTGAGGAATAGTGCGCGTAGGGGTCAGTCATGATCACTCAACAATTCTGTTTGCTTGGGAGCCGGTGCTTCACTATGTGACAGCGAGCCGGTCTTGAGAAGAAGGTGGATAGTGCATGGGTGTTATGATTGATGGCAAGTGGCATGCGCAATCTATTGCGGAGCTTGCCGATGGCGGCAGTTTCAAGCGCAGCGAAACCAGTTTCCGGAACTGGGTCACGGCAGATGGTGAGTTTCCCGCGCAAGCCGAACGCTATCATCTTTATGTCTCGCTGGCGTGCCCCTGGGCACACCGGACCCTGATCACCCGCAAGCTCAAGGGCCTTGAAGGTCATATCTCCGTTTCGGTGGTCAACTGGTTCATGGGTGAAGACGGCTGGTCGTTCGACGGAGGCGAAGGCGTTGTGCCTGACCCGGTGTTTGATGCCGGCCACCTGCGCGATGTCTATGCTGCGGTGAAACCGGATTATACTGGCCGGGTCACCGTGCCCGTCCTGCTCGATACGGAAACAAAACAAATTGTCTCAAACGAGAGCGCTGAGATCATTCGCATGTTCAACTCGGAATTTGACGGGGTCGGCGCTGACGCCGGTGACTATTATCCGGCAGACCTGAGCGAGGAAATCGACACGGTCAATGCGCGCATCTACGACACCTTGAACAACGGCGTCTACAAGTCAGGATTTGCCCGCAGCCAGCGGGCTTATGAGTCTGCGGTGCTGCCACTGTTCGATACGCTCGACTGGATGGAAGATATCCTGTCGCGGCAGCACTGGCTGGCGGGTGACCGGTTTACCGAAGCAGACATACGGGCATTCCCGACACTGATCCGATTCGATCCGGTCTATCACGGGCACGTCAAGTGCAATCGCCGCCGCATTGTCGACTATCCAAACCTGTGGGCGTACACGCGCGAAATCTACCAGATGCCGGGCGTGGCCGAGACGGTGGACCTCGGTCACATTCGCAACCATTACTATGCCAGTCATGAGACGGTGAACCCGACCCGGATTGTCGCGGTTGGGCCGGAGCTGGACTATATGGCGCCGCACGGACGGGGATAACAAATCAGGCCTGGTAGGTGACGACACCATCACAGATGGTGGTTATGACCTTCATGCTGTCTATCGCGCCGGGATCGGTGGTTTCGATATTGCCGTCCAGGATGACGATGTCGGCAAGCGCACCTTGCTTCAGAATGCCCTTGCGGTCTTCGTTGAATTCGGCATAAGCGCCGCCGGCGGTGTAGCCATGCACACTCTGGTGCAGTGACTGGCGCTGGTCAGGGTGTGCCGGGTGCAGTTTTTCCCTCGTCATGGCTGCCTTGATCGAGGTCAGCGGATCGACCGGCGACACCGGCCAGTCGCTGGCAAAGCATAGGTTTGCCCGGGCATCGCGCAGGGTCTTCCAGGCAAAGGCGCGCGCCAGCTTTGCATCACCGATCTTCGAGCGGGTTGGCTCCATCGGATAGGACCCGGTGCCCAGCGCATGCAGTGGCTGCATGGAGGCGATCACACCCAATTCGGCAAACCGCCCGATATCCTTTTCATCAATGATCTCGATGTGTTCGATACGATGACGGCTGTCGCGTTTTCCGTTGACCTTCTCCGCCGCCTGATACCCGTCCAGCGTGCGCCGTACCGCTGCATCTCCGATGGCGTGAACGGCGATCTGAAATCCGCGTCTGTCGCAGTGTGAGGCTATTTCATTGAACTGTTCGGCGCTGAACAGGGGATCGCCGGTTGATGATGGGTCATCGGGATATCCGTCCAGCACGAATGCCGTGCCAGAGTCCAGAACGCCGTCCATGAACAGTTTCACCCTGTTGCACCATAGGTGATCGCTGCTCCAGGTGCGGCGCATGTATTCGGCTTCCTCAAGGTCGGAAAGATGCTTGTCGTTTTTATAGTGGAACGGCACTTCTATGCGGCATTTGAGGCTGTCGGCCTGATGGATTTCCTGCAGCAGTTCGCACTGGTACAGATTGCCGTCCATATTGTGCATGGAAGTGATGCCAAGCGAGGCGCAATACTCAATGCCCTGTTGCAGGGTGGCCATGTCGGCCGATCGTTGCGCTCTGGTGGGCCCAGGTACGGGATCGCGTGCGGTGGTGTATCCGAGGGCTTCTCGGCCCTGGGTTTCGGTGAGCGCAATGACCGGAGCGAAGGCGTCTGTCTCACGCAATTCACCGGATGCAGTGCCGTCTTCAGCCATGACAATTTCACTGCCGGGATTTATCTTGCCACCGTTGAGGATGCCGGCTGCTGCAAGGGCTTTTGTGTTGGCCCAGGCCGTATGGGAATCCGGTGCCATCATGGCGAACGGGCGCTCGCCGCACACCTCGTCCAGCATCTGACGTGTGATGGATCCTGGTCCCAGTATCGTATAATGCGCCTGGTTGGCGAAAATGATCCCGTCGCCCTGCCGCGCGGCCCAGGCCGTTACGGCGTTTCGCAGTGCATCCTTGCCCATGACACCGGTCAGGTCGAGACGGGACAGGGACGCCGCACCGGCAAAAATATGCAGGTGGCTTTCAATGAAGCCGGGCAGAACGCTGGCGCCGCCAGCGTCGATGATGCGGGTATCAGGCCCGGCGAGACCGGAGATGTCCTCAGTGCTGCCAACCGCGGTGACCGCATTACCGGACACCGCAAGGCTTTCTGCCGATGAACAGGGTTCATCCATCGTCATGATGCGGGCATTGCGGATGATCAGGCCGGCATGTGTCATGAGCTCTACTTTACATGGTTGGCGATGTACTCAACAGCCGACTGCACGCCGCCGGACCCGTGCTCGATTCCAAGTGCCGCCATGGCGGTTTCGATTGCACCCAGCGTGCCGAGCTGGTTATAGGCATTGACGTGGCCCATGTGGGCTATGCGGATGGCCCTGTTGTCGAGCTTGCCGATGCCACGGCCGATGGTGACCCCGAGATTGTTTTCGCAGTACTCCAGGATGCGCGGGCTTGCGTCTCCAGGCGTGAACATGCAGGTGACGGAATTGCTGCGCTCGGACGGTTCAGACACGGCAAATTCCGTATCGCCCTTCGATGTCCAGGTCTCAACGGCTGCCCGGGTGGCGCCTGCCAGTACGGCATGGCGATGGATGACGTTTTCAAGGCCTTCCGCTAGCAGCATCTCAAGTGCCTTGCGCAGCGCAAACACCATCTGCACCGGCGGTGTTCCGGCGTACCACATGTAATGTTCCTTGCCGTCCCGGAACGTCCAGTCCCAGTAGTTGGTGACCAGCCCGGCCGATTTGTGGGCCCGCCTGGCCTTGGCGCTGACGGCCGTAAAACTAAGGCCCGGTGGCGTCATCAGGCCCTTCTGGGCGCCGGCCACGGTTACATCGACACCCCAGCCGTCCATGTCGAACTCCATGCAGCCGAGCGAGGCGATTGTATCGACCATCAGCAGGGCAGGGTGGCCGGTGTCATCCAGCGCAGCCCGCACGCCCTGAACGTCATTGACGACACCGGTTGCGGTGTCCGCCTGCACCATCAGTATGGACTTGAACTCGTGTGCGGTGTCCTGCGCCAGCCGGGTCCTGACCGCCTGCAGGTCTACCGCGCGGCCCGGCCGCTCGGCCAGAACTTCGGTTTCGATGCCTAGATTGTGGGCATTCTCGCCCCACGCGGTCGGGAACAGCCCGGATTCAAGCACCAGCACCTTGTCGCGCTTTGACAGTGTGTTGGTCAGGGCCGCCTCCCACGCCCCGTGGCCATTGGCGGCATAGATGTACATGCGGCCCTTGGTGCGAAAAATCTTCTTCAGGTCCTTCAGACAGGCAAGTGATGCGATCTCGGAACTGCCGCCGTAGATGTCGACAGACGCCTGGTGCAGGGCATTCAGTACTTCGTCTGGCATGTTGGTGGGGCCGGGAATGGCGAGATGCCGATGGCCATTGGCAAGCGTCATGAAGCTGGTCCGTTGCTTGAAACTGTTACTGGGTAAGTTAGGGTCCGGACCCATTAATCTTATCCATTCTGCGGGAGGATATTTCGCCTTGTCAGGGGCAAAATAGACCCCGCCCTCCGGGTTTTAACGAAAGCACCCGCCTGAAGGCGAAAAATGCTCGTCAAGGCAGAAAGCCTTGCCTTGCGCTGTTTCACCATCATTCGAATGCTTTCGTTCAAACAGAATTGCCTAAGATTAATGGATCCGGACCCTAGTACTTTTGCCCTGACAAGCTCATGTGGAACAGGTTTCCTGCAGCGTCAGCAGCAAGGCACGCGGCGGGACTCCGAACTGAAATTTGCTCTCCGCTCCAACAAGGTGAATTTCGCCACAGTAGCTGCCTGCCTCAGTGCTTCAATCCGCTAATTCGCCGATCTTGCGGAATTGTTAACTTTTGACGTCCAGAAGCCGGGAAGGAAAAGGGCCCACCCACCCGGCGTGCTCTGGCGACCAAAAAAGACGGCAAATAAAAAGAGTTCAGCATCAGAGCAT
>JBPCVV010000158.1:0-18249 GCA_051010195.1 Anderseniella sp. | reverse complement strand
GCTGGCTGGCATCCAGCATGGTCATGCCGGCCGACGGTGAGGCGATCCGCGCCGCCACCAGCTTTGACGCAAGCCGGCTTGGCTGGCTGAACCGGTCTCTCACTATTTCGGCACAACGTGCCGCACTTGTGCCGGGCCTGGCATTGAGCAGCGCGCGTGCCGACATCAAACGCGCCGGCAAGGAGACCGTCAATTTCATCATTACCGGAAACACTGACTCCAAACAGCGTTTTTCCATGTTCGCGGCCACTGAGAGCGCCGGCCCGCTGCTCAAACTGTCCGGAAAACTTGATGCCACCGTGGCGCTGGCGGACCTGCTGCAGACCGGTGACGGCAAGGAAGCGATTACAGGGGATATCGGCCTGCAGCTAAATTTTGCCGGCGAAGGACGCTCACCCGGTGGCCTCGTCAGTCAGCTGGCTGGGACCGGCCGCGTCGTCCCGGCATCACTGACACTGCCCAGGTTCAATCTACCCAGTGTCACGCGGCGCCTTGCGGCAATTGACGACGTCAACACGATTGACGAGACCATCAACGCGGCGCTGTCACAGGGCGCAACGGTTGTGAACGCCGAGCCGGCCGACGTGATCTTGCAGAACGGCAATCTGAGAACAGGCACCATGCCGATCAGCACCAATTATGCCAACGGCACCATGCGACTGTCGGTAGATTTTAGCGGGCACAAGGCGCGCGCAGATATTTCACTCAAGCAGAACACCAGCAACGATAAGGTGCCTGGCGTCGCCATGCGGCTCAGCGGTCATCCGCTGTCGCTCAACCGCACCTACGACACGTCTGCATTGAAGTCCTGGGTCGTGGTCAGCGTGCTGCAGAAGGGCATGGACCGGCTTGAGGAGTTGCAGCGGGAAGAACAGCGCCTGTTGGAAGAGGAAAGACAGTTTCGCGAACAACAGGCCGAACGTGAAGCGGAACGAAAGCGCAGGCTTGAAGAGGCCAGCGAGGCCGCAGCGCGCCAGGCCCGTGAAGAAGAAGAGCGTGTCAACGCGCAGGAAGGCACGGACAGCCCCGCGCTTACTACGGAACAGCAGCGCCTGCAGGATCTTATCGAAGACAACATCCAGCTTGAAATTCCCGACGCGGCAATTATCAAACCGCAAAATTCTGGCCTTTTGTCACTCGAGCCTGGCCAGCCGGCCAATCCAAACTGATTGCGCCGCTTCAGATCGCCTCGTGAACGTGTTGTAGCCATGGGTGCGTATGCGCACTCGCTCTTCTGTAATTGAAGTGAACCGTGCGGGAAAACTCCGGCACGTCGGGCACAACATGCAACCTGCCGGTCTCAACAACCTGCTCACACATTCGCCACGGCAGGTAGGCAGAGCCGCCCTTGTGCAACAGGTGTTGCAACGCCCAAGCGCTGGAGCCAAAGGCGGTACGCGCCGTGTTGTCCGCTGGCCAGGCAAGTGAATGCCTGCGGCGGAACTCCGCTCCCAGATCCACAAAAATGTAATTGTCGTCCCAGTCCATTGCCGGGCGGGGCTCGCTCGAAAGCAGAACCAGACGGTCCCGGTAAAATTCGCAAGTTCCGATGTCATCACCGGCCACAGGCTGAAGCGTAATGGCCGCATCGACCAGGCCGCTATTGAGCCAGCGGTTCATCTCGGCGTGCTGGCCTGGCCATGCCTCGAATGCGATATTGCGCTGCTGTGCCTGGGCCAGCTCAAGCCAGCGCGTTCCCAACCCCACCCACAATTCATCATGGGTGGCAAGCGACACCATACCGGAAAACCCGCTTGGCAGGCCCACCGCTTTGCGCCCCTGATCCCAGGTCCGCACCATCAGTTCCGCATGGCGTTGGAACGCAAAACCTGCCTTGGTCAGCTGTGCGCCCCTGCGTGAACGAACCAGCAAGGATTGCCCCAGTTCACTGTCCAGCGCATCAAGCCTGGCGGTAACCGTCGACTGGGTGACGTTCATGAGATCGGCGGCCTTGTTCAGATTGCCTGTCTGAACGACCGCGAGGAAGGTTTTCAGTGTGACCAGGTTCATGTCTGTAAATTCGAAAAAATTGAATTATATGTCAAATAAAATTCGATTTACGACATTATCCATGTGGGCCATCATGATGCAGATTTCAGTCGGAGCCGCGTCATGGATTTCTCGATTCAGCTTTCAGCCTACTATCCCGACAAGACATATGGCGGTGACAGGGTTTATGCGGACATGCTCGAGCAGGCCGTACTGGCCGATCGGTTGGGCTTTGATGCGGTTTCTCTCACGGAGCACCATCTGATCAACATCCTGATGTTGCCTGCGCCTTTGCAGTTTGCCGTCAAGATTGCCGATCACACAGACAGCATCAAAATTCTGACATCGGTCGCTGTGCTGCCGCTGCACGACATGCGCACCTATGCCGGCGAGGTCATCTGCGCCGACATCTTCAGCAACGGCCGCCTGATGCTGGGCGTCGGGCGCGGTGCCTTCGGGTTCGAAATGGACAGGCTGGACGTGCCGCTCGACATTTCCCGGGAGAAGTTCGACGAGTCTCTCAACGTACTGCAAGCGCTGCTGAGTAAGGAAGAAGTGTCTTGGGACGGCAAATATTACAAGTTTGATCCGATCACCATTATGCCCAGGCCGGTGCGTGCGCCGCAGATTATGATGGCCGTCATGGCGCCGGCGGGCATTCATGCCTGCACCAAACGCGGTTTCCACATCCAGACCACACCGCTGTCCGGCAATCACCAGATGATGCTGGAGCAGGTTTCCGCCCACAAGTCCGCCAAAACGGAAATGGAAGAAGACGGCAGGCATCTGACGCTGTCCCTGTCGCGTGTCGGCTTCATCTGCAAGTCACCCGCGGACCGCCAGGCCAAGATAGAACGGGCCAATGACTACTATAGCCGTTTCGACAATGTCTTCACCGGTCCCGGCATTGTCGAAAACGGCATGATCAAGCCATTGCCGCGCAAGCAGACCGTGGATGAACTGGCTGAAAGCCTGCTGATCTGCACGCCACAGGAAATGATCGACAAACTGGCGCCTTATGCCGATGCCGGGGTCGACAGGGTTATACTCAATGTGAACTTTGGCGCGTCGCAAGCCGAAACACTGGACTGCATTCAGCAGTTTGCCGAAGATGTGATGCCGCGCTTCACACATCGCGCCACGCAGGCCGCAGAATAGGAAACGCCACATGCCGATAATACGGGTTGAAATGTTCAAGGGACGCTCGCGCCAACAAAAGCGGGAACTTGTCGAGGCGCTCACTGACGCCATGGTGAACACGACCGGCGCCAACCGCGATGCAATCTGGGTTGTGCTGTCCGATATTGAAAAGGAAGACTGGGGTTTTGGCGGGCAACTTGGCATCGACAAGTACCCAGGATAGTGCGAGATGACCACGGCATCTGCTGTTGACTGCGACTATACCATCCAGGGTGCTGGTGAGCACCTGTTTCTGATCCATGGCATCGGTGCCGCGCGCGATGCCTGGCGTTTCATGGTGCCGGTATTGCGCGAGCACTTTACGGTCATCTCATATGACCTGCGCGGCCACGGCACCTCGCCACTGCCCGCAGGAGAATTCGGGCTCGATGACCTGGTGGCCGACCTGGAAAGACTGCGGCAGCGGACCGGAATTGAACAGGCACATTTCGCAGGGCACTCGCTCGGCGGTCAGATCGGCCCCGCCTATGCGAGGGCCTTTCCCGACAGGGTAATGTCCCTCGGTATTCTCTCCACCGCTGCATTCAGAACCGAAGACGACAGCGCAAACGTGTGGGGTGTTGTCAGGGCAATGCAGGACAAAGGTATCGCACAGGTGCTCGAAACCCTGACGGCCCGCTGGTTCACCGATGATTTCATCGAACAACACCCGGACCTTGTCGAGCGCCGACTGAAGCAGGTTATCGACACCAACCCGGATGTCTTCATGAGCGTGTTCCGCATCTATGCGGGTACGGAAATGGCATCCTGGCTGCACGAAGTCACCGCGCGATCGCTGGTGCTGACCGGTGAGAACGACGGTGGCTGCAACCCGCGCCTCAACAAGCAGATTGATGCTGCCCTGCCGGACTCTGAACTGGTCATTCTGCCTCACTACAAGCACTCGATACTGGTCGAGGCCGCAGATGAAGTGTCCGCCCACCTGATCCGCTTCATGCTCTGACCTGAAGGGAAATCCCGATTGCAATCCATGGAAAGATGGTCTTGACTGGCCGGGTCGCACTGTAGCGGGCCGCAATGCCCGGTTGCAAAACGGGAATTCGCTGTCGTGGCAGCCAGGGCAAGGGGCACAACCACCTTGCCCGTCAACAAAGCAAGGGAGACTTACATGCTGAAAAAATCACTCAAACTGGGTATTGCCGCCGGTGTTGCGCTGGCGACTGCGGCTACTGCAGCAACCGCTGCACAATGCTCCAACGACACCTGGAACAAGGTTATGGCCGCCGGCAAGCTGGTCGTGGGCGTAAAGGCCGACTACAAGCCGTGGGGTTTTCGCGATCCGTCCGGCAAGCTGATCGGCATGGAAGCCGACATGGCGCAGGATGTGGCCGACGTCATGGGCGTTGAGCTGGAAATGGTGCCGGTACAGTCATCCAACCGCATGCAGTTTCTCGAGCAGGGCAAGATCGACCTGATGATCGCCACCATGTCGGACCGCGAAGACCGCCGCAAGATTGTCGGCATCGTAGGACCGAACTACTACACCTCCGGCACCAATGTGATGTCACCGAAAGCCGTCGGAATCAAGAAATGGGAAGACCTGAAAGACAAGCCGGTATGCGGCAAGCAAGGTGCGTTCTACAACAAGATCGTCACCGAGCGCTATGGCGCCAAGGTCATCGCCTTTACCGGCAATGCCGAAGCCAAGCAGGCGCTGCGCGACAAGAAGTGCGTGGCCTGGGTCTATGATGATTCCTCCATCATGTCCGACCTGTCATCCGGCGAGTACAATGACTTTGAAATGCCGTTGAGCTCAGAAGACGACAACCCATGGGGGCTTGCCGTGCCGCTGGCTGAAGAGAACTGCGTGTTCGGCAAATTCATGTCCGGCATGCAGTACAACTGGCTGTCATCCGGCCGGCTGATCGAACTTGAAAAGAAATGGAACATCCAGCCAACCAAGTTCCTGGCCGACAAGAAGGAACTCTACAAGGACTGGCTCGCCAAGTAGCACGGCCGATCAAGGGCCTGTTTGCCAACTGGCCCTAACACCGCATTCCCCGGGAGCGTTCATCCGGATGCTCCCGGAAATTCAAACGGATGAGGGGCTTGAGGGGCAATGCTGGAAGCGTTCCAGGACTTCTTTCGCGAATTGGCGCAGACCAATCCGAAATGGAATTTCATCTACCTGTATGATCCGGTGCAGACCGAACGCGTGCTGACCGGCCTGTGGATGACCATCAAGCTGTCCGTTGTCTGCGTCGCGCTGTCGGTGGTAATCGGCATTGTCGGTGCCTGGCTGCAGGGATCACCGATCAGGTGGCTGCGCATGTTAGTGCAGGGTTATATCCAGTTTTTCCGCAACACGCCGCCGCTGGTGCAGTTGCTGTTCTTCTATTTCGCCCTGGGCCAATTCACGCCCACCTACTCCCCAGACGGCTGGCTGGAAGTACCGATCATTTCCAATGTTGGCTGGGCGATCCTGTCTCTGTCGTTTTTTGCCGGCGCCTTCAATGTCGAGATTTTCCGGTCCGGGATCGAGGCGGTTCCTGACTCAACCAAGGAAGCTGCCGACGCGCTGGGCATGAACCGGCTGCAGATTTACCGCTACGTGGTGCTGCCGCTGGCGTTCCGGGTGTCTTTGCCTTCGCTCAACAACAACCTGGTCAACCTGGTGAAAACCACCACCCAGGCCATCGTGATCGCCGTGCCCGAACTGCTGTACCAGCTGGTCAGCATCTACAATGATTACTCAACCGCCCAGAACGCCTGCATGGTGCTGATGTTCATTGTCTATATCGTGCTGGTTGGCATTCTGGTGATGGGCATGAACAAGTGGGAACGCAATATGCGTATTCCCGGTTACGGGCAGACCTGACCATGGCTTTGCTCAAACCCATCCCCGGTATTAGTACAGCGTCTGCGACCGACATGGCTGTGCTGAAGCCCGTGACGGTTGCCACGCCCGGCAGCGCCAGCGACATCAATTTCTCGCGGTTCGTTTCCGACCTGCCCTGGTGGACCCTGCCGGTATTGGCCGCCATTATAATGATGTGGCCCATGACTGCCTACGCCCAGTCGACCTACACCATGGCGGATGCCACCGCCGCGCTTGTCAAATGGCTGCCCTTCCTGGTGTTTCAGGGTTTCGTGTTCAACATCCTGATTTCAATCACCACCATGGCGCTGGGCACCGTGGCAGGTGTGGTGCTAGGACTGATGCAGATCTCGCCGAACCGGACGATTTCGCGATCGGCATGGCTGATCACCCAGACATTCCGCAATTCTCCTTGGCTGGTGCTGCTGTTCATCGTCATGCTGGCGTTCCCGTTCAAGATCGAGATCGGCGGCCTGATCATTCAGATTCCGGACTGGATCAAGGCGGTCTTCGGCCTGTCGCTGCCGATCATGGCCAATATTTCCGAAGTGGTGCGCGGAGGCATCTCCTCGGTCCCCTCGGGCCAGTGGGAGGCGGCTGAATCGCTTGCCTATTCGAGACAGCAGACACTGTGGCGGATCATCCTGCCGCAGTGCTTCAAGCGCATGATCCCGCCATGGATGAACTGGTATGCCATATTGACCATGGCAACGCCGCTGGTGTCGCTGCTCGGCGTGGAAGAAATCGTCACCCTGTCGCGCCAGGCCATGGCGGCTGAAAACGGGCGGCCGGAACTGTTGGTGCCGTTTTACGGGTTCTGCCTGGTCATCTTCTTTGCCTACTGCTATCCGATTGCGCGCTTGACCATCGCGCTTGAGAGAAAATACACGGTGAAACTGTGAGGACCATGAACAATGTCTGAGACCGATTGGACCCCGGACCAGCCGATCATTTCCATCAAGGACGTGCACAAGTCATTTGGCGACCTTGAGGTGCTGAAAGGCGTCAGCCTGGATGTGATGAAAGGCGAAGTGATCTGCATTATCGGACCGTCCGGTTCCGGCAAGTCGACGCTGATCCGTTGCATCAATGCGCTCAACGACATCCAGTCCGGCTCCATCCAGGTCGAGGGCCAGGAAGTCAACGCCCCCGGCCTGGACAAGCTGGCGCTGCGCAAGAAAGTCGGCATGGTGTTCCAGCAGTACAACCTGTTTCCGCACAAGACGGCGCTTGAAAACGTCATGATGGCGCCCCTGCTGGTGCTGAAGCAACCTGAAGACGAGGTAGAAAAGCGCGCCCGCGCCCTGGTCAAGAAGGTGCGCCTTGAAGGCAAGGAGAGCAATTATCCCGGCGAACTGTCAGGCGGCCAGCAGCAACGTGTCGCCATTGCCCGCTCGCTGGCCATGAACCCGGATGTCATGCTGTTTGACGAGGTCACAGCCGCACTGGATCCAGAAACGGTGAAGGAGGTCCTCGTCACCATCAAGGACCTGGCAGCCGAAGGCATGACCTGCATTCTGGTCACTCACGAAATGGGGTTTGCCCGCGAAATCGCCGACCACATCTACTTCACCGACCGTGGCGTGATCGTTGAACACGGCCCGCCCAAGACGTTCTTCAAAAGCGCCAAGGACCCCCGCACCCGCGAGTTCCTCAGCCAGATTCTGTAGTTTTCCGAACAGCCGCGACAGTTCCTGCTTGCCTTTCACTTTGCATTTCCATATACTTTGCATTATAAAGTTAATTGGATATCCCGATGAAAGACATAGACCGCGCGCTGGCTGACATATCGGACATGCGCAGCCAGCTTGCCGCTGGAACCATGTTTCGCGGGTTTGGTCCCGCCGTAATGGCACTGAGCGGTGGTCTAGCTGCGCTGGCTGCACTATCGCAGTCAATGTGGCCGGACTTGCTTGCGACAGATCACACAGCTTACGTGATGACATGGCTCATCACCGCCGCGCTTGCCGCCTGCCTGATCTCGGCGGAGGTCTATGCGCGCTCCCATCGCCATCACGGCGGACTGGCAGACGCCATAGTGCTCAATGCCTTTGAACAGTTTTTGCCGGCAGGATTTGCCGGGCTGTTCACCACATTTGTTATCTGGAAGTTTGCGCCTGAAATCCTGTGGACGTTGCCCGGTTTGTGGCAGGTGTTCCTGGCGCTTGGCATCTTTGCCGGAGCGCGGTCTTTGCCACGCACGGTGCGCTGGATCGGCGGCTGGTACTTCGTCTCCGGGTTCACCGTGCTGATGCTGGCCAGTTCGTCGCCTGCCCTGTCGCCTTGGCTCATGGGCGTGCCGTTCACGCTTGGCCAACTGGCGCTGGCCGGCGTCCTGCACTTTGCCTATGGAGAATTCCATGCCGACACCAAGTGAAGCCCCATATTCCTATGACGGGCTAGACCGGGTCATCCATGAGAAGGCGCGGCTGAGTGTCATGACGTCGCTGATCTCGCACCCCGATGGCCTTGCCTTCAATGAACTGAAGAAACTCTGCGGCCTGACCGACGGCAACCTGTCCCGCCATGTCCAGGTACTGGCAGAGGCCGGTCTCGTGGCCGTTCACAAAGGCTATGAAGGCAACCGCCCGCATACCTCCTGTGCCCTGACCCCTGCCGGGCGCGAGAGGTTCCTGGAATACCTGAATGTGCTCGAAGAGGTGGTGCGAAACGCCAGTTCAGCTGCCGAGGAAACCCCTGCCGTCTCATCCGGCACAGGCAAACTGAAACCCGCCTGACCGCAAACCATATCCACCAAAAAAATTTGCAAAGGAACTTTACAATGCAAAGTATTCTGCAAGGCAAAACAACGCCTGCTCCCCTGCATGTCGGCATCATCATGGACGGCAATGGCCGCTGGGGCGAGCGCCGTGGCCTCACCAGAACCGACGGCCACCATGCCGGTGTCGATGCGGTCAGGCGCGTCATGATGTCCGCCCCCGGCCTCAACATCGATACACTGACCATGTTCGCATTTTCGTCAGACAACTGGAAACGCCCGCAGCCGGAAGTCGACGGCATGATGCAACTCATCGAGCACTACATGGCAATGGAAGCCCAGCCATTTGCCGATGCAGGGGTCAGGCTGACGGTGATCGGGCGGCGCGATCGCCTGCCCGCGTCCACGGTTGCCGCAATTGAAAAAATCGAGGCGATCACCGCGTCCGGCACCATGCTCAATGCCCGCCTTGCCATCGACTATTCCGGCCGCCATGCCCTGCTGGCTGCCGCCGCCAGGGCATTCTGGAACGGCCCCGTTACGGCTGAAACCCTGTCGCAAGCCCTGGCAACAGGATCCGGATACCGTGACATTGACCTGCTGATCCGCACCAGCGGCGAGCAGCGTTTGTCAGATTTTCTGCTGTGGGAAAGCGCCTATGCCGAGCTTTGGTTCACAAAAACATTGTGGCCCGACTTCACGGGCGAAGAACTGGCCGACGCGGTTGGCGCCTTCAGAAACCGCAACCGCCGGT
This sequence comes from Anderseniella sp., assembly GCA_051010195.1. Lineage (GTDB taxonomy): Bacteria > Pseudomonadota > Alphaproteobacteria > Rhizobiales > Aestuariivirgaceae > Anderseniella. Next base: position 8,769 of record JBPCVV010000158.1, on the reverse strand, counting down.
TCGGCGGCCTGCCCGGTGTCGTACCGTCTGCGCCGCCACAGTTGCAGGTTACGACCTGACCCGCGCATTCTCCGGATCATACCGGCAGGGCTCACAGACCCGCGCCGGAACCGGTTCGCCGATAACCTCCACATGCAGTTCCTGTCCAATGCCCGCAAAGGCAGCATCGACAAATCCCATGGCCAGGTTCTTGTTTACCCGGTGGCCCCAGGAGGCAGACGTCACCGTGCCAACCACCTCGCCTCCAGATATGATGCTGTCGCCAGGATGAGCCGGTGCATCATCGCTATCCAGTTCGAGCGAGACAAATAAGCGGCGCGGACCGGTCGTGATCTTCGCTTCAAGGCCGTGTTTGCCGACAAATTTCTTGTCCATCTTCACAAACCGTTCAAGGCCGGACTCCATTGCATTGAATTCGGTGATCAAATCCGCTTTCCAGTGCCGGTAGCCCTTTTCGATGCGCATGGACTCCACCGCGTGCAACCCGAAGTGTGCCAGTCCGAACGGTTCTCCGGCTGCAGTCAATGCCGCATGGCAGGCCACGAGACCCTCCATCGGCACATGCAGTTCCCACGCCAGCTCACCGGAAAAACTCACCGCCATGGCGACGGCCTGATGCCCGGCAAGCGGGACCTCCCGTACGCTCAGCCAGCCAAATCCATCCCGCGACCAGTCAACCTCGGGGAACGCTACCTTCAGCAGGTCCCGCGATCTGGGGCCCGCCACAACCAGAATGGAATGCGTGTCTACCAGGCTCTCAATGGTGATCGAGCCGTCATCCGGCAGGTGCCCGGTGAACCAGTCCATGTCATGTAGTTCCGCAGCGGCTGCCGAACCGTACCAGACCCGGTCCGGGCCGAGGTTGGCCAGCGTCGCCTCGCCCTTCACATGGCCATCCTCGTTCAGGAAATAGGTCAGCCCCACTCGCCCCTGTTTGCGCGGCACCCGTGAGCACATGATGGTATCCAGCCACCCATGCACGCCATCGCCGGTAATCTCATACCGGTTGAAGCCCGAAACTTCCATGATGCCGACCCGGTCACGAACCGCCTCGACCTCGTGCGCGACCACATCGAATGTGTTGTTGAACCTGAACGAATGCACTTCCTCGAAGTCTGCTGATGGCTTGAAATACAAGGCCCGTTCCCAGCCGTTCACCGTGCCGAACTCCGCGCCGGCCAGTTGGAGAGTAGCATACAAGGGAGTTGTACGCGCCGGCCGCCCGGCAGGCCGGTGTTCGTGCGGCATGTGGAACCGGAACTCGTTCTGGTAGTCCTCAATTGCTTTCAGGGCCGTGTAGCCGATATCGGCATAAGCCGCGAAACGGCGCGGATCGAGGCACCAGGTATCGTAACAGGCCTCGCCATGCACAATCTGTTGCGCCAGCAGCCAGCCATGCCCGCCACCTTCGCCAAGCCCTGCCCGCAAACCGGTGATGCACCAGGCATTGCGTTTGCCTGGCACATGTCCGACCAGCGGCAAGCCGTCCGGCGTATAGGTAATCGGCCCGTTGATGATGGTGTGGATACCAACTTCGGTGAGGCACGGCATACGCTCAAACACGTTCTCCAGCACCGGCAGAACCCGGTCGGCATCATCCGGACACAGCGCATTGGTGAAATCGGGATCGATGCCGTCCAGCCCCCAGGTCCTGCAATCCTGTTCATAGAAACCCACCAGCAGGCCGGTCTTTTCCTGCCGCGAATAGAAATCATCGGTGGGACAGCGGATCAGCGGCACCCGGAAATCCAGCGCCTCCAGGTCGGCAATCGGTTCAGTCAGAAAATACTGGTGTTCCATGGAGGCAACCGGGTGCACGACATCCATCATCGCGCCCAGTTCATTGCAGCGATACCCGCCTGCATTGACCACGTGCTCACAGGTAATGTCACCTTGCGCGGTATGCACAATCCATTCATCGCCCGCCGTCTGCGTCAGACCAGTAACCGGTGAATGGCGGTAGACCTCCGCGCCCGCCTTGCGGGCCCGGCGTGCCAGGGCCTGGCACAGTTGTGCCGGGTCAATATCACCGTCCATCGGGTCCCACATTGCACCTGCCAGATTATCGGTGGTGATCAGCGGATGGCGTTTGCGGCATTCCTCAGCATCGATGATCTCAAAGTCGACACCCATGCCTTTGGCCACGGACCGGAAATGCCGGTACCCGTCGAGATGGTCCTGGGTCGAGGCCAGCCTGAGGCCGCCGGTGCCGTGATGATAGTTGATCGGGTATTCAGGATCTTCCGCCAATTCCTTGTAAAGATTGATGGAATGGGTTTTCAGGCCGACCATGGTCTGGACTGCGCCGAAATTGGTCACCTGCGCCGCCGAATGCCATGTCGTACCGGATGTCAGCTCATCGCGTTCCAGCAATACAACATCGCTCCAGCCTTCCTCGGTCAGGTGGTAGAGCGTTGAACAACCGGCAATGCCGCCACCGATAACGACGACCCGTGCATGCGACTTCATAACTTTGCTTTCTCTGGGTTCCTGCGGTGAGGCCAACGGGACACAACTTTCAGAGGCAAGCAAGCGGTCTGCGGCAAGTTAAGTGAAATTGACCGGCAGGTTCAATTTCGCTGACCCCCTTATCTTGCAGCCGTTTCAAGAACATACTTGAATTTTCCAGTGTTCAGCGGAGCAGCGGCGATCAGATGACGTCCGAAGAAACCAGGATTGGCAGACGAGGCAATGGCAGAGCCGGCGGACGTGCCGCGCGGGTGGCAGCCCGCAGCTCCGAGGTCGAGCAGTTCAATCCCTGCCCGCCGGGCCAACTCGGCGGAACCTACAAGCCGCTGAGTGAAGCAGGCCTGCGGGCCATCTACGATACTGCCCTGAAACTTTTGAGCGAGCTGGGCATGGGCGACGTGCCCAACGACTTCTGCAAGCTGGCGTTGAGCAAGGGAGCAAACCTGAACCAACGAGGCCGGCTGGTCTATCCGGCCTCGCTCGTGGAAGACGTCATTGCAGGGGCAGCCACAAAGTTTGTGTTTCATGGCCGTGATCCGACGCATGACTTTGAAATAGGCGGAGAAACAGTTCGCTTTGGCACCGGCGGCGCGGCGGTACAGACTCTGGATATGGAGACCGGACAGTACCGGCCCTCGACGCTGCATGACTTGTATGACTTCACCCGGCTGATCGACACTCTGACCAATGTCAGTTGGTTCACCCGCTGTTGCGTCGCCACAGATGTTCCGGACAATTTCGATCTCGATCTAAACACTGCCTATGCCTTGCTGGCCGGCACGACGAAACCGGTCGGCACCAGTTTCACCCTGGCCACGCACGTTGATCCGATCATCGATATGTTCGATATGGCTCTTGGTGGTGAAGGACGCTACAGCCGGCGCCCGTTCTGCAAGGCGCACATTTCCCCGGTCATTTCGCCCATGCGGTATGGCGAGGACGCGGTGGACGTGACCATGGCCTGCATTCGCCGGCGGGTGCCGATCAATGCCATTATCGCTGCCCAGTCAGGAGCCACCGCGCCGGCACCTCCGGCCGGTTTCCTGGCACAGTCGCTGGCGGAGACCCTGGCCAGCCTGCTGCTGGTCAATCTGATCGAACCGGAATATCCGATGATTTTCTCCAACTGGCCGTTGGTCATCGATCTGCGCACTGGCGGTTTCAGCGGCGGTGGCGGGGAAAACGCCGTCATGAACGCGGCGGCTGCACAACTGTCCAACTGGCTGGGCCTGCCCTCCGGTGTCGCCAGTTCAATGAGCGATGCCAAGGCGGTCGATGCCCAGATGGGCTCGGAAAAAGCGTTCTCGGCACTGGCGGCCGGGCTTGCCGGCGCCAATATGGTGTATGAAAGTTCCGGCATGATGGCCAGCCTGCTGGGTGCGTCTTTCGAGGCGTTTGTGGCCGATGATGAAATGCTGTCGCATGTCTACCGGATCATCCGCGGCATCGAAGTCAACGATGACACCCTTGGTTATGACGCGATTTGCAATGCCGTGCTGGGCGAAGGGCATTTCCTTGGTGGCAATGACACGATTGCAGCGATGCAGCGCGACTACTTCTATCCACCGCTTGCCGACCGTGACGAGCCACGTACCTGGGCCGACAATGGCGCACCGGACCTGTGGGGCAAAGCCCGCGACCGGGCACGCTCGGTGCTCGCCGACCACTACCCTGAGTACATTGCCACTGCAACAGACAAAGCAATACGTGATCGCTTCAACATTCTGCTTGCACCGGAGCGGATGCGGGCATCTGCATAAGCGGCGCGCCATCGTCGCCAAGTATAACTGTCTCGGCGCCGATCCAGGATGGCAGTGTGGTGAGCTCCTCCCGAAGCCGTTGTGTCAGCAACTGGCGGGCAAGCTGCGAAAGACTTGCCGGCAGATGGCCAAGCTCTTCACTGCGCGCAATCAGCCTGATCGTTCTGCTGAAGCCTGCAAACGGTAGCCGGTAACAGTCCAGGTGCCCCAGGTCTGCGCGGCTGTCCAGCAGGCACAGCGGCGTGGTTATGGCCCAGCCGCCAGCTTTCCGTGCCATTGCAAACACAGACCTGGAAGATTCGAACGACGCCAGTGAACTCAACTCGATGCGCAGGCGGCGCAATTGCTGTGAGATCGCCCGGCCGATTGGCATGCCTGCGTTATACTGAATGTACGGCAGGTCCTGGATCTGGCCGCGCAGGTCGCGACCGCCGTCCAGCAAACCCGGCGGGGCGACAATCATGAACGGCTCGCACAGGATCGGGAAGTCGATGTATCCGACTTTGCCGGAAGGCAGCAGGCCGGACAGGATGATATCCGCACCGCGGTTTTCAAACTGATCCACAAGATAGTCCGAACGGCCAGACGTGACTGAAAGTTGCGCTTTGGGAAAGCGCTCTCGAAGATGCGTCATCAATTCCGGCGTTATCGAGGTATCAAGATCGTCGATAATGCCCAGACGCAACCCGGCAAGCGACGTCAGTGAAACCTCCATCAGTTCGGTGCGGGCCTCACTTATGGTTTCAAGAACACGCCGGGCATGGCGGCGCAGCACGTGGCCAACGGGTGTCAGGTTGAGCGGGCGGGCAGCCCTGTCAAACAACGGCACACCAAGGGCATTTTCCAGATTGGCGACATGCTGCGACACTGCAGACCTGCTCAATCCGATGCGGGTAGCGGCCTGGGTCATCGAACCGGTTTCCTCAATAGCGACAAATACCTGCAGCGCCCGCAGGCTGATGTCGGCGAGATCAAACTTGCCTTTGTTGCCGGGCTCGGGCTTTGTTGTCATCACACTGTCGTTTCAATGGAACTCGATGCATTTACGAGGTCCGATCAAATCAGAAAACTGGCGTCACTGCCATCGAATCATGGCGCTCGCGATGCTATACAAACCCAATGACGTCGAACCCTGCCAGCAAGTCCATCACTGAACGCGCAACTGCGCAGGCGGCACCGCCCTATTTGCGCGCGCTGAACCCTGAACAGCGCGCAGCGGTAGAGACAATGGACGGCCCGCTGCTGGTGCTGGCAGGTGCCGGAACCGGCAAGACCCGGGTGCTGACCACGCGGCTCGCCCATCTGCTCAACATGCGCAAGGCCTGGCCTGGCGAGATCCTGGCCGTGACCTTCACCAACAAGGCCGCGCGCGAAATGAAAGACCGTATTGGCGGGCTGATCGGCGGCATGGTCGAGGGCATGACATGGCTTGGCACCTTCCATTCCATCGGTGTGAAAATCCTGCGCCGCCATGCCGAACTGGTCGGCCTGAAATCGGGTTTCTCCATTCTTGATACCGACGACCAGATACGGTTGCTGAAACAATTGATCCAGGCGCACGAGATCGATGACAAGCGCTGGCCGGCACGCCAGCTAGCCGCCCATATCGACGGCTGGAAAAACCGCGGCCTTGTTCCGTCCAAAGTACCGGCAGGCGAAGGAGCGGCATACGGCAACGGCCTCGGGGCGCAAATTTATGCCGAATACCAAGCCCGCCTGAAGGTTCTCAATGCGGTCGACTTCGGTGACCTGCTGCTGGAAACCCTGCGCCTGTTCCAGGAACAGCCCGATGTGCTGGCCGAGTACCAGAAGCGGTTCAAGTACATGCTGGTCGACGAGTACCAGGACACCAACGTGGCGCAGTACCTTTGGTTGCGCCTGCTGGCCCAGGGCCACCGCAATATTTGCTGCGTCGGTGACGACGACCAGTCGATCTACGGCTGGCGCGGCGCAGAGGTTGATAACATCCTGCGCTTTGAGAAGGATTTTCCCGGTGCCGCGGTGATCCGGCTTGAATCCAACTATCGTTCCACACCTCACATTCTCGGGGCCGCGTCCGGCCTGATTGCTCACAATGAGGGCCGCCTCGGCAAGACCCTGCGCACCGACCAGAACGACGGTGAGAAAGTCATCGTGCGCGGCCATTGGGACGGTGACGAGGAAGCCCGCGCCATAGGCGATGATCTTGAAAGCGCACATTCCAAGGGCGCACAGCTCAACAACACTGCAATCCTCGTTCGAGCCTCCTTTCAAATGCGCGCATTCGAAGACCGTTTCATCACGCTCGGCCTGCCCTATCGTGTGATCGGCGGTCCCCGTTTTTACGAGCGCGCCGAAATTCGCGACGCCATGGCCTATTTCAAGATCACCATGTCGCCCGACAATGACCTTGCCTTTGAACGCATCATCAACGTGCCCAAGCGATCGATTGGTTCCACGTCAGTCAAAAAGATGCACGAGCATGCTCGCAGCCAAGGCGTATCGCTCTATCGGGCAGCTTCAATCATGGCTGAAACAGACGAGTTTGCCGCCAAAACGCGTAACAGCCTGAAACAGCTGCTTGAGAGCTTTTCGCGTTGGCGCTCTACAGCCGTCGGCATCCCGCACACCGAATTGGCCGAAATCATCCTTGATGAGAGCGGCTATACCGAAATGTGGCAGAACGATAAATCCGCCGATGCCACCGGCCGATTGGAGAACTTGAAGGAACTCGTCCGCTCCATGGCCGAATTTGAGAACATGGCCGGCTTTCTGGAGCATGTGTCATTGGTCATGGACACCACATCCAGCGAGAGCGATGACAAGGTCAATCTAATGACGCTACACTCGGCAAAGGGTCTTGAGTTCGACACGGTTTTTCTCCCTGGCTGGGAAGAAGGCCTGTTCCCCCACCAGCGCTCACTTGACGAGAATGGCCATGCCGGTTTGGAAGAAGAACGTCGGCTTGCCTATGTCGGCATTACCCGTGCAAAACAGCAGGCGATCATCTCTTTTGCGCAAAACAGGCGCATCCACGCGCTCTGGCAGTCCGCCCTGCCGTCGCGTTTCATCGATGAATTGCCGGAAGAAAATGTCGATGCCGAAATGATGTCATCAAGCTACGGATTGGGAAGTTACGGCAATGAGGCCTTTGGGGGGTCGCGGTTCGACAACCTCAGCCCGTTTTCCAGCTCATATGAGACACCAGGCTGGCAACGCGCCCAAGAACGTCATGCTGCTGGCGAGGCCATGCGGACAGCCCCGCGCATCATCGAGGGTGAACTGACCGCCCGCGAGACCGGCGAAACACCGGCTTTTGAACTCGGCCAGCGGGTTTTTCATCAAAAAGTCGGCTATGGTTGCATCACAAACATCGATGGCAACAAGCTCACCATCGACTTTGAAAAAGCCGGCGAAAAGAGAGTTTTGGACTCATTTGTTCAGCTTCCATAACACTGCCCCCGAATGCCGATTGCTGATTCAGGTCCAGCCCGCCAGCTGAAACACGATTCTTTGATCTGATTAACAGACCCTTCACTACCGCATCCGAAAAGCCTGAACATTTCAGAAAATTGCAAGCATTTTATTCAATAAGTGTTGGGTGAAACAGGAAACCACTGTGCCCAATAATATCTGGCAGATTTTGTCTGCCTACTGAGTAACTGCAGGAAACGCGTCATGGCTCTGAAAACCCCAATCCAGAAATTCAGCAATCTCCATGCTGATCAAAGCGGCTCGATAGCCCTCATGTTCGCACTTGTCCTGGCCGTCGTCGTAATTGCCGGCGGCATTGCAGTTGACTATGCCCGTGGCCTGGCTTTCGAGGCGGAGATGCAAACCGCAGCCGATGGCGCCGTGCTGGCCGCCGTCCGTGCAAAAGCAAACGATGATACCCTTAACGCCGCCGCGTTGAAGCAGATCGCCCGGGATTACTTTGACCGAAATGTGAATACCCAGCTGAACATTGATTCCTTTAAATTGATCAATGACGGCGACGGTTTCCGCATAGAGGCCGCAGCAAACGTTCCCACAACCCTGATGGGCGTAACCGGCGTTACCGACATGGATGTGAACGTCAATTCAATGGCCGAACTCGCCCCTGGCAAGCCGCTTGAACTGGTCCTGGTACTCGACAACACAGGATCAATGTCTGGCAATAAACTGACAGCGCTCAAGGACTCAGCCAACCTGCTCGTGGACAAGGTACTTGTCGACAACAGCGAGACCAAGATCGCATTGGTTCCGTTCTCCGAACATGTCAACGTCGGCATGAGCAATCGTAATGCAAACTGGATCGACGTACCCGATGATTACTCCGTAACCGAGAACGACTGCGATAACACCTATCCGGACCGGGTCGACAGCAACTGCCGCACCGAAACCAGAACAGGTACCAATGACGGTGTGCCCTATACATACGAGACACAAGTTTGTGACACTGACTATGGCGACCCGGTACAGGTCTGCACCGACGAAACAACGGACTATGAGTGGAAAGGTTGTGTTGGCTCGCGCAATTACCCTTTGAACACCCAGGATCAGGACTATGTTCTGAACAAGG
>JBPCVV010000157.1:0-12324 GCA_051010195.1 Anderseniella sp. | reverse complement strand
GCCGAGGCCATTTCGATGCGTGACCTGCTGGCTATGGCCACGCCTGAGGAACGAGAGGAGTTTGACAATCTGTGGCTGGGTTACACGGAAACCTTTGGCGCGCCTGACCTGCGCGACACAATCGCATCAACGTTCGAAACCCGCTCAGCGCGGGAGGTATTGTGTTTCGCCGGTGCCAGCGAAGGCATCTTCGCCGCCAATTCGGTGGTCTTGGACAAGGACAGCCACGCCGTTGTCGTCACCCCCAATTACCAGTCCCACGAAACCCTGCCGATGGCCATCTGCAGCGCGACCGGAGTGCCGCTGGACCCGGATGACAACTGGTCGCTGGACATTGACCGGATTGCCGCTGCCATTCAGCCCAACACCAGGCTGGTAACGATCAATTTCCCGCACAACCCGACCGGCGCCATCCTGCCGCTGGATCGCTATCATGCGCTGGTCGACCTGTGCCGCAAGCATGGCATCTACATTCTGCACGATGAAATCTTCAACGGACTCGGGCGAACGGGAACAGAACATCTGCCCTTTATCGCAGACATTTACGAGCGCGGGCTATCACTGGGCGTCATGTCCAAATCCTATGGGCTGCCGGGCCTGAGGATCGGCTGGATTGCCTGCCAGGACGCGGGCCTCCTGAGCCGAATGGAGCGCATGAAGCATTATCTTTCCATCTGCAATTCCGGCCCCAGCGAGAGACTGGCCAAAATCGCCTTGAACAACCGCGATAGGCTGCTGGCGAGAAATTGCGCCATCGTCGATGAAAACCTGCCCAAATGGGAAGCCTTCTTCGCCCGTTATCCTGATCTGTTTGACTGGCAGGCGCCCGACGGTTCGTGCATGGCATTCCCGCGATACAAAGGAACAGACGGCGTGGAACAGTTCATCCGGTCGCTGGTGGAAGAAAGCGGCGTCCTGTTGCTGCCCGGCAGCATCTACAATTCTCAACTGGGCGAGACGCCAACTGACCGCTTCCGGCTCGGCTATGGCCGCAGCGGGCTCGACGATGGACTGGCCGTGCTGGATGCCCACATCATGCGCAATCGAAGTTGAAGCCGGGCTCAAATCCTCACATCGCTTCGCCGCTTCATCCAGGCGCGCCAGTGAGCCGATCCAACCGGACACGATGGCGGTGATCGGTCAGCCGCCAGACGCTGCCGAACACGGCGCCGAGAACCCCGAGTCCGGTTGCACCGGCGATCATGAACATGATCAGGATCTGGTACTTGACCGCTTCCTGCGGGTCGACGCCCGACAGTATCTGACCCGTCATCATGCCCGGCAATGACACAACGCCTGTTGCGGCCATGGCGTTGATGATCGGCGTGAAACCGCTGCGCAACGAACGCCGCGCGCACGGCAGGATTGCGTCCCAGCGGGTTCGGCCCAGCAGCAACTGCGCTTCTATGGCGGGCCGTTCGCGATAAACCGTAGTGTGCAGGGTATCCAGGCCCAGGCTAACGCCGGTCATGGTATTGCCCAGCACCATGCCGAACAGAGGCAGCGCTATCTGTGGTGTCCACCAGGGCTGCGGCTCGATCTGGATGACCAGCACGCAAACCGTCACGATCATGCCGGCAAACATCATCGAGCCGGCACCCAGCCCATACCCCCACACGCCAGTAAGCCGCCTTTCCTGGCGAGCCCGGATCTCACGGCCGGCAAAGGTAATCATGATAGCGGCAATAAGCAGGGTGAGCAGGGCCGAGGAAGCAGCGAACACCGCTTTCAGCACCAGTCCCACCATCAGCAACTGCACGATCATCCTCAGGCTGGAAAACAGCAACTGCCGTTCCAGGCCCAGCTTCAGGGCAAATGAACAAACCGCATTCAATATCAGGAAGACCGAAGCTCCAACCAGATCCAGGTATGACAGGGAAATATAGGGGCTCATGGTGATGCACCGCCGTCAGACTGTAATCGGCCGGACGTCATTTTCATCGACCGGTCGGCAAGACGGCTTGCCTGGTCCGGATCATGAGTGACCAGCAACACGCAGACATCTCTTGCCAGTTGCTGCCTGATCAGACGCTCGACGGCGGCTGTCATTTCCGCATCAAGCGATGCCGTTGGCTCATCGAGCAAAAGGACGCTTGGCCGCCGCTGCAGCGCACGCACAATGCCGAGCCGGTGCCGCTCCCCGGTCGACAGGCGGTTGACCTCCCAGTCCAGCGCATCTGCCAGGTCGACGGATGCAAGCAGGTCTTCCAGGCCATCGCCATCATCGAAATGTTCGCGCACGCGGTCTGCCCACCATCCGGTTTCTGCAGGCACGAACGACACTTTCCGGCGCCATTCAAAGGCGGGTATTTCTGCTCGGGATTGACCATTCAGGTAAACCTCCCCCTGGTTGGGATCAAGGTCGGCAATGGCACGGAACAAAAGCGATTTGCCCGATCCCGATGCCCCCTGAATGGCAAGGCATTCACCGCAAGCAACGCTTACGCTGACCGGGCCGACATGGCTGGTACCGAGATCAACGGTTTTGAACAATGAACCGGGCTCACCTGATTGCAGAGACACCTCATCACACCACGACTACAGCATGCGCCGCAACGCATCGGCGTAGATGCGCTTCCAGCCGGAATGCCTGGTACGCAGGAACCATGACTGCCTCAGGTCCCAATTGCCGTAAATCTGCAGTTCTTCGCCCAGGGAATCGAAGCTACCCAATCCGCTCAATGGATATGGTGTCATTTCGCTGAACCAGATTTTTCCGTCCTGACACAGAAAATCACTTCTTATCTGATCAGTATCCCGCACAAGGATTCTGGAATATTCAACCACCTTGTCCAGATTTGAAGGCGGTCTCCAATCATCCGGCAATCGACTGAGGTCATCGGGTTGCTGAGACACTCTTGACCCATCCAGATTGAAGAACGAGCCTCGACGGTCGCCATCCTTCCAGCCGGATATGCAAAAAATCGCCACAGGTTTGCCGCCAGCCGTGTACACATTTGTCATGACAGGAGCGGTTCCGCCCGGTGTTGAAACAATCTCCTCGACAAAAACCGTCCGGGGTACATGCTTGTAACCCCATTCGGCATTACCTTGACCGTAGGGGCGCGACAACCATCTGGAAAAGCTGTTTTCAATAGCCTTGCGATCGACAGTATTTCCATCGATCCTGATATTGTAACTTGAGCCGTTGTTCGCCTTGATAAAGGCCGGCCGCAGCAACAGGTCATCGGGAATATCGCGCGCTGACGTGCCCTGCCACAGTGTTGCAGGTATCAGCACTTCAGGACAACATTCCCGGACCCACTCCTTGCACGCCAGCTTGTCGCAAAACACCTGGAACAGCGGATTGTGGTCGAACACCTTGCGCCAGAAAAACTTGTCATTGTGCCGTACCGGCGGGCACAATTGCGGCCAGCGGCCCATATGGCGCCGGAAGCCGATGGTTGCCCGCCAATGTCTTGCGAACATCGCCGCGCTTGCTGACTTCACGATCAGACGGTCCAGCCAGCCACTCACCCAAATGCCCCCTTTTGCGCATTGCCTGTACCAGGCCACTCGAAGTTCGGTCATTCGCTCAACCAGACACAGTGTATCAGGAAATATTGGAGATTGAGCCTTTGCGACCAGTGCTACCGGTTGTCGCTCTTCACGAATCTGGGCCACACGACACAACAACACACATACAGGAACGCCTTGGCCAGCCGGTCGCAATTGGTCCGTTCCTCATCTACCTGCCACAGTTCGGACAACCGATCGTCTCCGTGCTCGAACCACAGCACCGGCAACAGCACAAGTCCGCTCAGAACAGCGATGCCGCTCAGCGGATAGACATCGAACACGCCGAGATGTTTGAAGACGCGGGCGCCGATCAGCAACAGGCTGCCGTACAGAGCATACTTCCATACCATAAAGTACAGCACTCCACTCGGCACGGTCGGCATCTGAAACCCTTTCCGCAATCGGCTCCTTCTCTAGATATATGTGCCGGCCTCCGAAGAACAATCGGCAACCATCAGGCATAGGGGAGGTCAGACCAGTTCAGGATCAGCCATGATCTCAACCAGTGCCGGTCCCTGATAATCCAGCGCCTTGCGGATGGCCGCCTCCAGATCCTTTGCGTCAGTCACTTTCGATCCATGGCCGCCACAGAGCTTTGCAAAGGCGGCAAACGACGGATTGTGCAGGCCTGTTTGCCAGACGGGCCATTCGCCTGCCCGTTGCTCCTTGGTGATTTTGCCCAGTTGTCCGTTGTGTAGCAGGATGTGGGTGATATCCATCCCGTACTTTACCGCTGTTGTGAACTCCATCGGGTATTGGCCAAAGCCACCGTCGCCAGAGACGGAGATCACTTTTCTCCCTTTAAGCGCTGTGACATCCTGTGTGGCAGCCCAGGCCCCCATTGCGGCGGGAAAGCCGAACCCGATGGATCCCAGATAGCCGGACATCAACACTCGCTGGCTGCCCTTGGTCTCAAGGTATCGGCCAAAGGAATAGGTGTTGTTGCCCACATCCACCGCAAATATGGCATCCTCCGGGGCAATCCGGCCAAGCACATCGAAAATCGCAAACGAATGCACACCTTCGCCATGTTCTTCGGCCAGCCGGCGATGTTTTTCCTCGCGCCACATGCGCCACCGGTCCGCCAGCTCAGGCAACTGGTCCGTTGCAGCTGAATTGACCCTGCCCTGCATGGCAGAGCAGAAAGCGCCAATGTCTCCCCACACCGGCAGGCTGACGGAATGAAACTTGCCGAGTTGCATCCGGTCGTGGTCGACCTGAATGATTGTCTTGCTCGGAGTGATGCCGGTGTGGTTCGAAAAACTCGTCCCCAGTGTCAGCACCAGATCAGCTTCATTCAGAAACCAGCTGGCGATCGGCGTGCCCGATCTGCCCATGACACCGCCGGCATTGGGATGATCGTCTGCGATAAAACCCTTTGCCTTAAACGTGGTCATGACCGGCAGGCCAGTTTCCTCAGCCATGGCGATGACCTGGTCGCGGGCTGAAAAAGCGCCATGGCCGACCACGAGGATCGGTCGTTTCGCGTTTGCGATCATCTCTGCCGCCTGCGCGATATCAGCCTGTTGTGGCTGGATGCCCTGCCGCGATACGCGCCCGGCAGGTCCGGATGCAGGTTTCTCGGACGGCAGTGTCTGCACATCATCGGGGAAGATCAGATGCGCCACATCCTGCTCGACAATCGCGGTCTTGCAGGCCAGCGACATCAGTTCAGCATGGCTTGAACTGCTCAACACCGGTTGCGAGAAGGCCGATACCGCCTGGAAAGCAGACCTCAGGTCGATATCCTGAAACGCACCGGCGCCCAGAACCTGGGTCTGCACCTGCCCGGTCAGGGCGAGCACAGGTGCACGGTCAACCTTTGCATCCCACATGCCGGTGAGAAGATTGGTGGCGCCGGGCCCGGCGATGGTCAGGCAGGCGGCCGGCGTGCCGGTCAGCTTGCCGTAGGCGGATGCCGCAAATGCACCTGCGCCTTCATGGCGGATGCCGTAATACTTCAATCGCTGGTCTTCAACCGCCAGCCGGATGGCGTCCGCCAGGCCGAGATTGGAATGGCCTACCATGCCGAATACCGACTGCACGCCCCAATTGGTCATTGTTTCAACCATGACATCGGTAACCGTGGTCTCACGCGGTGGCTCTGCTTCAAGGCCGACGAACACTTCTCCGTCACGCAGTTCAACCGGATACATCTGCTGGCCGCTATCCTCGTGCCCGCCGGGAGGTTTCCCCGTCAGGGGATCAAAGTCCCAGCCGTGCCACGGGCATCGTATCCAGCACTTGCCGCCTTCGCCCTTTTCGATGGCACCCTCGCCAAGCGGGCCTTTCTGGTGCGGGCAATGATTGTCCATTGCCGTCCACTGACCATCGAAATGCACAAGGCAGATGGATGTAGTTCGTGCCGTCACGGTTTTGACGCGGCCTTCAGGAAGATCCTTGGCGGGACCTGCAGAATACCAGTCGAGTTGCTGTTTGGTCATTGCTGTTCTCCCCTATGCCGCGCCGCCGAAAGGCACGCCCGATATATCGGCCATGTCCTTTTTCCAGGTGGTCAGGTCATCGCTGTTGAACTTGTTCAGGTGATCGTGGCCGCAGGCGCGGGCCATCACCTGCATCAGTTCCACGCTTGCGTCAAAGAAGTTGGTCAGTTGTGCGGCTGAGTTCTCGACGATGATGCGGCTGGCCAGATGGGGTTTCTGGCTTGCGATGCCAACAGGGCAGTTATTGGTATGGCACGCCCGCATGGCAATGCAGCCTATGGCCTGCATGGCGGCGTTTGACACAGCGACAGCATCTGCGCCCATGGCCAGGGCCTTGATGAAGTCAGCCGGCTTGCGCAGGCCACCAGTTATCACGAGACTGATGTCATCCCGGCCCAGCTTGTTGAGATGCGCACGCGCCCTGGCCAGCGCCGGTATTGTCGGCACGGAAATATTGTCCCGGAAGATGATCGGCGCCGCGCCGGTGCCGCCGCCGCGTCCATCGAGGATAATGTAATCCACACCCACCTCCAGCGCTGCATCTATGTCCTTCTCGATATGCTGGGCCGACAGCTTGTAGCCGATGGGAATACCGCCAGTCCGCTCGCGGACTTCGTCGGCAAATTCCTTTATCTGTTGCGGCGATGTCCACTCGGGGAATCTTGGCGGTGAAATGGCATCCTGGCCTTCTTCCAGCTCACGCACCTCGGCAATCTTGCCTTTCACCTTCTTGCCAGGCAGGTGTCCTCCGGTCCCGGTCTTGGCACCCTGCCCGCCCTTGAAATGAAAGGCTTGCACCTTTTCAAGCTTGTCCCAGCCGAAACCGAAGCGGCCGGACGCCAGTTCGTAAAAATAACGGCTGTTGGCGGCCTGTTCTTCCGGCAACATGCCGCCTTCGCCCGAACAGATGCCGGTACCGGCATTCTCCGCTCCCAGGGCAAGTGCCGTCTTTGCCGGTTCGGACAGTGCACCGAACGACATGTCGGACACAAACAGCGGGATTTTCAGCCGCAACGGCTTCTTCGCCTTCGGGCCAATCACCACGTCTGTCCCAACGTCGGCATCATCCAGCAGAGGTGCTTTCCACAATTGAGCGGTGATGAGCTGAATGTCGTCCCAGGTCGGCAATTCATCGCGCGGCACACCCATGGCATCCACCGCTCCGTGGTGGCCGGTCTTCGCCAACCCGTCGCGCGCATATCGCTGGATCAGGCTGTTATAGGGTTCCTCAGCGGTGCCATGCGCGGTGTCGGCGTAAAGCCCAAGATAGGCCTCGCGATTGAACGGCTGCGGGTTTTCCAGCGCCCAGTCGGCAATCTCGTCTTCATCGACAAGCACATCATCGCCGTCGATCCAGCAGGCAAATTTCGGCAGGGCTTCATCGTTGGCATAGGCAGATACGCCGCTGTCCAGCCGGTAGTCCCAATTGTGCACCCCGCAGATCAGGTTGTCGCCGCGCACGAAACCGTCCGCCATCAGTGCACCGCGATGCAGGCAGCGGCCATAGAATACCGACACTGTGTCATCCATTCTGACGACAACAAGGTCGACCTCGCCGGATATTGCATAGGCGGGTTTGCGGTCTTCAAGTTCCGGCAGTTTGGCAATAGCGACTTTCTTCATGGTTTTGGCATCCCGTGCTTTTTCAGTTGTAGTCTTGCGGTTGATACGTCCGCAGGGGTTTGGCAGATGAAACGATTGGCTGAGCCTCGGCGCAGTCGGCAGTCCTCGACAATGCCTTTGCATACCACCTGGTTGCCGGCGCAGCGGTAACACCGTGCAGCAGGGCGCTGATCCATACCGCATTGATCGCCAGCATCAGGATCGGCTCGGCAGCTTCGGAACCGGCCTGTTGGGCCACCAGCAATGCAAACAGGGCGGTTGCCAGGCCGCGTGGGCCGAACCAGCCCAGAAACAGGCGCGTCATCGCAGAGGTGTCGGTACCGGTCAGCGATATCCACACCGCCAACGGACGTACGATTAACAGGCTCGTCAGTATCACGGCCAGCTCTGCAATACCCAGATGGGTCACGGCGGCGGGTACCAGAACCAGCCCGAGCAGGAAGAAGGCGCCCCAGCTCAACAACTGCCCTTCACTCTCGGTGAACTCGTAGATGAATTTGCACTGGCCCTTGACCACATTGCCGAAGGTCAGGCCGCCCACAAAGGCTGCAATGAAACCATTACCGCCGATCTGGTTTGCCAGCAGATAGGTGGCGATAGCCAGGGAGATGGCGCCGACACCTTCATAGACCTCCGAAGTGTAGTTGTGCGCCTTGGACCAAAGCAGAACCCGGCCTCCAAGCCAGCCGAGGAAAATGCCTGCCAGCGGTCCAAGGGTCAATTGAGCCGCAGCGAAAACCAGCCAGTAGGAGCTGTCTTGCGACACCTTTGCGGACAGCAGGCTTGCAAACAGCAGCACCAGCGGCAGGGCCAGGCCGTCGTTCAGCCCGCTTTCCACCGTCAGGGTGCGCCGCACCCTTTCAGGAACGATGGTGTTGGAAACAACAGCCTGGCCCAGTGCTGCATCGGTGGGTGCCAGTAGTGCCGCCATCAGCACCAAGGAGATGAGCGGCCAGCCCGGCAGCAGTATCCAGGCAAACACCGAACCGATCAGGACCGAGAGCGGCAATCCGGCGAGCAACATGCGAATGGGCCAGCCGTGATCGCGGCGCAGCAGATTGAGATCGATCTGTGATGCATCGAGAAACAACAGCAGGATCAGGGCAATTTCTGCCGTGAAGTGCAAAATATGCTCGGCCTGATCGGCCTTGAACAAACCGCTCGCCGATATCAACGCACCCAAGGCGATAAACAGGATGGGTGCGGTCAAAGGGGTCGATAACAGACGCCTGGCAAACATCGTGTAGCAAGCCGTGACAATGGCGATAATTAACAGTTCGGCAGTCATTAGGCGTTGCTTTCAACGAATATCGGATGGGCTGCAGATAATTGTTGGATGCCGCAGGCCCGGAAGGGTTACAGTGAATTGCATTGTGCCGTCCGGATCAAACATAATGCGCTTGCGGCACCGTGCGGAGATTGCCAGTTGAACCTTCCCGGAATTACAGACCCGGTTCCCGATACGGAGCAGAAGCCGCACCTTCTGTTGGGCAAGGACAGAGCTACAACGGAACAGTTCGTCCGCACCAATGTTGGCTGGATGCTGGCCGTGGCCAACAGGATCGTTGCCGACAGATCTGTTGCCGAAGATGTGGTGCAGGACGCTTTCGCCAACGTGTTCAAAAACCTGGCAACGTTTCGTGGCGATGCAGCTCTCAAGACGTGGATACACCGGATTGTCGTCAATCAGTCGCTGATGGCCCTGCGCAAGCAGCGCCGGCGCAACGAGCAGTCTATCGAAGAAATGCTGCCCGAGTTCGACAGCTCGGGCTGCCGCATCGACGAGCCATCCATGCTGTCAGACCTGACCCGGACGCCGGAAGCCCTGTTGCTGTCAAGCGACCGCAGGCAACAGGTGCTGGCGGGCATCGGCCGGCTGCCGGACAACTACCGCGTTATCCTGATGCTCAGAGACATCGAGGAACTGCCAACCGCCGAGGTCGCCGAATTGACGGGCCTGAGCGAGGCCAATGTGAAGGTAAGGTTGCACCGTGCCCGTGCCGCCCTGAAGAAACTGTTGAGCCCGTTGTTCGAAGGAGCAGAGCCATGAGCATCATGTCCAATTCACTTCGCCAGCGCATCAGAAGCATTATGTTCAAACTGCCCCTGATGATCACCTGCGCCGAATTCGAGGACTTCATAATCGCCTATCTCGATGGCGAACTGAGCCCCGGACAAAAGCGCATTTTCGAGCTTCATCTGGCCATGTGCCGGGAGTGCCGCGACTATCTGGCCGCCTACCGGTCCGCAATGACCATCACCCGCGATACCCTGGACGGTCAAACCGCGGATGTGCTGGAAGATGTCCCCGAAGACCTGGTCAGCGCCGTGTTGGCAGCCCGCCAGCCGCGCGAACCGAAATAACCGTTGGCCTTAACCTGGTCCCTGCCCGCTCAATGCGCCGACCCGGCAGGGGCCGGAACGCCGTCAATGACCACGTTCACGCACGCCACCTTGCTGCTGCGCACGGCTCGCGCCAGTGCATCATCCAGATCGGCCAGGTCGGTGACATATTCGCCATGGCCGCCCAGCGCTTTCACGGCCTCGTCATAGCGAGCGTTGCTAAGTGCACATCCGATCAACCGTTCGGGTCCATAGTCGCGCATCTGGATCAGGTGCTCCGCGTTCCAGCGCCCATCATTGCCCACCACCACGACAAATGGTGTGTCTTCCCGCACTGCCGTTTCGAACTCGGCCAGGTGGAAACCAACCGTCCCGTCTCCCATCAGGGCGAAAACCTGTGCCTTAGGCATCGCCAGCTTTGCGGCAATCCCGTAGCACAGCGCGCCGCCAATGGCCCCACCGGGACCGTTGATGATCCTGTGCGTTGGGCTGGTTACGGCCTGCGACCACTGCCCGAACTCGCCTCCGTCACTGATGACGACACTCTCAGCTACACTAGCCACCTGTCGTTGCACTGCGGCACACAGGTCGGCCGGGTGAATATTGCCACCGGAGCCCCGGTCATTTGCCGAGTAACTACGGGTGGCTATGCAATCGGCTACTTCATTGCGCCATGCAGCGCGGCTGGAGATACCCGGCGCCTCAGATATCAAAGCTGCAGCCATAGCTTCTGGGTCTGCATCAATGGTCATGTCCAGGCGCTCAGCAAGGTTCAGATTCGCCCGATCGCGCTCTCCCGCTTCGGCATCGATCACGATCCACCTGCATGTCGGCAAACATACGCTGGTGCCGCCAAACCCGAGCGCGAAATTCACCGGTTTGCCCAGGCTGACGACCAGATCAGCCTTGGTCATCGAACCAGCAAAATCGCCCAGCGAAGGGTCTTTCAGTCCGCGCGGACTTTCCATCGCCACGACCGGCGCATCCACCGCGTCCGCCAGCGCAGAAAGCTGCTTGCCGTACCGAGTTGAACTCATCGCGGATCCGCACAGAACCAGTGGCCTGCTGGCCGATGCCAGTGCGTTGATCAGCAACTGTGTCTCATCCGGATTCGGTCCACGACTTAGCGGTTGAAACGCCTGTGATCCAGGCACGGAGATACCAGATACACCAGCTTCCAGTACATCAACCGGCAGGGCCATGTGTACCGGTCCCGGCCTGCCTGACATGGCGACCTGAATCGCCTTGGCGGTCTCCTGCCCAAGCATAGCGGGATCTGCGGCACGCAGGGAAAGTTTGGTCAGCGGCGCCGTCATCGCAACCTGGTCCAGCTCCTGAAACGCCCCGCGGCCATCCTGCGCCAGCGGTGAGTCTCCGGTCAGGAACAGGACCGGGGTTTCGGACTGGCGGGCAGTGTATAACGGTCCCAGTGCATTGGATGCCCCGGGCGCGGCGGTCACCAGGCAAACGCCTATATTACCGGTCAGTTGTGCCCATGCATCGGCCATGAATACACAGGCCGCTTCATGGCGGGTGTGCACGATCTTGATGTTGACATCAAGAAACGCGTCATAGACCGGCATGATCTGGTTGCCGGACAAGGAGAACACCCTGGTCACACCCGCAGCCGCAAGCGTTTGTGCCAGAAGGTCAGCACCTCTCATGTTGAATTCCTCTGATCTCGGAGCGAAACAGGTTCGGGAGTCATGGCCGGTCCGCGCATCGGCCTGTTCACGGGTGGCCCTGACGCCATCGCCGACAATGGCAAGAGACCGTGATCTCAGTCAGCCGGCACTGCCCGATATCGAGAAAACATATTATCAAGTCATTTTTGCACAAAGCGACAAAAAATAACGTGGACTGAAAGAAAAATTTACGTCAAATACATGCCATGTCCATCCGCGTATTGAGAACGCTTATTGCAGTCGAGGAAAACGGCACCTTCAGTGCGGCAGCCGATGCTGTGTTCGTGACCCATGCCGCTGTCAGCCAGCAGATGAAGGCCCTGGAAGAACAATGGGGCATCTCCATTTTCGACAGGACCAGGCGCACGCCTGTGCTGACCCCGACCGGCCGGGCGCTGGTCAGCAAGGCGCGCGAGGTGGTCGCCGCCTATGATGGGCTGGTGCCATCGGTCTTGGGCGATGACGGCCTGACCGGCAAGCTGATGCTGGGTGCGGTTCCAACCACTCTGGTGGGCCTGACGCCCGCCGCCATTTCCATGCTCAAGGAAGAATATCCGGATCTGCATGTCAGCGTTCATCCGGGCCTTACCAACGAGTTGCTGCTGCAGGTCGAACGCGGCAGTCTGGACGCAGCCATCGTCACAAAACCTGACTTGCTGCCGGCGCGGTTGAACTGGCGGGACATCGCCATAGAGCCCATGCAGCTTCTG
>JBPCVV010000156.1:0-15839 GCA_051010195.1 Anderseniella sp. | reverse complement strand
GGATCTATTTTGCCCCTGACCGCGTTGAAAGGACTTGAAAACCGGACGGTTTCCTGCGCCCTTTCGCCTTGTCAGAGGCAAAATATCCTCCCGCAGAATGGATAACATTAATGGGTCCTGACCCTAGTTCAGGCGGAACTGGAACATCACGGTGGACTGCACCGACCTGTTGAAGTTGTCGTCTGAAATCACGGTGATGATCGTGCCGCGTTCGTCCCGGTGGGCGGCGATGCCTTCCATGTTGTCGATCTGGTAGGACGTCAGCTTGCCGGCGAACAAGAGCTTGCCTGGCCCGGTTTTGCGCTTCTGCAAATCTTCCACCGGGAACCGGCGCAACGCCATGCCAACCAGGACCGGCGGCTTGAAGCTGCGTTCAACGGTGATGATCTCCTTGCCGCCGGGCAGGATGGCAAGCCCGGTGACCAGGTAGTCTTCATGGCGCGGAATGTGAAACTCGCGGGTCTTGCCGTTGCGCCACAGCCAGCCGCGCAGGCTGTCATCCTTGGCATGGTTGCGCTCGGAAATTGCTATCAGCCACCCTTTCAGAGGTCCTTCTGAAAACCTGCCCAGGGCTTCGAGTTCGCCGTTTCTCTGGCCCTCGGAGATTGCTTTCGGGCTCTTTACCCGGTTTGCCTTTGCCTTGAAGCCGTGCTTGCCGATATTGAATTGCTCGACCCGTTCGCGCCACTCAAATCCCACGATCACCTTGCCCTTGAGGCCTTTGGAATTCCAGGCGCCAACAGCTTCGGCATCGGATCGCAACTTGCGGTCTTCGGCTTTGCCGTTCCGGTTCAAAATCGGTGCCAGCCGAGTGTCCGCAACGCCCTTCAGGCGGCCTTTCTCATAGACCAGGCGACCGGTCAGCCAGTGTCCCCGGTCGCTGACACTGACAAAACGGTTTCCGTCGTGCGAGATTTCAAGGCCTGAAAATCCGCCGAAATTGCTGTTGTCACTGGTCAGGGTCAGTCCGCCAAGGAAAGTGAGGCCTGAGGGCAGGTTGCCGTTTCCAAATCGCGCAAAACCCCGCGGGCTGGTGCTGACCGATATGGCGGTTTTGTCTGCAATGGCGGGTTGAACCGGCGCAACCAAGGCGACAGACAAGCAACATCCGACTATCCATCTGCAGTGCTTCATGGTGTGCTCTTTCACACGGTTCAGCTGGCCTTGCGCATCCTGTTGCCGTTTCCGCTGGCCGGCGGCGGCGCTGCGGTACGCTCCTCAAACAGTTCGGCAAGCTTTTCGGTCATGGCGCCGCCGAGTTCCTCGGCATCGACGATTGTCACGGCGCGCTGGTAATAGCGTGTCACGTCATGGCCGATACCGATGGCAATCAGTTCGACCGGTGAACGGTTTTCAATGTCGGTGATCACCTGGCGCAGGTGTTTTTCCAGGTAGTTGCCGGAGTTGACGGACAGGGTTGAATCATCGACCGGCGCGCCGTCGGAGATCACCATCATGATGCGGCGCTGCTCAGAGCGGCCCAGCAACCTGTTGTGCGCCCAGATCAGCGCTTCACCGTCGATATTTTCCTTCAACAGTCCCTCGCGCATCATCAGACCGAGATTGCGCCGTGCGCGGCGCCACGGCTGATCGGCAGACTTGTAGATGATGTGGCGCAAATCATTGAGCCTGCCCGGCATGGCGGGTTTGCCGTCTGCCAGCCATTTTTCACGAGCCTGTCCGCCCTTCCAGGCGCGGGTTGTAAACCCGAGGATTTCAACCTTGACCCCACACCGCTCCAGGGTGCGCGCCAGAATGTCCGCACAGGTGGCGGCAACCGTGATGGGCCTGCCGCGCATGGAACCGGAATTGTCCAGCAAAAGCGTTACAACCGTATCTCGGAACTGGGTGTCCTGTTCGACTTTGAACGACAGTGCACTCATTGGGTCGATGACCACGCGGTACAGCCTGGCGGCGTCGAGAATGCCCTCTTCAAGGTCGAAGTCCCAGGAGCGGTTCTGTTGGGCCATCAAGCGGCGCTGCATGCGGTTTGCCAGCCTGGCGACCACGCCCTGCAGGCTGGCCAACTGCTTGTCGAGATAATTGCGCAGCCGGGCCAGTTCCTCCGGATCGCACAACTCGTCCGCCTCTACGGTCTCATCAAACTGATTGGTGTAGACCTGGTAGAACTTGTCGTTGGACATGGACGCGAACGGCAGTTCCGGGC
This sequence comes from Anderseniella sp., assembly GCA_051010195.1. GTDB lineage: Bacteria > Pseudomonadota > Alphaproteobacteria > Rhizobiales > Aestuariivirgaceae > Anderseniella. Next base: position 13,672 of record JBPCVV010000156.1, on the reverse strand, counting down.
GCCACGGCTGGTCGCCATCGGGCTCTTCTTCGCCCTGCATGTCGTCCATGTCTTCGGAGCCGTCCATCTCCATGGCGTCTTCCATGGTTTCGTCCTGGTCGGCTTCACCTTGCTCCATGTCTTCGGAGGCGGACGTTTCGGCATCTTCCTGGCCGGTTTCCGTCTGTTCCTGCTCGCCCTCGGCATCGTCGTCGGTATCGTCGTCATTGTCATCGGCATCGTCCGGGTCATCCCCGAGTTCGTCAGACATTTCCAGCCGTGCCAGCAGGTCGCGGGACAGGCGAGAGAAAGCGATCTGGTCATGGATGCAGTCATCCAGACCGTCCAGTTTCTCACTGGCCTTTTCCTCAATCCAAGGACGCCACAGGTCAACGAGCTTTTTTGCGGAGTCGGGCGGCGCCTCACCGGTCAGGCGCTCGCGCACCATCAGGGCAAGTGCGTCTTCCAGCGGCGCGTCCTCGCGTTTGTGCAGGGGGCCTGTGACCTTTTCGTCAAAACGCTGGTCCGTCATGGCGGTCAGATTTTCCGCCATGCCGGGCATGGCGCGCGCACCGAGGGCCTCGACACGGGCCTGCTCGATTGCCTCGTAGACCGTGCGCGCCTGCTGGCCCTGGGGCAGGTAGCGCGCATGCACACTGGTTGAATGATTGGCAAGCCGCATGGCCATGGCATCCGACAGGCCGCGGGTCACCGCAAGGCTCGCGGCGGTTGCATCCCTGGTGACCTGCGGCAACCGGGCGCGCTTGTCAGTGATGCCAGGGTGTTCGGCACCAAACGAGCAGGTCAGCTCCGGCTCCTGGGCAATCGTCTTCATGGCGAGCGTCAGGGCGCGCTTGAAGTTCTCTGCCGGTGCTTCACGATCATTCGCCATAGCGCTCTAGTTGTCCTCGAAGATCAGGCAATGGCAAGCGCGGCGGACGATTCCGGTAACTCTTCGCCGAAGCAGCGCTGGTAGAACTCGGCCACCAGGGCACGCTCCAACTCGTCGCACTTGTTCAGGAATGTCATCCGGAAAGCCATGCCGACATCGTCGAATATGGTGGCGTTTTCAGCCCAGGTGATAACCGTCCGCGGGCTCATTACAGTTGACAGATCGCCCACCATGAAGGCGTTCCGGGTGAGGTCCGCCAGGCGCACCATGTTCGAGACCACCTTCTTGCCGGCGCCATCGTCGAACTGCTTGTTCTTGGACAGGACAATACCGCATTCCTGCTCATGGCTGAGATAGTTCAACTGCACGATGATCGACCAACGGTCCATCTGGGCCTGGTTGATCTGCTGAGTGCCGTGATAGAGACCGGTCGTGTCACCGAGACCGACGGTATTGGCGGTGGCAAACAGCCGGAATGCCGGGTGCGGTTTCAGCACGCGCGCCTGGTCAAGCAAGGTCAGCCGGCCGGAGCTTTCCAGCACGCGCTGGATCACGAACATGACGTCGGGGCGCCCGGCATCGTATTCGTCAAACACCAGCGCGACATTGTTCTGGTAGGCCCACGGCAGAATGCCCTCGCGAAATTCGGTGACCTGCTTGCCGTCCTTGATGACGATGGCATCCTTGCCGACCAGGTCGATACGCGAAATATGACTGTCGAGGTTGATGCGCACCAGCGGCCAGTTGAGCCGGGCGGCAACCTGTTCGATGTGGGTTGACTTGCCGGTCCCGTGAAAGCCCGACACCATGACCCGGCGATTGTGCGCAAATCCGGCCAGAATGGCCAGCGTGGTTTCCGGATTGAACAGGTAATCCTGGTCAATTTCCGGGACATATTCATTGGCCTCGGAATATGCCGGAGCATTAAGATCCGTATCTATGTCGAAGACCTTGCGCACCGCAATGGTGGTGTCAGGCATGCCTGGTGCGTCGATCTTTGTATTTGCGTTCATTGGAAAGCGGTCTCCGGGAAATCAATACCCGGTCTTCGCATATGGAAAACCGGGGCTCAAGGGTCATATACAAAGAGGTTTTAGTCTGAGTAGCACAACCCTAGCAAGGGGCACTTTTGCTGCAATTCAGCACACGCCGGCATCGCGCAGATAATTGTAGGCAGTGATGATATCGCGAAGCCGGTCTTCGGTCTCGCGGCTGCCGCCGTTTGCGTCCGGGTGAAAGCGTTTGACCAGCAACTTGTACTTGGCCTTGATTTCATCTGCGGTCACCCCGGGATCAAGCCCCAGCGTATCAAGCGCCTTGCGTTCGGCATTGCCGACCCGGCGCCGTGAGGTAGTGGCCCGTTCGGTGCCGACGGCTTCTTCGAAAATCGAGTGCGGATCATTGACGTCGCTGTCATGGCGAGAACCGCCGCGGGCCGATTTCCGCGAACCGCCTTTCGTGGCGCGCGACCGCTTGTTTTCAGCCCATGAACTGTCGCCGAGTTTCCATGTCGGGCGATGGCCGGTCTGCGATGCCTTTATCCAGGCGCCGATATCACTGTCAGCCATGCCGTCGAAATAATTGTAGGACTTGTTATAGGCTTTCACATGGTTGACGCAGAAGCGGAAGTATTCACCTTCTGCATTGCGGCCCTTGGGCGCCCGGTGATTGCCCACAGCTTCGCAGTCCGGCCATTCGCAGGTGAATGTCTCAGGCTCCGCCTTGCCGCCTTTTTTGATGCGGATGCCGTCGAAATATTTCGAATTCAGTTTCATCTGTCGCCTGATTTTGTCGAGCGTAGGGAATGATGGCTGCCATCGCAGCGCAGCAGTATACACCAATATTGTGGACATTTGGAATTCACATAGCCCATAAATTGCGAAGAAGTCATCAATGTGGACCCGCACATCGTATTTTGTGCAGGGAAAAGGAAATATTTCTCATGGAGCTCGGCCAGGTCGGACAAAAGATAACCGAAAAACTGTCAAAAGCGCTGGTGCCGCAGGCGCTCGAGGTGATCGACGAATCACACCTTCACGCCGGTCACGCCGGTGCCCGGCCGGAAGGCGAGACACATTTCAGGGTCAAGATCCAGGCCGAGGCATTTGTTGGCAAGTCGCTCATCCAGCGCCATCGCATGGTCAACGAAGTGCTGGCCGAGGAGTTGAACGGCCCGGTTCATGCCCTGGCGATTTCCGCCAGCCCGCCACCAGCGTAGTCCTGCGTCATCCCGCTCTAGATCAGTATGAATTTTGATTGAATCAATCAAAAATCGTAAAACTGATCGCTTTCAAAGTGCTAAAGCAACTTTACAGGTTCAAGTGAACCCATGCTGCTCTAGGCGGTTTTCTTCAGGGGCGTGATGCGCAGGCGGGTAATCTGGTTGCGCTTCTTGCCGGCAACCTCGAACCGAAACCCGTGAAACGTGAAGGCCTGGCCCTTTTCGGGAATCATCTGGGCTTCGTGGATGACCAGACCCGCAATGGTGTTGGCTTCATCATCCGGCAATTCCCAGTCGTTGGTGCGGTTCAGGTCGCGGATCTGCAGGGATCCGTTGACCACCATGGATCCGGACGCCTCGCGGGAGATGTCAGCGCTGATCACATCATGCTCATCGGCGATATCGCCGACGATTTCTTCCAGAATGTCCTCCAGTGTGACAAGGCCCATGACCTCGCCATATTCGTCCACGACCAGGGCAAAGTGCGATTTGCGCCTCAGGAACGCCGACAGCTGGTCGTTGACCGTTGTGGTATCCGGCACAAACCAGGCATTCGAGCAGATGGCCTTGATGTTGAGCTTTGACGCATCGCCCTTGCGGGACTGCAGGGCCGACAGCACGTCCTTGGCATGCAGTATGCCGATGATATTGTCCGGATTGTCCTGCCACACGGGGGCTCGGGAGAATCCTGATTTGAGCAGATCGGCAATGATTTCGTCGTTTGGCGTGTCGACATCGATGGAGAACATCTTTGTCCGGTGAACCATAAGGTCGGACAGTTCCAGTTCGGAAAGGTCGAGTACGCCGCCGAGCATGTCGCGGTCGTTCTTCACCACGGCACCTTCCTTGTGATGCAGGTCGATGGCGCCGCGGATCTCTTCCTGCGGCGACAGGATGTTGCCGGCGTTGGCCAGGTCTACGCCGGCCAGCGACAGCACGTTCTTGACGATGACCTCGACACCCATCACCACGGGTGCAAACACTTTCACAAACAGCGAGATAAGACCGCTGACGGCGAGCGAAAACCGCTCGGGGTATACAATGGCATAGGTTTTCGGCAGCACTTCGCCGAACACCAGCACGAGTGCTGTCATGACCAGAGTCGCCCAGATGACGCCGCTTTCGCCGAACAGCTGCAGGAAAACCGAAGTGGCCAGCGCAGAGGCCAGGATGTTGACCAGATTATTGCCGAGCAGAATGCCGCCGATCAGGCGTTCCGGCTGTTCTTTCAAGTCAAGGACTGTGCGCGCACGCCTCTCGCCGCGCTTTTCCAGTTCGTGGAGCCTGGGGCGTGAAGATGTTGTCAGTGCAGTTTCGGATCCGGAAAAAAAGGCAGACAGAAGTATCAACCCGAAGGCTGCGCCGGCCATGATGCCGAGTGCGAGCGTCATTTCAGTTTTAACTCGGCCTCAAGAAATTTGACCAGGCCGTCCTCTTCTATGGTTCTGTCGATGTAGGCATTGCCGACATCTTTTACCAGAATAAAGTTAATGCGACCTGCCTCGGCTTTCTTGTCCCGGCGCATGATCTCCACCAGCTCGGCTGCGTCGGGAAGGTGGGACCGGATAGCGGAGACGTCGGTCGGCAAACCAACCGACTTCAGATGTCTTTCCATGCGTGCTGCAGCGCCTCGCGGGCAGATGCCCAGTTGCTCGGAAAACCGGAAGGCCTGAGCCATGCCGATAGCGACGCCTTCACCATGCAAAAGTTTGTCGGAGTAGCCTGTGGCGGCCTCCAGTGCGTGGCCAAACGTATGGCCCAGATTGAGCAGTGCACGATCACCGCTTTCGCGTTCGTCACGCGCCACGATGGCCGCCTTCGCCTGGCAGGATGTACGGATTGCGTGAATGCGGGCTTGCGGATCGCCGGAGAGAATCCGCGTGGCATTGTCTTCGAGCCAGCCGAAGAAGGCGGCATCGCCAAGCAGACCGTACTTCGCGACTTCCGCATAGCCGGCGGCCAGTTCGCGGGCTGGCAGGGTGTTCAGCACATTGATATCCGCCAGTACGGCGGCAGGCTGATGAAAAGCGCCGACAAGGTTTTTGCCGTGGCTGGAGTTGATACCGGTCTTGCCACCGACGGAACTGTCGACCTGCGCCAGCAGTGAGGTTGGTATCTGGATGAAACCGATACCGCGGCGGACTATGGCGGCTGCAAATCCCGCCAGGTCGCCAATCACGCCTCCTCCGAAGGCAATTATGTGATCATTGCGCTCGATGCCGGCTGCCAGGATGTCCTCGCACACCTGCGCCAGCTGAGCGTAGCTCTTGGTCTGCTCTCCGGCAGGCAGGATGATTGACGTATGTTTGATACCAGCTTCATCGAGACTGCCGGTCAGTGTCTCAAGATGGTGATGCGCTACGTTTTCATCGGTCACAATCGCGGTGACCGGGCGGGCCAGCAAAGGCGCAACCGTGTGCCCGGCGTGGGCCAGCAGTCCGTCGGAGATCTTGATATCGTAACTGCGTGCCCCGAGTGAAACATTGACCTCCGCCCGGGCCGTGTCGGCCGGTGTTGCTGTGTCCGTGTTCATGCGCCCGCCGTTTCTTCCTGGTGCAGGTGATCGGCCAGGGTTTCGATGCACGCGGCAACAATCTGGTCGTGGGGAACGTCCCTGCTTTCAACCATGACAGAGGAATTGGCGTAGACGGGATAGCGCTCGGTGATCAGTTTGCGCATGACCGCTTCGGGATTATCGGTCTTGAGCAAAGGCCGGTTTGACCGTTTGCGGACCCGCTTCATCAAAAGCTCAAAGTCTGCCTTGAGCCACACGGAAACTCCCTTGCCCGCAATTGTCTTGCGGGTTTCCTGATTCATGTAGGCGCCACCGCCGGTTGCCAACACACTGGCCTGCTCGTTGAGTAGGCGTTCGATGACTCGGCGTTCGCCGTCGCGGAAGTACTGCTCGCCGTGCTCCTCGAAAATCTCCGGGACGGTTTTGCCGGCGGCCTTCTCGATTTCCGTGTCGGCATCGGCAAACGGCAGCTTCAGCTTCTTGGCCAGGCGCCTGCCTATGGTGGTCTTGCCCGCACCCATCAGCCCGATCAGCACGATGCTGCGACCGTTAAGCTGCGAGACGATGGTGGAGATGTTGTCGCTGGACTTGCTGGTTTCGTTCACTGGTGTTGGAACCCAATTCAGGTATTGAGCTTGCGTGGCGCTCTGTTTTTCCTGTTTTAGGAGAAAAACACGGCTGATGCCATAGAACATGATTGATTTCAGCGAACCGGCCCGGCAGGCAGGTGGAGTGCAAACACTTTGCGATTTTGCCCGGATTGTTGCACATTGCGGGCATGGATACAGCAAATCCCGACCATCTGTCTGAGGAACATATTATCCGTCATGCCTGACAGCCTTCGCTTTCTGTTAATCGTACTGTGCTTGGCTGGAGCCGGGTACGGCGCTGTGTGGGCCCTGGCCAATTTCCCGCCCGAACAGCAAGAAGTGGTGAAGCAGCTTTCCAATGGTGTCTTCGAAAACTGACAGAGACAGTAACCCGGTTCGCGATGCAACCTTGAGTGGCGAGCGGACGGTCGTATTGTTCCTGGAGATGATGAGTGCCGAACGCGGGGCATCGAAAAACACCCTGTCAGCCTACACCCGTGACCTCTCCGATTACATAGGTTTCCTGAAACGGCGCGGTTGTGCGCTGGATGCTGCCGGCAGTGACGAGGTTCGCGCCTGGTTGGGCGAGTTGCAGGCAGCCGGACTGGCCAAGTCCACCATCGCGCGGCGCCTGTCTGCTGCCCGGCAACTGCACAAGTTCGCCTATGCCGAAGGCATTGCGGGCGATGACCCCGCAGGCGGCGTCGCGGCACCGCGCAAGGCGCGCACGCTGCCAAAGACGATGAGTGTGGGGCAGGCGGAAAAACTACTGGTTGCCGCACGCGAGCAGGCGGCAAACGCACGCGGCAAGGCGCGGCTGAAAGCGCTGCGAATGGTGTGCCTGACAGAGGTTCTGTACGCCACCGGACTGCGGGTGTCCGAACTGGTCAGCCTGACGATCGGTATGGTTTCGGCTGATGACCGGTTTATCAGCGTGCGTGGCAAGGGCGGGCGGGAACGGCTGGTGCCGCTGTCGCCGGCCGCGCGCGCCGCAATCAACGCCTACCTGGACGCCGTGAAACAGGCAGCAGACATCGTGCACCTGGAACCGTCGCAGCACCTGTTTGCTTCCGGCGCCAGGCACAAACACCTTACGCGCCAGCATTTTGCGCTGCTGCTGAAGCAACTGGCAGGCATTGCAGGGCTTGATGCCGACACGGTATCTCCCCACGTGTTGCGCCATGCCTTTGCCAGTCACCTGCTGCAGGGCGGTGCCGATCTGAGATCGGTTCAACAGATGCTCGGGCATGCGGACATCTCAACTACCCAGATCTATACCCACGTCATGCCGGAAAAATTGCGTGAAGCGGTTGAAAGTCACCATCCGCTCAACCGTTAAGTCGTGCTTCGTAAACAGTATTTAGCAGGTTGACATCGTATCGGCGTAACGCCAGTTTGCTGGCCATAGTCAATCGGGCTCAGGCGAGGGCGGGCACTGCGGTTCCAGCAGTTGCGCATCATGTAAAACATGCAGACATTCCTTGATTTTGAAACACGCATAGCCGAGCTGGCCGGCAAGATCGCTGAGTTGAAATCCATCAATGACGAAGACGGTTCGGTATCGATTGCCGATGAAGTGAAGCAGCTGGAAGGCAAGCTTTCAAAGTCACTTGTCGAGCTTTATGCAGACCTTGAACCCTGGCAGAAAACCCAGGTTGCCCGGCACCCGGACCGGCCGCACACCACGGATTATCTGGAGGCGCTCATTACCGAGTTCACGCCGCTAGCCGGAGACCGGAAATATGCCGAAGACGATGCGGTTCTTGGCGGTCTGGGGCGGTTTGAAGGAGAACCGGTGGTTGTCATCGGCCAGGAAAAGGGTGCAGACACCAAATCCCGCCTGAAGCATAATTTCGGCATGGCACGGCCCGAAGGCTATCGCAAGGCCGTGCGGCTGATGGAACTGGCCCAGCGCTTCGGCCTGCCGGTGCTGACATTCGTGGATACCGCTGGTGCGTATCCCGGCATCGGCGCGGAAGAGCGTGGCCAGGCCGAGGCGATTGCCAGGTCGACGGATTGCTGTCTGGGGCTTGGCACGCCGATTGTCTCGACCATTATCGGTGAAGGCGGATCGGGCGGGGCTGTTGCCATTGCAACGGCCAATTCGGTTCTGATGCTTGAGCATTCGATCTATTCGGTCATCTCACCGGAAGGTGCGGCATCGATCCTGTGGCACGATTCAGCGCGTGCCAGCGAAGCGGCCACGGCCATGCGCATCACCGCGGCTCATTTGAAGGAACTCGGTGTCATTGATACAATCGTGCCGGAGCCGGTCGGCGGCGCGCACCGGGCCCGGGACGCCGCCATACAGTCGGTCAGGGAAGCCGTTTCAGGTGCCCTGATGCCGTTCAAGCACATGTCCGAAGAGGAAATCCGCCAGCAGCGGCGGGACAAATTCCTGGCGATCGGACGCACGCTCGGCACGTGATTAGCCGGTTTGACCTGGAAACATCACATGGATCCGACCGTTACGCAGCGCGTCGATCGCACAAAATCGCCGCAAACTTGCCGTTTTACTCGGCGATCTTGCGCGCCTGACAAGTTAATTGGCTGTGTGGACAGATGCGGCGATTATTCAGATTTGTGGTGGTGCTGGCGATCATGGTGTCTACCGGCTATGTGCTCTACCGCACCGGCGAGGGGAATCGTATCGTGGAGCGTTTGCGCTATCCGGATCCGCGAGCCTTCAAGCAACAGGCGTGGGCGGAGCTGGATACCCGTCAACTGAAGCCCGGCATGCCGGTTTTCATCCGAATCTTCAAACAAAGCTCAGAGCTTGAGTTGTGGTTGAAAGGCAACAAAGGGTGGGAACTTTACCGGACGGTCGAGATCTGTAACTGGTCCGGAAACCTGGGGCCGAAGCTGAAAGAGGGCGACAGGCAGTCGCCGGAAGGGTTTTACACGGTCACCAAGGAACGGTTGAATCCGAATAGCCGGCATCATCTGTCGTTCAATCTCGGCTTTCCCAACCGGTATGACCGCTCGCTCGGTCGCACAGGGTCGTATCTGATGGTGCATGGCGGGTGTTCATCTATCGGGTGTTATGCGGTGCGCGACCACCAGGTCGAGGTGATTTACCGGCTTGTGGAGGAAGCGCTTGATAACGGCCAGCAGGCTGTGCGTGTGCACGCGTTTCCGTTCCGGATGGAACAGGCGGCACTTGACCGGCACAAGGGTACGAAATGGCATGAATTCTGGTCGATGTTGAAGCCGGGCTATGATGTATTTGAACGTCAGCGTGAAGTGCCCCGGGTACGGGTTGCCAACAAATCCTACGTGGTTAATTGAGCGTTAGCGGGTTGTACGGCACAATTAGGGTATGTGAGGACGGTTACGGTAATTGGGTTTGTCAAATATGAAGAGTGACAAGACATTGAGGACGGCACTGACGCGCCGTGGGTTTTGTGCCACCGGCTTGACGTCGCTGGTTGCGCTTTCCGCCTGCAGCGGCACCGACAAGGCGCTGGAGCCGCTCTCACCCAAGGTCATGGCCGACCTGCAGCGGCAAAACCTCAAGGTTGGTGCGCCGCTGTTCATCCGCGTGTTCAAGGAAGAAAACCAGATGGAAGTCTGGTTGCAGCAGGCCTATGGCCAGTTTGTAAAGTTCCGCACCTATGACATCTGCAGTCGGTCCGGCGTGCTGGGGCCGAAATACAAGGAAGGCGACCGGCAGGCACCGGAAGGTTTTTACATGGTGTCGCAGCGCCAGATGAATCCGAAATCGGAATACTACCTGTCCTTCAACCTGGGTTTTCCCAATGCGTTCGACAAATCTCACGGGCGCACCGGCACGCACCTGATGGTGCACGGCGGCTGCCGGTCGGCAGGCTGCTATGCGATTACCGACGAGCATATCCAGGAGCTGTTCTCACTGGCCCGGGAAGCATTTCTGCACGGCCAGAAGGAGTTCCCGGTACACGCGTTTCCGTTCCGCATGAGTGAACAGAACCTGTTGCGCTATGCCGGCCATCCGCACGAGCCTTACTGGCGCGACCTGAAGGTTGGGTATGACTATTTCGAACAGACGCGCCAGCCGCCAACCGTAGGCGTCAAGGAACAGCGTTATGTGTTCATGCCGCACAACATAAACGTGCCGCCGGAGTTTGATGTGCAACAGGCATCTGCAGACCCGCTCGCACCGCAGCTCATTCGCGGCTGGCGGGCCGGTGAGTGGAAGTAGGGCGGGGCGAGAAAGGCCTCAAAGCGGCCAGACGACCAGGATCATGGGAAGTGACACTGCCAGGATGATGATTTCCAGCGGCAGACCCATGGGCCAGTAATCTCCGAAACGATAGCCGCCCGGTCCCATGATGATGGTGTTGTTCTTGTGGCCGATAGGGGTCAGGAAAGCGCAGCTTGCCGCCACTGCTACACCCATCAGCATGGCGTCCGGGTTGACGTTCAACTGTTCGGCAATCCTGATTGATACCGGGGCTGCCACCAGCACGGTCGCGACATTGTTGAGGACGTCCGACAATGTCATTGTGACCACCATCAGCAGCAGCAGTACGGCCCATGCCGGCCAGCCGCCGGTCACATTGACGATACCGTTGGCAATCAGTTCCGTACCGCCCGAAGTTTCGATAGCAGCGCCAATCGGAATCAATGATGCCAGCAGGACGATTACCGGCCACTCAACCGATTCATAGATCTGCGCCAGGGTGATCACCTTGAGGAGTGCGTAGATTGCCACGCAGGCAGCCAGCGCCACAGGCAGATAGACGAGGCCGAAGCTTGCCGCAACGATGGCCAGAGCAAAAATCGCGATGGACAAGCCCGCCTTTTCCCGCTGTGTGACCTGCAGTCCGCGTTCAACCAGCGGTAGGCCCCCGAGCCACTGCACCACATCAGGCAGCGCTTCCTTGTCCCCCATCAGCAGCAGCACGTCGCCGGCCTCTAGTTTCAGCCGCCGGACCCGGTCGCGAAATGGCCGGCCCTGGCGTGCAACGCCCAGCAACATGGTTTGCTGCCTGTTCAACAGCCTGATGTCATGGGCTGAGCGTCCCTCCACCCTGGATCCGGACGCGACAACGGCTTCCGTCATGGCCAGAGTGCCTGTCAGGATACCTTTGTGACGTGACGATGATGAATAGGACAGCTTCAGGGCATTGGAAAATTGTTCGAGACTTTGCGGATCAGCCTCCAGAACCAGAATATCGCCCTTGCGGATTTCCACGCCGCGTGCAGAGCCGGGCAGACGTTCGCCGCGCCGGATCAGACCCAGAACGAATACATCATTTTCTTCTGCAACCGGCGCCAGATCACGCACTTTCCGGCCGATCGCCGGCGATCCTTCCGGGACCTGGGCCTCCATGACGTAGCCCTCGAGGTTTTCAAGCTCAACGGCAGACTCTGAACGGGCCTTGTCCTGGGGGATGAAGCGCCAGCCTATGAACGAAATATAGATGAGGCCGGCCACCGCGCACGCCAGCCCGACAGGCGCGAAGTCGAACATGGAATACGAGCTGCCAAGCGGTTCGCCATTGAACGTGGCGCTGCCGCGAAACTGGGCAATCACGATGTTGGTCGGGGTGCCGATCATGGTCACCATGCCGCCGAGAATAGTGGCAAACGACAACGGCATCAGGGTCGCCGCGCGGGATCGTTTGGCCTTGTCGGCTGCTTGCATGTCGACCGGCATCAGCAGGGCAAGCGCTGCAACATTGTTCATGAATGCAGACAGCGCGCCGCCGACCAGCCCCATAATGCCGATATGCGCGTTGATGCCACGCTGGGCGGAAATAATGTTGCGGGTGAGCAGGTCAACCGCGCCGGACTGCGACAGGGCCCGGGACACGATCAGCACCAAGGCGATGATGATGACGGCCGGGTGGCCGAAACCTGAAAAGGCGGTGTCCTTGTTTACAACACCCAAGATGACCGCCAGCGCAAGCGCAGCAAATGCCACAAGGTCATAGCGGATGCGTCCCCAGACCAGCAGTCCAAGTACGCTACCCATGATGACGAAGAGGATGATTTGATCGTTGGTCATGACTGACCGCACGTTAACGACTGTGACGTATTTGCCAACCTGCTAAATGCAGTGGCGCATCAGAAGTGGCGCATCAAAAATGATGCATCAGCTGTAGTGCTTGGTCACAACAATGAAGTCGGTGCCCTTGCCGGTTTCCGGGCCGAGTCCGGTATCGGAAATGGCAATGGAAGAATGCGGCCCGAGCCTGTACTCGATGCGGTGGCGCACATCATCGGGAATGGTGAAGCGCAAGAATGCATCCAGCCCGGCATCGGACGTATCATGCTCGAGGCTGACCGACAGCCATTCCGGCTTGCTTCGAGCACCATGTTCGTCCGGCAAGGTCAGAAGGTGGGCGCCCAGTGGTTTTTCCGCGGCCTTGAGCGGCACAGCCACATCAAACAGGGGCTTGTAGCCCTGGCGGACATAGAGATGGCCTTCAGGGTAATCTTCAGCGCCATTGGATGAACGCAGTGCATGGTAAGTGGCATCATTCAGGACGCCGTTTGCCGGCAATTCAGTCGACTTCTGGAAGTTGTGAATCGCCCGCCAGGTCTTGCGCCCTACATAGCCATCCGGCGTGCCGGCCTTGAATCCGAGCTTGTTCAGGATCTTTTGGGCATTGAGTGTTTTCTCCCGCCCGGTCAGGCGGGTCAGCAACACCCGCAATGGCGGATTGGATCTCTGGGTTGTGTCGTTGCGGGTTTCCGCTTTCGACAACGGCTTCAGAAGACCGGCATGCTCTACGCCGACCGGTGCCGCCGGCGTATCGGCGATGATCACGTGCCGGTCACTGGTTTCCAGATCAAAAAGCTGCTTGGCAAACTTGTCGGGCATGCGCACGCAACCGTGCGAGGCCGGGTAGCCCGGCAATTCGCCGGCGTGCAGCGCGATACCGCTCCAGGTCAACCGCTGCATGAACGGCATCGGCTCGCGGACATAAAGATTGGACCAGCGGAACTTGTATTTGCGCAACACCGAGAATATGCCGTGTGGCGTTTCCTTGCCGGGTTTGCCGGACGAAATCGGGCTGAAACCGATCTGGCGCCGGCCTGAAAACACCTTCATGGATTGCTGTTTGATCGATATCAGTACCTGCAGTGTCTCAACCGAAGACGGCGCCTGGATTGGCGTGAACGGCGGTACCGGCTTCGGATTGGCCGCCAGCAGCCTTTTGCGGTGGGCAGGGGAATTGGCGGCAAAGGTGGTTCGGGCCGTTAAAGCCAAACAGGCGCTTGCCGTCACGCCGGCCACAAGCCGCCGCCGGCTTATGCCTGACCGCCCGCTCAAACAAAGGCCCCGTGACAGTGCTTGAACTTCTTGCCCGATCCGCACGGGCACGCCTGGTTGCGCCCGACAGGCCCCCAGGTGTCGGGATTTTCCGCATCGAAGCCTTCCGGCTGGTCAGGTGGCGGAGATACCGCTGCGGACAGAACCGTGCCGGGCGGCAGTTCATTGCCGTGCTCGTCGAAATCCTCGATGAACATGTCTGGCAGTTCCT
>JBPCVV010000155.1:0-15439 GCA_051010195.1 Anderseniella sp. | reverse complement strand
CACGGCGCTGCGCACGCCGGTTCGGCTGGCACACATGGCGCTGGGAGCGTTGCATGTACCGCCGCGGGTACTGATTGGCCCCAGCCAGAGTTGAACAAAGGCACCGCCGGAGAGTTCCGGCGGTGTTTTTTTCTGGTCGAACAGCTTTGTTCGCTTCGCTCAGGCCGTTCTCCGAGCCTGAAGTTTGTTTTATGTCGCTCACGCAAGCAGCCTGGCGGCTGCGCTCCGCGAGGGCGGGCCTGACCGGCCCGAGGCCCGGTCGGGCCTAGTTCCAGAATTCAGCACAACTGAAGTAATGAACTCCTCCGAGGCACACAGTGCCGAGGCAAGCGCGACTGCGCGCCGCACGAAGTGCGCCCTCGCGGAGCGCAGCTGAAGGCTGCTTGCGTGAGCGAAATAAAACAGCGTCGGCTGCAGATTTCTAACCTCTGATTCTACCCACCCAGCGCCTTCAGCACTGCCATTGACGGCCGACCGTTCTGTTTCATGCCGGCCTTGGCCTGCACTTTCTTGATGGCTCGGGTGGTGATCGGGCCAATCTTGCCGTCCGCCTCGCCGATGTCGTAGCCGGCGGCCAGCAGCAGCTTCTGCAGTTGCAGGCGCTGGGCCCGGGTGAGGCCGGGGTCGTTTGTCGGCCAGGGCTTTACCAGTGGACCCCTGCCTTTGAGCCGGTCGGACAGGTGCCCGATGGCAAGGGCATAGGATTCAGCGGCATTATAGGAATACAGCGCATTGAAATTGCGGGTGACCAAGAAGGCCGGGCCGGACTTGCCGGCCGGCAATAGCAGGCCTGCCGAATAGTTGCTCCTCAGTGGAGACCCGTCGACATTGGTCAGGCCGCGTTTTGCCCAGGTCTGGACGGAGGCCCGGCGCTTGCGGCCACTGGGCCCGCGATAGCCTTTTGGCAACCTGACTTCGAAGCCCCACGGTTCATTGGAACGCCATCCGGCCTTGACCATGAAGTTGGCGGTGGATGCCAGCGCATCGGGTATGGAGTTGACCAGGTCACGGCGGCCGTCACGGTCGAAATCAACCGCAAGCCGCCGGTAGGTTTCCGGAATGAACTGGGTCTGGCCGAAGGCCGAAGCCCAGGACGAGTAAAGGTCATCGAGACGTACATCGCCCTTCTGCACCAGCTTCAACCCGGCAATCAGCTGGCGGGTAAACAGCCGCCTCTTGCGATTGGCGCAAATCAGGTTGGCCATGGCATGGGGCAGAAAGAATTCGCCCCTTATCTGGCCGTAGTCACTTTCAATTCCCCACAGGGCGGCAATGATGTACCGGTCGACACCATACTTCTTTTCCACTGCAGCCAGGGTTGAGGCATGCTTTTTCATGTTCGCCTTGCCGTCGGCGATGCGGGCCGGATCGACCAGGAAAGTCATATAGTCCCAGATCCTGGTCCTGAACTCTGGTTGCGATCGTGAAAAACGCACGACCTTTTCGTTGAATTTGGCGCCGTCCAGCGCCTTGTCGACCAGGGCCGGTTTCACGCCGGCGCGCTTGACTGTCTTCTTGATGCCGGCAATGCAGCCCTTGGTCACCTTGGCCTGTGCGGGAAGGCTGGTACCGGCCAGCAGGGTTAGAGCCAGGAAAGCGGTAGCCGTGCGCAACATGTGAGATGTCTCCTGACGTTTGATCAGGCCCAGGGACGGGCTTCGGCCATCTTTGCTTCATAGGCATCAATTGAGGCCTTTTTCTCAAACGTCAGGCCAATGTCATCCAGGCCGTTGAGCAGGCAGTGTTT
Organism: Anderseniella sp.; assembly: GCA_051010195.1. GTDB lineage: Bacteria > Pseudomonadota > Alphaproteobacteria > Rhizobiales > Aestuariivirgaceae > Anderseniella. The sequence continues at coordinate 13,692 of JBPCVV010000155.1, read as the reverse complement.
GCGGAACGGATCCAGGTCAAACTTGACCACACCGCCGTCGGGTCCGCGGATTTCCTGGGCTTCAAGATCAACGGTGACCGTGGCATTGGCGCCGCGCCGTGCATCATCCATCAGCTTGTCCACGTCTTCCTGGGGCAGCTTGATGGGCAGGATGCCGTTCTTGAAGCAGTTGTTGTAGAAAATGTCGGCAAACGATGTCGAGATCACGCAGCGGATACCAAAGTCGAGCAGGGCCCAGGGCGCATGTTCGCGAGATGAGCCGCACCCGAAATTGTCGCCGGCAACCAGGATCTGGGCATTGCGCCAGGCCGGCTGGTTCAGGGTGAAATCGGGATTTTCCGAGCCGTCGTCGTTGTAGCGCATCTCGTAGAACAGCGACTTTCCGAGGCCGGTGCGCTTGATGGTTTTCAGGAACTGTTTCGGAATGATCATGTCGGTATCGACATTGGTTGTCGGCAGCGGGGCTGCGACGCCGGTCAGTGTGGTGAACTTTTCCATCAGGCTGGTCCTTCAGGTGACATCAGATGAATTGCTGCCTGTCCGGTCTGCATGGAAAGGCCTCAATCGATGTGTGCCGTGTGATTTGCACCAGGTCAAGTATTGCCTTGTTTTGCCCTGAGGTCGGGCAGGCCGATACCGGTTGTTTCAAAGCCGCCGTCAACCGACAGGACCTGGCCGTTGATAAAGCTGGCCTTGTCGGAAACCAGGAAGTAAATCGCTTCGGCAATCTCGCGTTCTTCGCCATAGCGGTTCAACGGAATTGAATCGTGATAGCTTTGCCGGATGACGGCGTCATGGACCTTTTTGGCCATCTCGGTGTCGACAGGTCCCGGACACACGCAGTTTACCCTTATGCCCTGGTTGCCATACTCGGCCGCCTGCTGTTTGGTCAGGTGAATGACACCCGCCTTGGAGGTGCCGTAGGCCACCCGCAATGTGGAAGCACGGTGCCCCGAGATAGAGGCAATATTGACGATCGCGCCGCCGCCGGAGCGCAGCATGACGGGCGCGGCTGACTGAACCGTCAGGAATGGTCCGGACAGGTTGGTGGCCATGATCGCCTGCCAGACATCGAAACCGGTCTGGGCGATGGGACCGAAATCGGCAATGCCGGCATTGTTGACGAGGCCGTCGAGGCGGCCGAAGTGGGCTGCGGTCTGGTCGATGGCGCGCTGAACCTGATCCGGATCGGACACGTCACAATCGATGCACAGACCGGTGTCGGCGGGGACGGTTTTTTCAGTGGCGCGCAGCGTCTCGCGATTGTTGTCAATCAGGGCGACGCGCCAGCCGTTTTCAAGAAACAGCCTGGCGGTGGCCAGTCCGATGCCGCGGGCAGCACCGGTGACGAGACAGACTTTGGACGTTTCAGATGTCATGGACCAACGCGCGTTATATGACGCCGTAACGGCGCAGGAAATAGTAGATCAGATAGGCGCCCAGCACATAGGCGACACCACGCCCGATGCGCTTGCCCCACATTTCAATGCGATCCTCGGCTTCTTCTTCGGAGACGGTGCCGGTGCCGAGCAGCTTTTCCGATTGCTCGCCGAGACGCTTAAGATCCGCCTCAGCCTTGCGGACGGCGTCCTCGTTGCGGTCGGGTTTGCGCGCCATTACTGCACCGTACGCGGCTGCGGCGCAGACGCCTCGATCTCGGCTTCAAGCTGGGCAACCAGTTCTTCGGACAATTCAAGCTGGTGGGCTGCTTCGTGAACCATCACCTGGGTCAGGACGGCAGACAGTTCGTCGCCCTGTTCAACCCAGTAGTCAAGCACCGCCCTGCGATACAACACCAGCAACGGATGACCGGCATCGGTTTCCCGCAGCAGTCCCATAATGTCGAACGGCGTTTCGCTGCCAACCTCGTCCATGGTTTCGTCGTCGGGAAACTCTTCGACGGTTATGGCAATCTCGCCGGTCATCTTGCGCAGCGATTGCGGTACCTGTTCCCAGGTCTTGCGGGCCAGATGGGAGATGTCGGCGGCAGACGGAGCTCGCATGTGCGACCAGCGGCTGTCATTGTGGAACGGTGAGTTCATGAGTTCGATGATGCCAGCACGATGCGCGTATTACCAGAACGTTGTCCGGCATGATCACTACATCGTGCTGTAGATTCTAGTGTTGCGACTTTTCCCGCATCGCACCTCAGTGCGCAAAACGTCGGGATTTGTCAGGACATGCTGGCAGCGGCATAGGCCATCATGGCGCCGGATGCAAGTGTTGCTACAACAAGAAAAATCAGAACACGGCGCAGAAAACGGGTGTCGGCAGCAGGTGTCGTCGTGGACATAAGGCCCCCAATACTCCATTAGCACAAACTGGCTCACGGAACGTTACGCAAATTCGTTTTAACCGGCATTGCCCCAAGCCGGATCACCTAGGTTTGCACCATATTCGCGGATGATCCGCAAGGGCGAACCGCGACTTATCTAAAGTTAGTTTACAAACTAGCTTAAGTTAACGTGCGGACGTCCACGAAATGGCCGGCAATTGCGGCTGCAGCGGCCATGACAGGGGACACAAGATGGGTCCGGCCCTTGAAGCCCTGGCGACCTTCGAAGTTGCGATTTGATGTCGACGCACAGCGCTGGCCGGGCTTGAGCTGATCGGGGTTCATGCCGAGACACATGGAGCAACCGGGCTCGCGCCACTGGAAACCTGCCGCCGTGAATATCCGGTCGAGACCCTCGGCTTCGGCCTGGGCCTTCACCACTCCGGAGCCGGGCACGATCATGGCATAGTCCAGCCGCTCGGAAACCTTCTTGCCTTCGATGATGCGGGCTGCTTCACGCAAATCCTCGATGCGACCATTGGTGCAGGAACCGATCCACACGACATCAAGGCCGATGTCGGTGATCCTGGTGCCTGGGGCCAGACCCATATAGTCCAGGGCCCGTTGCTTGGAGGCGCGCTTGGCCTCGTCGGCAATGTCTTCAGGGTTTGGCACGGCTCCGGCCACCGACACGACATCTTCCGGTGATGTGCCCCAGGACACGATGGGAGGCAGCGCGGCGGCATCCAGGGTTATGACTTCGTCGAAATGGGCGCCATCATCGGAGAACAGGGTTTCCCAATAGGCCATGGCGGCATCCCAGTTGGCGCCGGACGGCGCCATGGGACGGCCGTTCAGGTATTCGTATGCTTTTTCATCCGGTGCGATCATGCCGGCGCGCGCGCCGCCCTCGATGGTCATGTTGCATACGGTCATGCGGCCTTCCATGCTGAGATCACGGAACGCTTCGCCGGCAAATTCGATCACGTGACCTGTGCCGCCGGCCGTGCCGATTTCACCGATGACTGCCAGGATGATGTCTTTTGCCGTCGCGCCTTCGGCCAGCTTACCGTCGACCTCAACTTTCATGTTGCGGGCCTTTTTCTGGATCAGTGTCTGGGTTGCCAGAACATGCTCCACTTCCGAGGTGCCGATGCCGTGGGCCAGGGCGCCAAACGCGCCGTGGGTCGAGGTATGGCTGTCACCACACACAATGGTGGTGCCGGGCAGAGTGAAGCCCTGTTCGGGACCGATAATGTGGACGATACCCTGCCGCGTGTCTGTTTCGGAGAAATACTGTACGCCGAACTCGGCGGCGTTCTTGGCCAGTGTTTCCACCTGAATGCGACTTTCTTCTTCCGCGATACCTTGCGAGCGGTCGGTGGTCGGCACGTTATGGTCTACCACGGCAAGTGTCTTTTCAGGCGCGCGGACGCTGCGCCCGGTCATGCGCAGTCCTTCAAACGCCTGCGGGCTGGTGACTTCGTGGACCAGGTGCCGGTCGATGTAGAGCAGGCAGGTGCCGTCATCAGCCTCATGAACCAGGTGATCGTCCCAGATTTTATCGTACAAGGTGCGCGGGCCAGCCATGAAAGTCCTCAAGTCCTTTGGAAGTGTGCGAAATTGGCGGCAACCTAGCGAGACCGGGCGCGTTTGTCATCTGGAAATGGTCCGGAACGGTGGAAGCTGTTGCGAGGCATTGGTTGCGGCCTCCGGGCGCGGCTGAGGATGCCCTGCAACAAAAAATGCCGGAGTTGGTGTGTCCACTCCGGCATCCGTGTTTGTGAAAATATTGAACCTAGTGCTTGAACCGCTTGATCTCGCCGGACTTCAGGCGCTCCAGGTATGAGTTCATTTCCCGCTTCACGACCGGCATCAGGAAGTAAAGCGCGGTAATGTTGACCACCGCCATGGCGAAGATCGCCGCGTCGGAGAAGTCAATCACCGGACCCAGGCTGGCCGAGGCGCCGATGACCACGAAGACGCAGAAGATGATCTTGAACGCCAGTTCCTTGTTCTTGCCTTCGCCGAACAGGTAGGTCCAGGCCTTCAACCCGTAATATGACCAGGAGATCATGGTTGAGAAGGCGAACAGAACCACTGCGACTGCGAGCAGGTACGGGAACCAGCTGAAACCGGTTGCGAACGCTGCCGACGTCAGTGATACGCCTTTGACACCATCAACGGTCGCGATGGAGTTGCCATCGAGAACAAAGTTACCGGTTGCCGGATCAACGATCAGCAGGCCGGAAATGGTGATGACCAGGGCGGTCATGGTGCAGATCACGACGGTGTCGATAAACGGTTCCAGCAGGGACACCAGTCCCTCGGTGATCGGCTCCTTGGTGCGTACCGCCGAGTGGGCGATGGCGGCTGAACCAACACCCGCCTCGTTCGAGAACGCGGCGCGCTTGAAACCCTGAATAAGGGCACCGACAAACCCGCCTGCAACACCGAGGCCGGTGAAGGCGCCTTCGAAGATCTGCCCGAATGCCCAGCCGATCTTGTCGTAATTGAGCAGCAGGATGACCAGCGCGGTAGCGACATAAAGGACGCCCATGAAGGGAACTACCTTTTCCGTCACATTGGCGATGGACTTGATACCACCGACAATCACCGCGTAAACGACCACGGCGAATACGATGCCGGTGATCCAGCCGGGGTAGTTTCCGACGATGCCGGATATCTGGGCGTGGGCCTGATTCGCCTGGAACATATTGCCGCCGCCGAGTGCGCCGAGAATACAGAAGATCGAAAATATGACGGCCAGAATCTTGCCGCCTGGAATGCCACGTTCCGCAAAGCCTTTCGACATATAGTACATCGGGCCGCCGGAAACGGTGCCGTCCTCATACTCGTTGCGGTATTTGACGCCGAGCGTACATTCGGTGAATTTCGAGGCCATGCCCAGAAGACCGGCCATGATCATCCAGAACGTGGCGCCGGGACCGCCAATGCCCACGGCCACTGCCACACCGGCAATATTGCCGAGGCCCACAGTACCGGACAGTGCTGTTGCCAGAGCCTGGAAATGGCTCACTTCGCCAGCATCATTGGGATCCGCATAATCGCCTTTCACAAGCTGGATGGAATGCCGGAAGCCTCTGATCTGGATGAAGCCGAAATAGACCGTGAACAAGGTTGCGGCGATCACCAGCCACATCACGATCCATGGAAAACTCGTGCCGGGAAACGGCGAGAAGATGAAACTCACAAATGGACCGGTTACGGCGGCAAAGGTTTCATTCACCGCCTGGTCGATGGATCGGGCTTCTTGTGCAAAAGCGGTGGTTGACCCCGCTGCGCTCAGCGCGAGGGCCGTTAGTGTAAGCTTTTTCATGAGACGTTTCCTTATCCGACAACCGTGACGGGGACAGTTGCTGTCATGACGAGATTTGCCGTTGACGTGCCGAACACGCGGCTTGCAAATCCACCTTCAGATGATCGCGCGACGACGATCTGGTCTGCGCCTTCGTCGACAGCGACGGCGTTCAGGAGGTCGGCAACGTGGCCATGTTTCACGATACCCCGGGCAGACAAACCGTCTGCTTTCAAGGCATCGACAGCCGGTGTGACGATGCGGGTGTTGGCAGCGGCAATTTCTTCGTCGCGGCGTTTGTGGCGCTCCTCGTTTTCCTCCGGTGTCTGAAAGCTGTAAGGTGACCATTCGATCACATAGACAGCAATCAGCTCGCATTTCCCTATCTGCTTGGCCAGTTTCTTGGCGTAGGCAACAGCTCGTTCTCCTGAACCGCTGCCGTCAAGGCCAATTACTATTTTGGCTGACATTGCACCCTCCTTTTTGCTCTGTACGCGTCCAGTAAGGCACGTTTTGTCGCAGGCCGAAAGTTCTAATCACACCGCTTGTGAGTATTCAACGCGGACGGACAATTGAGAGCCCGCCAATACTCAAGTAAGGGCAATGCTGATTAGATCGATAAAATCGCCACTAAATTGCAGTCGATTGTTTAAGGCGTCTGCCGGTATAGCTAGTCGCATAACAACAGGGATGCGGTACGATGTTTAACAATGAAGGCAATAGAAAAAGCTATGACGTGCAGCTGCTGCTGAGTGACGGGCGGGCTCTCGAAGGCACGCTCATGTTGCCGATGAGCAGCGACATCAAGCGCGTTTTGAGCGGTGACAGTCCGATACTGGAATTCATGCGCTCCGATGGCCGGGAATCGATGATTGCCAAGGCGGCCATTGTTGAAATCATCGTGCTGGAAAAAGCAGAATCCCAGGCGGCCGCCTAGAAGCCGCGGAAACATCGGTGCGGCTTTCCGGGGGTTAGCCATTTTCAGGTTTACTTCGGCATTTTGATTGCTATTTGCCTCGCAATCACCCATATAGGTGGTTGTATATACCGAACTTGTCTGATGATGCCTCGATATGCGGTACGCCGTTTAACTTCGTTATTCCTGACAATGTGAGCAATGTACGAACCCAGCCGTCACAAGGTGTGAACGAGCGGGTGTCTCCTTTGAAAGGACAACGACCATGCCGGTAGGCACAGTAAAATTCTTCAACACAACCAAGGGCTATGGCTTCATTGAACCGGAAGACGGTTCCAAGGACGCTTTTGTTCATATCTCCGCCGTCGAACGCGCAGGCATGAGCACCCTGAACGAAGGCCAGAAGGTCAAGTTCGAACTGGTCACCGACCAGCGCAGCGGCAAGATGTCAGCCGACAACCTGGAAGACGCTTCTTAAAGCAGGCGTTTAGCTGTCGAATAAGTGTTTGGACCCCGCGGGCCGGTTACGGTCGGCGGGGTTTTTGTTTTGTCTCCGCGGACGGTTTCAATAGAATTGTCACCATGAGTGATCGGGAGAAATACGTAACCTCCAACAAGGAAGCGTGGAACGAGGCGGCGGCACGCCATGCCGCCCACAATCAGGCCCGACTGCGCGAGCAGTTTGCTGACGGCGGCTACAATCACCTCTCCAATGACGTCATCGCCATGCTGGAGCGCGTGGGCATCACCGGCAGGTCAGCCGTGCAGATTGCCTGCAACAACGGCAAGGATTTGCTGTCGCTGAAGAATATGGGGGCAGCCAGGTGTCTTGGAATTGATCAGGCAGACGCCTTTGTGGCCCAGGCCCGCGAACTGGCCGAAATTGCCGGCCACGACGGTGACGTGAGTTTCCTTACTGCGGATGTTTATGCGCTGCCGGCAAACTTGAACGGGCGGTTTGACATTGCGATGACCACGGTCGGCGTGCTGGGATGGATGCCGGATTTGGATGGATTTTTCCAGGCGGTTTCGGATCTGATGGTTGCTGGAGGGCACTGGGTGATGGAAGAAATGCACCCGGTTTTGATGATGTACGAACCGGATGACAACGGCGGACCTTCCGGGCTTGTCCATTCCTACTTCCAGACCGAACCATTTGTGGAGACCACGGGGCTGGATTACTTCGGTTACGAACAATATAGCTCCACGCCGCATTACTCGTTCACCCACAAGATGTCGGATATCGTGAATGCCGGCATCAAGGTCGGACTTGAACTGCAGTACATGCACGAGGTCGGGCGAAATATATCGAATTTCTGCGGGGACCTGGAACAGGTCGAGGCCCGGCCACCCATGGGTCTTTACATGTTGTGGCGCAAGAAATGATGTTTGGAGCGGCGCACCTCGAGCAACACGGTTTCACAACAACCCTTGCCGCTCAAAAGCTGCGCCGCCCTACGTTTCAGCAATCCTGTATTACTGCGCCGGTGCGGTTGTGGCCGGCGGAACAGCCTGTTCCTGGGTGGCCGGCGCGCTTTCTGATGCCGGCGGGACGGTTACCTGTTCGCTGGTGGTGCCGGTGGTGATTGCCGGGCGATCAGAGCCGGCGAACGAGAAGAAGGCAATCATTGCGAGCAGGATCGCTACGGCGAGGCCGATCAGCCAGCCGTTTGACCCGCCGGAGCGGGTGCGATAGTCGGGTGCATGTGATGCGCGATGCTCATTCTGATAGTCTGTGGCCATGACAAATTCTCCATTATTCATGCCCCCTCAAGCCCATTCGATCATCGCAGTTCAGCATCCCAATATGCCGAAGCAACGGCTGAAATGGGGTATTTTTGAAGGGTTTTTGAGGTCGAGCAGCCAATTCGGTCCCCGGCAGGCTATTGTGATCTTGCGTGCAGACACTGGCTGTGAGGTGCCGGTGACAATGGCACGGCAATAAAAAAGGCCGGGAACAGGTCCCGGCCTTTCGAAAATATTTAGAGCACTGCTTATTCTTCGTCAGCGGTTTTCTCAGCAGCTTCCTGATCAACCTTGGCGCGCGGCGGCTTGCCTTCCAGCAATTCCTTGGCCTGGACAATCCATTCATCGCGCTCGATGCGGCCGCCAAGTGACAGCTTGTCGTCGTAGTCAGCAATGTCGTCCTTCTTCCACTTGGCGATCTGGGTCAGGCTGGTCACACCTTCGCCGGCCAGTTTTTCAGCCAGTACATCACCCACTCCGGAAATCAGCGATACATCATCGACCACCTGCGGGGCGTTGGCAGCTTCCGCCTTGGCGGCGGCGGCTTCTGCGGCACCGGGTATGACGATTGAGCGCTTCTTTTCCGCAATACGTGCGCGCTTGCCGGTGCGGCCGCGCAGATAATACAGCTTGGCGCGGCGAACCTTGCCGCGGCGCAGTACCTTCACGCCTTCAACCAGCGGCGAGTAGATCGGAAATACCCGTTCCACACCTTCGCCGTAGCTGAGCTTGCGCACGGTGAAGTTTTCGTTGAGGCCGGCACCCGAACGGGCAATCACCACACCTTCATAGTTCTGGATACGCGAACGTTCGCCTTCGGTCACACGCACAGCAACAACCACAGTGTCACCGGGGCCGAATTCTGGAATCTCGCGTTTGGCCGTAATGGCCTGAGCCTGCTCGAGCTCGAGCTGCTGGATAATGTTCATCGGACGAATTCCTTCTTGGTGCGGCCCGCATTGGTCTCAGGGCGGACATATCGCTCCAACATTTTTCAGATACAATCAGTTTTCGGCAATCCATTGGCTTGCGCCGGACCGCCGGATGATCGCGATGCGGGTCTTTACCCGTGTGACGGTGCAAAAGTCAATGTCTATCCGCATATTTGGGCTATTTGTTTCTAGTCTTTTGGCCGAATGAGGTCCGGCCTGCGCGCCCTGGTCAGTTTTTCCGATTGTTCCTGCTTCCAGCGCGCTATGGCGGCGTGGTCGCCGGACAGTAAAACCTGCGGGATTTCACGGCCCTCCCACTCGCGCGGCCGGGTGTATTGCGGATGTTCCAGGCCACCGCGCTCGAAACTTTCCTCGGTGCCGGATGCGTCGTTGCCCATGATGCCGGGCAGCAGGCGCACGATTGCATCGAGAACGACAAGGGCGGCAGGTTCTCCGCCGGACAGCACATAGTCTCCCACTGACACTTCGGTCAGGTTGCGCGCCTCGATCACCCGCTCGTCAACCCCTTCGAACCGCCCGCACACGATGATGACTCCGCTGCCGGCAGCCAGTTCGCGCACATAGGCTTGGTCCAACGGGCGTCCGCGCGGGCTCATCAGCAGGCGGGGGCGGGTGTCTTCGGGCGTGCTTGCAGCGTCAATGGCGCGGGCCAGGACATCGGGTTTCAGGACCATGCCGGGACCGCCGCCAGCCGGTGTGTCGTCAACCGAGGCGTGCCGGTCGGTGGCATGGGCGCGGATATCATGTGCCTGGAGCGACCAGAGGCCGTCTTCCAGGCCGCGGCCTGCCATGGACAGGCCGAGCGGTCCCGGAAACATGTCCGGGTAAAGCGTCAGCACTGTCGCTAGAAATGACATGGTCGCTGCAGTTGCTTTCTTCAGGATGCGGTGACCGGTTGCCGGCCCCGGTCATTCAGTATCGTCGTCCAGCAGTCCGGCTGGAGGATCGATGCTCAGTGTGCCCGCGTCAAGATTGATGTCCGGCACGGTTTGCCTGTTGAACGGCACAAGCACGGTGGACTTCACATCCTGCAGCTTCAGTTCAAGCAGTTCGCCGGCTCCAAAATCCAGTATGTTCACCACCGTGCCCATGGGCGAACCGGCCAGGTCCACGACCGACAGGCCGACCAGGTCGGCGTGGTAGACCTCGTTGGTTTCCGGTTTGGGCAAGCGGTCGCGCGTTATCGACAGTTCAAGCCCTTTCAGGGATTCGGCCGCATTGCGGTCGGTCACACCATCAATGCGGGCGCGGTACAGGTCCTTGTGGAGTTTCAGTGACTTTATCTGCAGCACTGCGCCGTTGGACGCATCCAGCGGGCCGTAGGATGCAATGGCTTCAGGATCGGCGGTGAAGCTTTTCAGCTTCACCTCACCCTGAATACCATGTGCGCCGGTTATGACGCCGAGGACAATGCGCGATTGCTCGGGCATGCGGGCGCAAGCCCCTTAAGAGGCCGCTTCTTCGGCCGGGGCCTCGGCTGCTGCCTCTTCAGCGGGAGCTTCGGCAGGAGCTTCTGCCGGTGCTTCTTCTGCCGGTGCTTCAGCCTCAGCTTTTGCGGCTTCCTTGGCCGCTTCGGCGGCTTCGGCCTCGGCAGCTTCGCGCTCCAGACGCTTCTTGCCCGGCTTGGCCTTGTTCGGGTTGTTGCGCGGTTCGCGCTTTTCCAGGCCGAGTGCGTCCAGGAAGCGGGCCACGCGGTCGGTCGGCTTGGCGCCGACGCTCATCCAGTGCTTTGCACGATCGACATCGATGTTGACGCGATCTTCCGAATCCTTCGGCAGCAGCGGGTTGTAGGTGCCGATCTTCTCGATGAAGCGACCGTCGCGCGGTGCGTTTATGTCGGCTACCACGACGCGGTAGTAGGGACGTTTCTTCGAGCCGCCACGGGCCAGTCTGATTTTCAATGCCATGTCCAAATTCTCCTTGGGTGTTCACATGTCTGATTAAATTTCGGGTTCGTCGCTATTTCTTCTTCTTGGCAAATCCGGGCAGGCCCTTGAAGCCGCCGCCACCGCCGAGGCCGGGTAAGCCGCCCTTGCCGCCAAGGCCAGGCAGTCCGGGCATTCCACCGCCCATGCCGGGCAGCCCCGCCGGCATTTTCGGCATTTTGCCGTCGGCCAGATCTTTCAGTTCCGGCGGAACCGAATCCGGGTCCATCTGGGCAAGCTCGGCCTGCATCTTTTCCATTTCCTCAGCCGACGGCATGCCGGCACCGCCGCCCATGCCCATCATCTTGCCGAGCAGGCCACCTTTGCCCTTGCCCATCTTCTTCATCATGCCGGCCATCTGGATATGCATTTTCAACAGTCGGTTGATTTCCTGGACTTCAACGCCTGAGCCTCTAGCGACACGCTTCTTGCGCGAGGCGTTCATGATTTTCGGGTTGCGCTTCTCTTTCGCCGTCATCGAAGAGATGATTGCGAGCTGGCGCTTGAGCACCGAATTGTCGAGATCGGCATCCTCGAGTTGTTTCTTCATCTTGCCGAGGCCGGGCATCATGCCCATCAGGCCTGACATGCCGCCCATTTTCTGCATCTGCCTGAGCTGGTCGGCGAGGTCTTCGAGATCGAAAACCCCCTTCTTCATGCGCGCAGCCATCTTGGCTGCCTTGTCGTGATCTATGGTCTGGGCGGCCTTTTCAACCAGCGAGACCACGTCACCCATGCCGAGGATGCGCGATGCGATACGTTCGGGATGGAAGTCTTCAAGGCCGTCGAGTTTTTCGCCGGTGCCCAGGAGCTTGATCGGTTTGCCAGTGACCGCGCGCATCGACAAGGCGGCGCCGCCGCGGCCGTCACCGTCGATGCGGGTCAGGACAAGGCCGGAGATGCCGACCTGTTCGTCGAAAGAGCGGGCCAGGTTGACCGCGTCCTGGCCGGTCAGCGCATCAGCGACCAGCAGGGTTTCGGCCGGTTTGGCGATATCGCGGACGATCTGGACTTCCGCCATGAGTTCTTCATCGATGAACAGGCGCCCGGCCGTATCCAGCATGACCACGTCATAGCCGCCCTTTTTGGCTTCCGCCATGGCGCGCTTGGTGATCTTTGCCGGATCCTCGCCCTTCACGATGGGCAGGGTGTCTACCGAGATCTGCTCGCCGAGGATGGCAAGCTGCTCCTGTGCAGCGGGCCGCCTGGTGTCCAGCGAGGCCATGATGACTTTCTTCTTGTCGCGTTCCAGTAGCCGTTTGGCGATTTTTGCCGTTGTCGTGGTCTTGCCGGAGCCCTGCAGGCCGACCATGAGGATCGGCACAGGCGGCGCCGCCTTGAAATTGAGCGGTTCAGGCTCCTTGCCGAGCATGTCGACAATGGCGTCATTGACGATCTTGACGACCATCTGGCCGGGCGTCACCGACTTGATGACTTCCTTGCCGATGGCCCGTTCCTTGACCTGCTCGACAAAGTTGCGCACCACTTCCAGCGCCACGTCGGCCTCGATCAGGGCGCGGCGCACTTCACGCATCGCGGTGTCGACATCAGCCTCCGACAGGGCGCCGCGGCCCGTCAGCTTGTCGAAGATACCGCCGAGGCGATCCTGAAGTGTTTCAAACATCTGTTTTTCCCAAACCGGTTACGCAAAGCAAAATGGCACCCGTGCGCGAACCTTCGCGGACGGATGTGGACCCCTGACCCCCCGGGAGCGATTGACGGCGCCCATGTGTCAGCAAGCCTGCCAATTTATTTTGGCATCTGGAGTGGCTGGTTCAATAGGGTAATTGCGGCTCAAGGTCAATGTCATGTTGTAGAACAGCTTTGCTCGGCACTTTGTGCCTCGCGCCGTTCTGGGCGTACCCGCCCTGTTACCTCTGGCAAGTTGGGGGCATTTCACCATATAAGGCGCTTAATGAGCACGAACACACATATTCCGTTTCGCAAGATGAATGGGCTGGGCAATGATTTCATCATTGTTGATGGCAGGTCAGAGCAGCACCGGTTCACCCAGGAACAGGTTCATGCCTGGTCGCACCGGCAGACCGGCATCGGCTGTGACCAGTTCATCGTGATGGAAGCCTCCGAAGTCGCGGATCTGCGCATGCGTATCTACAATGCCGAAGGCCACGAAGTGGAAAGCTGCGGTAACGCCTCGCGCTGCGTGGCTGACATTTTGTTCACCGAAACCGGCGCCGATGCAGCGACCATAGACACCAGGGGCGGGTTTTTGGTGTGCCGCAAGGCGGATGCAGGCCAGGTTACCGTCGACATGGGCGTGCCGAAGTTCGGTTGGCAGGATATCCCGCTGGCGGAAGAGTTTCACGATACCCGCGGGATAGAGCTGCAGATAGGCCCGATCGATGCACCCATCCTGCACACGCCATCGGTCGTCAATGTCGGCAATCCGCATGCCATTTTCTGGGTGAATGACCTGGACGTGACTGATCTGTCAAAGACCGGGCCGCTGCTGGAAAACCACCCGATATTCCCGCAACGGGCCAATATCTCGCTGGCTCATGTCATATCTCCTGATCATGTCGAGGTGAAGGTGTGGG
>JBPCVV010000154.1:0-9954 GCA_051010195.1 Anderseniella sp. | reverse complement strand
TGTCGGAAAAAGACGCGCTGTCCTACGTGTTCGGCGTTACAGCCGGAAACGACATAACCGAGCGCAGTTTCGGGTCCGGCGGCTTCACCGTGCTGAAGTCCAAAGGTTCCGACACGTTTGCGCCGCTGGGCCCCTGGATATCGCCGGGCCTGACCATCGACAACCTGAAGTTCGAAACAAAGGTCAACGGCAAGACAGTCCAGAAAGCCTCGACGAAGCAGATGATCCATTCATCCGCCAGAATCATTTCCGAATTGTCCCGCTACATGACCCTTGAGCCAGGTGATGTGATCTACACTGGCACCGCCGGCACCACCGCCTCCCTCAAGGAAGGCGACGTGGTGGAGGTGTTGCTGGAAGGCATCGGACGTCTGCGCAATACAGTGGGTCCGACGCCCGAGTAAAATGTTCGGGTCGATTTTACTCTTTAGAGGTTGCCTTCTTGCCCATGGCTGTCACCGCACCGCTCATTTTCTCAATCACCGGGGCTGCATCATCGAGCCCGTAGCGCGACTTCAAGGCGGCGGGATCGGTGACCGCAAGCCATGTCTTGCCGGCATCATCGGTCCAGGCAAGCGCCTTCATCGGCAGGTCGAAACCGGCTTCGCGATTGACCTTCATCAGCGGTGTGCCGAGCTTGGGATTACCGAACAACAGGAGCTGTGTCGGCGCCATGTCTTCACCGATTTTCTGGGCACCGGCGGCATGATCCACCCTGGCAAATACGGTGATACCCTTTTGCTTGAAGATCGCCTCCAGCCGGTCCAGCGTTGTGGCTGCATCATGAGCGCTTTCCATCTTTATGGTCCCGTTTGCGGAATCCCCGGCCAGTGCAGGCGCGACTGCGACGGACAGGGAAATGGCGGCAGCGGCCAAAAACGACTTGATCATTAGTTTGCTCCTCGAAAACGAACAGGTAGGAAGTTCTATGTGAATTGTGTTTATGTCACGCTGACGGCAGGGCAGATACAAGTCACATTATCGTGGGGACCCGCATGACGCAAAACACCGGTAGTATCACCGGTCCGAAACGGCATTGGCTGGTTCTGGCCGGTTTTGTCTTGCTGTGCCTTGCCGTTGGCAGCATTGCCGGATGGGCCACCAATCAATCCGTCACCACCTGGTATTTGACCTTGAACCGGCCGTCATGGACGCCGCCCGGTCGGGTGTTCGCACCGGTGTGGACCGTTCTCTACATCATGATGGGCGTCGCGGCCTGGCGTGTATGGCGCACCGGTGGCGGCCTCAACAGCAAGGCCCGTTCCGCGTTGACGGTGTTCTTGGTGCAACTGGCGCTGAATTTCATCTGGTCGTTTGCATTCTTTGCCGCTCAATCAACCTTACTCGGGCTGATCACCATCACCATACTATGGCTTGCCGTGGCGCTGACAGTTGCAGTGTTCCGGCCCATTGACCGTCTCGCTGCGTGGCTGTTGGCGCCTTATCTGGCGTGGGTCAGCTTCGCTGCGGCACTCAATTTCGCTTTTTGGGTCTTGAACTAGGCAGATGGCCGGTTGACGAGCGCCGAGTAGATTTCCGTCTCTCCAACCTCGCCAATGGCCTTGCCGTCCTTGCCGATCATGACGCTTTTGCCGGAGCGCCAGCACTCGGCAATGATCTCGCGCATGGTGGCATCGGGCGGCATCATCACAGGTGCCGCCTTGCCCCCGGCCACCCGCTTCGGTTTGGCCAGTTTCTTCATGATCGTGGCGCCGGTCATCACGTTGAGCGGGTTCATGTGCTGCACAAACTGCTCGACATAGGCATTGGCCGGCTTGAGCACGATTTCCTGTGGCGTGCCGGCCTGAACGATGCGGCCGTCCTCCATGATCGCAATCCGGTTGCCGATTTTCATGGCTTCGTCGAGGTCATGTGAGACGAAGATGATGGTGCGCTTCAGTTCGCGCTGCAGGTTCAGCAATTCATCCTGCAAGTGTGTCCGGATCAGCGGATCAAGCGCCGAAAACGGTTCATCCATCAACAGGATCGGCGCTTGCGTGGTAAAGGCCCGGGCCAGGCCCACGCGCTGCTGCATGCCGCCGGACAGTTCATGGGCATAACGGCCCGCCCACTGGTCGAGACTGACCAGCTTCAACTGCTCTGCAACACGGGCCTTGCGTTCCGCCTCCGGAACACCGGCCAGTTCCAGGCCAAGTCCCACATTTTCCTCAACCGTGCGCCATGGCAACAGGGCAAACTGCTGAAACACCATGGCTACCTGATGCATGCGCAGCTGGCGCAACTCAAGCTCGCTGCATGAAGCCACGTCAACCGAGGTGCCGTCGGTCGACACGACGACCTTGCCGCGGGCGGTTTCATTGAGCCGGTTGACCGCGCGCAGCAAGGTGGACTTGCCCGATCCGGACAGCCCCATGAGGACGAATATTTCACCTTCCGCCACATCTAGCGAGGCATCGGCCACGCCGAGCACTGCGCCGGTTTTTTCGTTGATCTCCTGTCGGGTCGCACCGGCGTCCAGCAGGCGCAGCGCTTCCGGCTTGTTGTCCCCAAAAATGATGTCGACGTTCCTGAAACTGACGGCTGTGTTGGTCATTTGCTTTGCCCCCCATTGCCGGGTTCCTGAATTCGGCAGATGCGGTCCAGCATGATGGCAACCGCCACAATGGCGAGACCGGCCTCGATACCCATCGGAATGTTGACCGTGTTCAGTGCGCGCACCACCGGTTTGCCCAACCCGTTGGCACCAATGAGCGCTGCAATCACCACCATGGACAGCGACAGCATGATGCACTGGGTCAGCCCGGCCATGATGGTCGGCATGGCGGCCGGCAGTTCGACCTTTTTCAGCAATTGCCACTTGGTGGCACCAAATGCCTGACCGGCCTCGATCAGTTGTTTCGGCACCGAGGTAATGCCGAGATGGGTCAGCCGGATAGGCGCGGCAATGGAGAATATGACGGTGGTCACCAGCCCCGGTGCCAGCCCGAGGCCGAACAGGATAAGTGCCGGGATCAGGTAGACGAACGTCGGCAGCGTCTGCATCAGGTCAAGTACCGGGCGCAGAATGCGGAACAGCCACTCATTGTGCGCAGCCACAATGCCCACCGGCACCCCGATCGCCATGGCCACCGTTGCCGCACCGACAACCAGGGCGAGTGTTTCAACGGTTTCCTTCCACAAGCCCTGGTTGATCACAAACGCCAGGCACGCCACCGCAATCGCCGGCACCTTCCACGACCGTGACAACCACCACGCCAGCCCCGCAATCAGCGCAACAATGATGATCGGCGGCGGCAGCAGCATCAGGTCAATCAAAGCCTTGAGGACTGCCTCTATGCCGTCCGCGATACCGTCAAAAAACCAGTCAAAATTGTCCGTCAGCCAGTCGAAAAATTCTTTTCCACGTTTGCCAAGCAGTATTTTGTTGTCTTCCAGAAAAGCGCTGATCGGGTCCATGAGGTCAATCCGTGAAAGCCGGTTTATGGATTTGCTGCACTGCCGGTATTCGGGTGAACGGTGCAGGAAACAACGCTACCCGGTTTTGCCGTTCATGCAAAACCGGGTAGCACAAAGTCAGGTCAGGTCCGAACTACTTGATGGCGGATTTCGCCGCAGCCATGGCGTCCCCGCCGTCAAACGTGGTGACACCGTCAAGCCAGGCATCCATCATGCCGGGATTGGCCTTGAGCCAGCTGGTGGCGGCCTTTTCCGGATCGGTGCCGTCATTGAGGATGGCACCCATGATCTCGTTTTCCATCTTCAGCGCGAACTTGAGATTTGAGACCAACTTGCCGGCGTTCGGGCAGTCGGTGAGATAGCCCTTGCGCACATTGGTGTGCACCGTGGCGCCGCCGAGGTTCGGGCCGAACACGTCATCACCGCCCTCAAGGTAGGCCATTTCGAAATTGGCATTCATCGGGTGCGGCTCCCAGCCAAGAAACACCAGATGCTCTTTCTTGCGGCCGGCCTTGGCGACGGCGGACAGCATGCCGGCTTCAGACGATTCAACCACCTCAAAACCCTTCAGGCCGTAAGTGTCTTTCTCGATCATGTCGAGGATCAGCCGGTTGCCATCATTGCCTGGCTCGATACCGTAAATCTTGCCGTCAAGCTGGTCCTTGAACTTGGCGATATCCTGGAACGTCTTGACGCCTGCTTCGTAGGTGTATTTGGGCACCGCCAGCGTGTACTTGGCGCCTTCCAGGTTGGCACCGATGGATTCAACCGATCCGTCTTCGCGGTAAGGCTTGATATCGGCTTCCATGGTCGGCATCCAGTTGCCGAGGAAGACGTCGATATCCCCGTTTTTCAGGGATGAATAGGTCACGGGAACAGACAGGACCTGGGTAACCGGCTCGTAGCCGAGCGCCTTAAGGACAACTGTGGCAGTAGCGGTGGTGGCGGTAATGTCAGTCCAGCCGACATCGGAAAACCGCACGGTTTTGCAGGCTTCGCTGTCGGCAGCCTGCGCGGTACCCACCGGTGCAAACGCAAAGATAGCCGCCGCGGCAACACCTGTCATCACGTATGAAATTGTCCTGATCATCAATATCTACTCCCTGTTTGATAGTCACCTGGCCATCTTCAAATGACGACCTTGAGCGCTCTGAATTAGCCGGAATGTGCGCCGCAGTTCACCTGCAAGTCAACAGCCCGGTGAAACTTACGCTGTTTTTAATTGACTGATCAATTAAAAAAAATATTCTGCATACAGGCTCAACTCTGAAAGCGAGGCGATATGCCGAAACTTGGCATGGGTCCGGTGCGCCGGAATCAACTGATAGAAGCGGCAATATCGTCGCTGCACGATTATGGCTATGCGGACACCACGGTTGCACGCATTGCCAAGAAGGCGGGCGTGTCGTCGGGCATCGTGCATCATTATTTCGACGGCAAGGACGACCTGCTGTTTGCCACCATGCAGCACATGCTGCGCGACCTGCGCGCAGAAACCCTCAAGCGCCTGAAACAGGCTCAGACACCGCGTAGCAGGCTGTCCGCAATTGTTTCGGCCAACTTCGCGCCGAGCCAGTATTCGCCCGATGTCATGACCGCCTGGCTGGCGCTTTACGGTTCGGCCCGCCAATCTTCAAACCTGAGCCGCATCCTGCGCCTGTACGATGCGCGTCTGAATTCCAACCTGAAACACGCTTTCAACAAACTCACCGGCCCCGACAAGGCGACCGAACTGGCGATCGGCGTCTCCGCTCTTATCGACGGGGTCTGGCTGCGCGCGGCCCTGTTCGGCGACGTGTACAACCGCGACACCGCCATTCATCTCGTCGAGTCCTATATCGACAGCCAGCTTCCTTCCAGCCACTGAGATTTTCATGAGCGACGGCACATTTGACTACATCATCATCGGTTCGGGCTCTGCCGGGTCTGTGCTGGCCAACCGGTTGACCGAGAACGGCAGGCACACAGTGCTGGTGCTGGAATACGGCGGCAGCGACGTTGGCCCCCTGATCCAGATGCCGTCGGCGCTGTCGATTCCGCTGAATACGAAAACCTACAACTGGGGCTACCTGTCTGAGCCTGAACCCGGCCTCAACAACCGGCGCATTACCGCACCGCGCGGCAAGGTGATCGGTGGTTCTTCGTCCATCAACGGCATGGTGTATGTCCGCGGCCATGCCCGCGACTTCGACACATGGTCCGAACTGGGGGCGACCGGCTGGGCTTTCGCCGACGTCCTGCCCTATTACAAGCGCATGGAAACCTCTCATGGCGGCGAAGACGGCTGGCGCGGCACCGAAGGTCCGATGCACGTGACCCGCGGCGAACGTGACAACCCGCTGTATCACGCTTTTGTCGAGGCGGCCGAGCAGGCCGGATATCCGGCCACCATCGATTACAACGGCCACCAGCAGGAAGGCTTCGGCGCCATGGAAATGACGGTCTGGAAAGGCCGCCGCTGGTCCGCTGCAAACGCCTACCTCAGGCCGGCAATGATGCGAAACAATCTGCAACTGGTCACCCGGGCCAAGGCGCGGCGCATCGTGCTGGAAAACCGGCGCGCCACCGGCGTGGAGTACGAAAAGGCGGGCACCATCAAAACCGCCCATGCCCGCCGCGAGGTCATCATTGCCGCCAGCGCTTTCAACTCGCCACACTTGTTGCAGCTGTCCGGCATCGGCGATGCGGAAACCCTGAAAGCAGCCGGCATTGAGCCGGTGCACCATCTGCCCGGCGTGGGCGCAAACCTGATGGATCATCTGGAAGTTTACTTCCAACTGCACTCCAGCAAGCCCGTCACCTTGAACACCAGGCTGGGCCTCATGTCCAAGGGGCTGATCGGCCTGCAATGGCTGTTGTTCAAGACCGGGCTGGGCGCCACCAATCACTTTGAATCCGCTGGTTTCGTTCGCTCGCGCGCCGGGGTCGAATACCCCGACATTCAATACCATTTCCTGCCCGGCGCCATTGCCTATGACGGCAAGCCCGCCACCAATGGACACGGCTTCCAGGTGCATGTCGGTCCCAACCGGTCGAAATCGCGCGGCACGGTGAAACCAGTCAGCGCCAGCCCGGACGATGCCCCGAAACTGACCTTCAACTACATGTCCAAGGATGAGGACTGGCAGGATTTCCGCTCATGTATTCGGTTGACCCGTGAAATCATTGCCCAGCCGGCCATGCAGGAATATGCCGACGGTGAAATACAACCCGGCCATGACGTCACCAGTGACGGTGCCATCGACGATTTCATCCGCCAGCACGCCGAAAGTGCGTACCATCCGTGCGGCACCTGCAAGATGGGGTCGGATAAAAACCCCATGGCGGTGGTTGATCCGCAGTGCCGGGTGATCGGCATCGACGGCCTGCGCGTGGCTGACAGCTCGATTTTTCCGTCCATCCCCAACGGCAATCTCAATGGACCGTCCATGATGGTGGGCGAAAAGGCATCCGATCATATTCTCGGCCTCGACCCGCTGCCGCCGTCCAACCAGCAACCGTGGATCAATCCTGACTGGCAAAATTCGCAACGCTGACCGCGCGATTGCCGGTATAGACTTGTCTGATGGACAAAGGGGCTGACACCACAACGGCGCGCGGCGGCGCGATCACGCACTGGAGCGACCGGCTGGTTACCGTGTGCCTGCTCGGCATGGCCCTGTTCGAACTGATTGAACTGCACCTGCATGTCCCACTTGCTGCAAGAATTGCCGCCGTGTTGCTGGTCGTGTTCCTGCTGGTCGGACAGTCCCGCCTGGGTCTGCGCGAGCGGTATCTGATCGCACTGGCCGTGACTGCGACTGCTTGCGCTTTTATGTTCTCCGATGCGCCTGTTGCCCTGATCGAGCGCGGATTTGGACAGGCCACCTATCTTGCGGCCTTCATGCTGCTGCTGGCATTGCTGCGCGATGGTGCGGTCACTTCGCCTTCCGTCCTGACACTGGGACGCTACCTGACCCATCGTCCGCCCGGACAGCGCTACATCGCCATCCACGCCGGCAGCCACGCCCTCGGCATGATCCTGAATTTCGGCGCCCTAAGCCTTCTGGGTCCGCTGATCCAGCGTGGCATCAAGGCGGATGCAAAGACCAATCCGGAACTGGCCCAATGGCGCGAACGCCGCCAGATGTCCGCCCTTGTACGTGGCTTTTCCTGGATTATCGCCTGGTCACCCACCGCGGTAACACAAGCCCTGGTGGCCAGTGTCGTATCGGGTTCGAAACCGCTGGTGATGGCCGGGGTCGGGTTTTTTATAGCGCTGGGGGTTGTGGTCATTGGCTGGGCGGAAGACCGGATTACCGGCAAGCGGGCCCGCGCACAACTGGCCGCCCATGATGCTTTGCCACGACCGGACATCGAGCCGGAACCGTTTCCCTGGCAGGCTTTCAAACGCTTTGGCCTGGTATGCGCTGCGCTGGCCGGCATATCACTGGCTCTGGTATTCGCCACCGGCGCAAAGGTCGTCCCCGCCCTGATGCTGGCGAGCCCACTGGTGACCGCGGTATGGATCTGGGTCCAGTACAGATCGAGACCGGATCAGACAGCCGCTGCGATGATCGGGATCCGCAACATTGCCCGTAACTCCATTCCCGCCGGCTCACCAGAAGCCGTGACCCTGTCTGCTGCCGGTTACATCGGTATCGTCGCGGCAGGGATGAGCAATGCGCCTGTGCTGGCTGACATCGCAGGCTTCGAGACCTGGCCTCCAATCGCGGTCTATCTTGCCGTTATGATCATTGTGCCGGCCGCTTCCAACCTGGCCATGCCGCCGATGTTGACCGTCACTTTCATGGGATCGCTGTACTCCGCGCTGCCCGACAGCCAGCTTGATCCGACCCTGCTGGCAACCGCTCTGGCGCTGGGCTGGACCCTGAACCTGACCGCATCGCCGTTTGGCGCCACGGCTCTCATACTGGGCCGGATCACTTCAATCGCCGGCACCACCTTGTCGTGGAAATGGAACACCACGTTCACAATCGCCGCATTCTTGTGGGCGGCGCTGGTGCTCGGCTCTATCAGCGTGGCGGCCGGCAATACCGTAACCACGCTTGCCACGACGGCCAGTTCACCGCATCATGCGCCGCATGGAGCCCGGTAAGTTGTTTACGCCGCGGCTCATGAAAGCCTGCCCGAACACAACCGGGCAATGTCTGATACAGGGAGTAAAGACGACATGATAAAGAAACTACTGGCGACAACTGCACTGGTCGCCTTCGCCACAACCTCCACTATGACCATCGCCCAGGCGGCGGAAGTGGAAGGTCCGGAAGTCAAATGGAACGTATCGCTGTGGGGCAAGAAACGCGCCTTTACAGCGGGCTTTGAGAAGCTGGCCGAACTGGTCAGTGCCAAGACCGACGGCAAGTTCACCATGACGCTGCATTATGGTGCGGCTCTTTCGAAGTCCCGCGAAAACCTCGACGGCATTTCGGTCGGCGCGTTTGAAGCGGCCATGACCTGCAACTTCTATCACCCGAAGAAAAACCCGGGGCTGATGGTCTTGACCATGCCGTTCCTGCCTATGTCCGGCTGGGAAGACAACCGCAAGATTCGCGATGCTGTCTATGCGCACCCGGCAATCGTCAAGGAACATGCGCAGTGGAACGCCATGCTCTACATGTCGTCCTACCTGCCGCAGTATGAATTTCTCGGCAAGGGCGAACCACCGATGAAGCTTGAGGACTGGAAGGGCAAGACCGTGCGCGCCGGTGGCGGCGTCGGCAAGGCCATGAAAGTCATGGGCGCAACGCCGACCAGTTCAACGGCAACCGAGGTCTATACCGGCGTTCAGCAGGGCACCATGGATGCTGCCTCGTTCCCGTTCACCTATTCCCACGTGGCCTACAAGATCCACGAAGTGACCGACTGGTTCACGTCCAACCTGTCGCCGGGCACATCGGATTGCCCGCTGGTCTTTTCCAAGAGTGCATTTGATGCGCTGCCGGAACAGTACCAGAAACTGCTGATGGATGTGAAAGACGAGACTGCCACGGCCCAGATCCAGGCCTATATCGACATCGACAAGGTCAACCTGCCAATGCTCGAGGGTAAACTTAAGAAGGTGACCTATACCGAAGAACAGCTGTCCGCCTTCCGGGCCGCGGCCGGCAAACCGGTCATCGATGCATGGATCAAGGAAAACGAAGGCAAGTTCGACGCCAAGGGTCTTGTCGAACTGGTCTATTCCACGGTCGGTAGAAAGTTCGAGTAACCACAACATTATGCACCACGGACTGTGACATCGCCGATGCAAGAGCGATGCGCGGTCCGTGGTGGCAAACACTGAACTTCGTCCGGGGAGGCATGAAGGGGTGGATAATACATCACGCGATGATGACGGGCTGGCAAAACTGCTGAAGCGGGCCGACCGGCTGCTGTCACCGATTGAAGACGCGCTGAACCTGTTGTCGGGGTTACTGATCTTCGGGCTGATGTTCCTGGGCATGCTGCAGATCATCCTGCGCACCGTGTTCCGCAATCCCATCTTCGGTTACATCGACATTGTCGAAGCCACCATGATTGCCTTTGCGCTGCTGT
>JBPCVV010000153.1:0-7468 GCA_051010195.1 Anderseniella sp. | reverse complement strand
TGCCGGGGCCCATGGCCACCCTGTTTCTGGTCGAGGCAGGCGCGCAAGTCATCAAGATCGAACGGCCCGGCGATGGCGAGGAACTGCGCTCCTTTGAACCCAAATGGGGCAGGGATCCGGCCAGCTTTGCCATGCTCAACCGTGGAAAGCAGTCGCTGGCGCTGGACCTGAAATCCGACCGGCAGCTTGAGTTCCTACTGCCCTTGATCCGCGAAGCAGACGTTATTGTCGAACAGTTTCGCCCCGGCGTGATGGAGCGTCTGGGGCTCGGCTATGATGCTATTGCGCTGGTCAATCCCGGAATTATCTACTGTTCCATAACAGGTTACGGCCAGAACGGAGACAGGACACAAAAAACCGGGCATGATCTGAACTACATCGGTGATACCGGATTGCTGTCGCTGAGCATGGGGCCTGAAGGAAATCCGACTGTGCCGCCTTTCCTGGCTGCGGATATTGCCGGTGGGACCTATCCAGCAGTGGTGAACATTCTGCTGGCGCTGCTGAACCGCGAAAGAACCGGCGAGGGGACCCATATCGACATCGCCATGGCCGACAACATGTTCATGTTGATGTGGTGGGCGATCGGCAACGGCCTGGCTACCGGATTCTGGCCGTCAAACGGCAGCAGCCTGTTGACCGGCGGATCACCGCGCTACCAGATTTATCCAACATCCGACGGCCGGCATGTGGCGGTTGCCGCGCTGGAACAGAAGTTCTGGGATGGGTTTTGCCAGGCCGTCAATCTGGCGCCGGAGTTCCACCAGGATCAGCAGGATCCGGGCGCTACGATCGAAGCGGTCAGGACGCTGATTTCGGAGTTTCCAGGATATCACTGGGAACCGATACTGGCCCAGGCGAATTGCTGCTGCACGGTGGTGAGAACCCTGCCGGAAGCCATGCGTGACATGCATTTCCACGGCCGTGGCCTGTTCGACCACACGCTTGTCAACGAGGCAGGCGATACCCTGCCGGCAACGCCTGTAGCGGTGGCCAAACAGTTCCGCGACGATGCCAGCGTGGAGAAAGCGGCGCCCGGTGTGGGCGCGCACAATGACATTGTGCTCAATCAGAAGTAGACCTGTGAAATCTGCTTGATCCGCCAGAGCCGTGCTATGGCCCGATAAGACGAGGCAAGGTCAGTGAAATCGCAGGCACGAATGTGATCAGCATAAGTGCCGCAAAAATGGCCAGGTAGAACGGCCAGATGGTCCGCACTGCCTTTTCCATTGGCAACTTGCCGACCGCGCAGCCGACAAACAGGCATGTTCCGACAGGCGGTGTACATAGGCCAAGGCCCAGGTTGACCATCAGCATCATCCCGAACTGCAGAGGATCCATGCCGAGGCTGTGGGCAACCGGCAGGAAGATCGGGGTGCAGATCAGGATCAGGGCGGCCATGTCCATGATCATTCCCAGCAGCAGCAGGACCGCGTTGATCATCAGCAGGATTGCGATCGGATTGTCGGTCAGTCCGGTCAGCAATGTCACGGTCTTGGCCGGCACCTGGTAGAAGGTAAGCATATAGGCAAAGGCACCGGCACAGGCGATCAGGATCATCACCATGGATGTGGTCCTGACGGACTGGGTGACTGCAATCTTGAAATTGGCCCATGTGATGCTGCGATAGACGAGCAGCGTTACCAGAAACGCGTAGACGGTTCCGAAGGCACCGGATTCGGTTACAGTGAAAACGCCTGAAAGAACTCCGCCCACTATGATGACAGCAGTGAACAGGCCCGGTAAGGCGCTGAAGAAACTTAAGGCGACGGCCGTCAGCCCGGGGAATTCTTCGGCGCGATAGCCACGGCGGACCGCGACAAGGTAGGCTGCCACAGCCAGGCATATGCACATGAGAACACCGGGCACCACGCCGGCCAGGAAAAGCTGTGAAATCGAGATTCCGCCTCCGGCCGCAATGGCGAAGATGATCATGTTGTGACTTGGCGGAATGATTATGCCCGCGATCGAGGAGGTAACCGTGACGTTGACCGCATAGTCGGCGTCATAGCCCTTTTCCTTCATCACCGGCATCAGGATTGAGCCCAGCGCCGAAATGTCAGCCACCGCGGAGCCCGAGATGCCGCCGAAGAGCATGGATGAGAACACGTTCACGATACCTAAGCCGCCGCGGACGGCACCAACGGCGGCCGAGGCGAACTCGACAAGGCGTCTGGCAATGCCGCCGTGAAACATCAACTCGCCGGCAAAAATGAAAAATGGGATCGCCATCAGCGAAAATATGTTGATGCCCGAGATGATACGCTGAAAGCCGATCATCAGCGGGAGCCCTTCGAACCAGAATGCCGCAATGGCAGAAATTCCCAGGGCGAATGCGACCGGTACCCCGATGGCGACGCAAATGGCAAATACGCCAAGAAGAACCATCAAGCCCATTATAACCGCCTATTCAATGTCATCGGTACGCCGATCAAGGCCAAAGGCAATGCGGACCAGGTGGCCAATCGCGAACACTGTGATCAGGCCTCCTCCTATTGTCAGGGGGAGCGATCGCAAGCCTTCGGGCAGCTGGATCAACGGGATCAGCGATCCCCACTTGAACACCGTGAGTTGCGCTCCGTACCACAGCATCAGCAGGCCAAAGCCGGCCAACAAGATGTCGGTGATGACCACGAGCACCTTGCGGAGCCGAGTAGACGCGATACTCCGAAACACGGTAACCGAGAGATGCGTGTTGTCGTGGACGCCAACAGCGGCGCCCAGAAATGCGATGACCATAACCAGCAACAAGGCGGTTTGCTCAACCCAGGTCGGCGTCGCGTTCAGGACATATCTGCCAAAAACGAGCCATCCGAATATCACTGTCAGCACAACCAGTGAAACGCCTGTCAGCAACCGGCAGCCATCGGCAACCCTGTTCAATACGGCGTCCATTCTCTGCAACACGGTGCTGGATTCGTTTCGGGTCTGCTGGTCGGTCATGTGAAATTGCTCCGGAGTGCGCAGCCTCTATCAGGCCACGCACTCCAGTATAAGTCCAGGATCAGTCGGTGGACTGGATCAGCTCGACCAGCGGGCGCAGATCGGGATTGGCCTTGAGGTAGTTTTCATAGACCGGCTTCATGGCTGCCTGGAAAGGTGCCTTGTCACCAATCTCATTGGTTTTGACCCCGCCGGATTCAACCTTCTTTCGGCTGGCCTCCTCGCGTTCCGCCCACAGCTTGTGCTGCATTGCAGCTGACTCAACAGCGGCTTCTTTTACGGCTTTTTTCATGTCATCAGACAGACCGTTGTAGGCGTTTGCGTTGATGCAGACGCATTCCGGAATAATCAGGTGCTGGCTCAGCGAGTAGAATCCGGCGACTTCGAAGTGGCCGGTGGATTCGTAGGAAGGCCAGTTGTTTTCAGCACCATCCACAACGCCGGTCTTGAGCGCCTGGTAGACTTCTGCAAAGGCCATCGGAGACGGGTTGCCGCCGAGTTGTGAAATCATGCCGGAATACAGGTCGTTGTTCATGACCCGTACCTTCATGCCTTTCACGTCATCTGGCGAACTGATGGCCTTGGTGCCATTGTAGAATGAACGGGCGCCTGCGTCATACCAAGCCAGCGGAACAAGGCCCTTGGCCTCCATGCCCTTGGCAATCATCTCGCCGCCTTTACCCTCGAGCACGCGGAACATGTGCTTCACGTCCTTGAAGATGAACGGCAATGAGACGACGTTTGCTTCCGCGGCAATCGGTCCGATGGGGCCGAGATTGAAGTTGCCGACCTCAAGCCCGCCAATGCGGACCTGCTCAATTGCATCAGGCTGGCTGCCAAGCGTGCCGCCATGGAACATCTTGAGTGTGATTTCGCCGTTTGTCTTTGCAGACAAAAGTTCGGCGAACTTGTCCATTGCGATGGTGTTCGGATACCCGTCAACGTGGATATTCCATCCCCGCCATTCTGCCGCAGTGGCAGTTCCGGCCATCAGCAGCACTGCACTGACTGCGCCTAAGAGTGTTCTGGAAAGTTTCTTGTACACGTTTTCCTCCTTTGGATGATTGATTGGTAGTCCAGCCACGTTTGGCGGGCCGGTTAGGAAAAGATTGTGCCGCCGTTGATGTCGATATTGGTGCCGGTTATGAACGCCGCCTTGTCCGAAGCCAGGTAGGCCACAAGGTTCGCCACATCTTCCGATGAGCCTTCACGCTTCAGCGGGGTGATGTTCGCGACGTGGCTGCGCACTTCCGGCTTCGTGAAGGTATTGTGGAAGTCGGTGTCGATCATGCCCGGGCAGAGTGAATTCACCCGTATATC
Source organism: Anderseniella sp. (assembly GCA_051010195.1). Taxonomy (GTDB): domain Bacteria; phylum Pseudomonadota; class Alphaproteobacteria; order Rhizobiales; family Aestuariivirgaceae; genus Anderseniella. The sequence goes on along the minus strand of JBPCVV010000153.1, from coordinate 3,205 downwards.
GGGACCCAACTCCTTTGCCAGGCCGCGCGTCATTGTCATGACGGCCCCTTTCGAGGCTGCGTAGGCGACCGCACCGGGCCCACCGCCATCACGACCGGCCTGACTGGCCATGCCGACGATGGAACCGCCGTTCGACATGTGTGGAAGAACGGCCTTGATTACACGCACGAACGAAGTCGTGTTCAACTCCATAACTCGGTTCCAGTGATCCAGGTCCATGTCCGCCACGGTTTTCCGCGCGACCAGTCCGCCTGTCACATGCACGAGGATGTCAATGCGACCGCCAAATTGCTGAACGGTTTCAGCAACAAGGGCAGAGACATCTGAATCCGACGTCATGTCGCCCTGTTTGGCCAGCGCCTTGCCGCCCTGGTCAGTGATCTCGGCAACTGCACTGTCAGCGCCGGCCGACGAACTGTGATAGTTGATTGCTACTGCCGCGCCGGCGGCAGCCAGGCTCATGGCGCAGGCGCGACCGATGTCACGGCCTCCGCCGGTTACGATGGCGACCTTGCCGTCGAGATCTCGCACGGTTTCGATGCTGTGTCCTGCTTCCTGCCCCATGGAGCATACCCTCCCGATTTTGTTTTTCGCACCGGACGGACATCCTGATGCGGCTTTGTTTCCTTGTCTCCAGAACAGGAGATTGAACAAATTAGAAGACTAGTATACTAGTATTGTCAAGTGCGATCCGCTACTAATACGTTCACAGCGACTGGAATTTTGATGATTTGCACACATGGATCGACGAAAATGCACACTGTCACAGGTCTGGAAAAATTTTGTAGGGCACTGCGGTCCCCGCCAAACTTTCGAAAAATGGAAAGTGATTCACGATGCAGGAACTAGTCAGCGCATTCGAGCGTCGCACGGCGACCGACGTGGTCTTCGACCAACTTCACGACGACATCGGCTCGTTGAAAATACTGCCTGGTACCAAGTTGTCAGAAACCGAGGTTGCGCAGCGGTTCGGGGTGTCCCGCCAGCCCGTGCGCGATGCCTTTTCGCGGCTGGAGAACCTGGACCTTTTGCTTATTCGACCCCAGAAGGCCACTGAAGTTCGGGGGTTTTCGCTGCAACGTGTTGCCCATGCACGGTTTGTCAGGTTGGCCATTGAGCTGGAGGTGATACAACACGCCTGTTCGGTCTGGACCACCGAACAGGCCCAGAAACTGGAGCAAAATCTGATCCAGCAGCAGCAGTCGATCGAGGCGGAACAACCGGAAAGATTTCATACGCTGGACTATGAGTTCCACAAGCTGATTTGCGATCTCAGCGGGCTACCCATGGCATTTGAAACAATCCTTGAGTGCAAGAAGAAGATTGATCGCCTGTGCATACTGAGCTTCGACAGGGCCAATGAACCGGTGACCCTTCTGGAAGACCACAGAAGGCTGGCTCACGCGCTGGAAACCGGCTCAGCCGAGAAAGCCGTGGCCATTGCCCGACAACACCTGGGCCGTCTGGACAGCACCATCCGCGACATTCACACAGCGCATCCGGAGTACTTCGAGTAGCCGGGCTGGTTTGAAACTTTCAGGTTCTTGCAGCCATGGTTGCCAGTGCTGGGCATGAGCAACAACAACAGGGAATACCGATGACTGGCCCACTGATAATCCGCCCCGTTTCCGAATGCCGCTATGATATCGTTTCCCTCGGCGAGGTGATGCTGCGTCTGGATCCCGGCGAGGGCCGCATACGCACGGGCCGCCGTTTTCACGCCTGGGAGGGCGGAGGCGAGTACAATGTCGCGCGCGGCCTGCGCCGGTGTTTCGGACAACGCGCAGCAATCGTGACGGCGTTTGCCCAAAACGAGATCGGCCTGTTGATGGAGGACCTGATCCTGCAGGGCGGGGTTGATACCGCGTTGGTCAAATGGACCGACTATGACGGCATTGGTCGCACGGTACGCAACGGCCTGAACTTCACTGAACGTGGCTTCGGCATTCGCGGCGCCGTGGGTTGTTCAGACCGAGGGAACACCGCGGCTTCACAACTGAAGCCGGGCGACGTCGACTGGGACCATCTGTTCGGTGAGCAGGGCGTGCGCTGGTTTCATACCGGCGGTATCTTTGCGGCGCTGTCGGAAACCACCGGCGAAGTCATCGTAGAAGCGGCTGAAACGGCCAAGAAATACGGCACGATCGTATCTTACGACCTCAACTACCGACCATCCCTGTGGAAAGGGTTTGGCGGGCTTGAGAGATGCCAGGAAATCAACCGGCAGATTGCCGAACACGTCGATGTCATGATCGGCAATGAAGAAGATTTTACTGCCTGTCTGGGTTTTCATATCGAAGGAGTGGATGAGAACCTGACCGATCTGGAGGTCGGTGCCTTTGAGCAGATGATCGCAAAAGCTGTGAAGGAGTTCCCAAACTTCAAGGCGACGGCAACCACCATGCGCGGCGTCCGGTCCGCGACAGTCAACGACTGGGGCGCAATGTGCTGGTGTGATGGTGAGTTCCACACCGCAACCCGGCGTCCGGGCCTGGAAATCCTGGATCGGGTCGGCGGCGGAGACAGTTTCGCGTCCGGGTTCATCTATGGGCTGATGACGTTTGGGGATGCGCAACGAGCGGTCGAGTACGGTGCCGCCCATGGCGCACTTGCAATGACGACACCCGGCGACACCACGATGGCCTCATTGAGCGAGGTAGAGAAGCTGGTTGGCGGGGGCGGTGCCCGGGTTGATCGATAAGCGTCGGCTGTGGACCGGTTGTCCATAGCGCAATGAACAGGCAGGAAGCAGGACAAAGTATGCTGGAAGATCTTCTGAAGCGCCCCATCGTCCCCGTGATCGTCATCGAGGATGCCGACAACGCCGAGCCACTGGCAGAAGCCCTGCTTGCCGGCGGGATCGATGTTATCGAGGTGACCTTCCGAACCGCCGCGGCGGCCGACGCCATTACCTGCATCAGCAAGGCGTTTCCTGACATGCTGCTTGGTGCTGGCACCGTGCTGACTACAGAACAAGCGGACCGGGCACTCAATGCAGGTGCGGGATTCGGCCTTGCGCCCGGCACCAATCCGGACGTGGTTGCTCATTTCCAGTCCCGCGGCGGCGTGTTCATTCCGGGGGTCATGACACCGTCAGAGATCGAGAAAGGTCTCACCCTGGACTGCAAACTGCTGAAATTCTTCCCCGCAGGAACGGCCGGCGGCGTGTCGGCCCTGAAAGCCTTGTCCGGTCCCTATGCAGCCA
>JBPCVV010000152.1:0-10731 GCA_051010195.1 Anderseniella sp. | reverse complement strand
GTGGAACAACTGGTTTGATATTTATGCCGGTTTCCGCGGCTCAGGCATGGATTACCAGTCAGGGACTTTCGTTTGGGATGTGACGCAGTACGGCCCCGTACTGGGGGCGACCATCAAGCTGAACTAGGGCGCGGAACCAACACTCGTTGGAACAAACCGGACCTTGAGACAAAGCTCAAGAAAGCTGTTGCTTCCGGCCCATTGCTGCCGACTATGTCGTGTTATTTGTACGCGCTAAATAGTTCGCTGAAACCACTTACCCCACCAGCCGAAATCGCCCCTCAGGAATGCCATAGCGCGCTTCAACAGCCGCTGCCGCTACCACCGTCAGCAAGCCGTTCGCCTCGTCCGGTACGTTCAGCCCGCCCTTGACTGCCGTGACCGAGACCGTGCCGTAGGGCAGTTGTTCCGCCACCGCGCTTTTGTCCACCTGGTCGGGTTTCTGCACGCCGATGGTGACGTTGACGATCATCTTTGCCGGGTCCAGGTCGAGGGACTTGTACAGGGATAACGATGAATGGTGCAGGCAGTCCTGCACGGCGCGGATGGCGGCTTTGGTGTAGTCTTCGCCGTACAGGTCGTTGCCGGTGCCCATTTCCAGGATGAGACGTTTTTCAGCCATGGCTCAATAACCTCCTCATTCGGTATTTACTCCTTCCGCGATGTCGAAATAGACGACAGCTGCCGCATTGGCCATGACCGTGGTGTCGCCATTGTCCTTTTCGATGTCGAGACCGCCGTGTTCGACGATGACTGTTGCCGCGCCGTAGGGCAGCACGGCGGCAACTTCAGCCTTGTCCACCTTGTCCGGCTCGGCCACGCCGATCAGCACCTCCACCTGCATGGCATCGCGCGGAAAGCCGAAGGCATCGGCCATGGAAAGAGAGTTATGCCACAGCGCGTCCTTCAGCGCACGCACCGCGGCTTTGGTGTAATCCATGCCGTGCAGGTCGGTGCCCATTCCGAATTCCATGGCAACGCGTTTGAGTGTCATGACTTTTTCCTTGTCGCGCAATCTGTTCGAAAACCGGTTCCCACTTTTCGGATTGCGTTTTCTGGTTTCGCGCAATTTGTCCGAAAACCGGTTCCCACTTTTCGGATTTCGCATTCTGGTTGCGCGCAATTTATCCGAAAACCGGTTCCCACTTTTCGGATTGCGCTATGGTCCTTCAGTTCTGTTCTAGTTCCGTACTGCCAGCACGCACTCGCGGATGATACGGCCGATCAGGTGGCAGTCGTCGAGCGAAAAGGTCAGCGGCAGGCGCATGTCGATCAGGGTGGCGAGCGCCTTGTCGGTCTTCGGCAGCGACTGGTTACCGGCATAGGTCCAGCTGTCATGGCGCGAGGTGAAACCGACCGGTTCATCGGCGCCGAACCATTTCAGCTCGACCCCGCGCGCCGCTGTGGTCTTGAGCAGCTTGTCGATCTGCTCGACCGTAAAAGTCGGCACGTTGAACTGGAACGAACTGGCGACGAACTGTTCCTTGTCGGGCCGGTGCGGCAGGCGCACATAGGGCACGTAGGACAACTCGCTGGCCATGGCGTCATACTGTTCGTTCCAGCGCCGGCAGTTTTCATCGAGCAGCTTCAGTTGCGGGCGCAGCAAGGCGGCACGCAGATTGTCCAGGCGCCCGGAGCAGTTGGGTGTTTCCAGCCGGATTTTCTGAAAAATTTCTTCCGGCGGCGAGGCCAGGTGGCGGCCATACAGCATGTAAGATCCCGACAATATGGTGGCGCGCGCCATCAGTTCCGCGTCCTCGGAGACCAGAAAGCCGCCTTCGCCGGAGTTCATGTGCTTGTAGGTCTGGGTCGAATAGCACGCGGCAATGCCGTGCAGCCCGGATTTCACGCCGGCCCACGATGCCCCCATGGTATGAGCACAGTCCTCGATGACAGCTACCTCGGCGGCATCACAGATGCCCATCAGCGCGTCCATGTCGACGATGTGGCCGCGCATGTGTGACAGCATCAGGACCCGCGCCTTGCTGGTCTTGATCTTCCTGACCAGGTCATCCAGGTCGATGACCAGGTCTTCGGTGACCTCGACCAGCACCGGATGACCGCCGGCTCCGGCAATGGAGCCGGGCACCGGCGCCAGCGTAAAACCGTTGGTCAGCACCGCTTCGCCGGGCTGCAGGCCGAAGGCCCTGAGCGCCGTGGTCAGGGCATAGCCGCCGGAGGTCACGGCCAGGCAGTAGTCGACGCCCATATAGGTGGCGAATTCCTGCTCCAGCAGCGCGGTTTCAGACGTTTCGTCGGGCCCGGTATTGTAGCGGTGCAGGCGGCCTGAACGCATGACCTCGACGGCGCGCTCGATAGCGTCGTCGGGGATCGGCTCCTGCTGGGTGAAACTGCCGGTGAAGGTGTCTGTCATGATCTCAGCATAGTGCCAAATCGGTTAGGTGACGCAAGCGCCAACAGCAATTTGATGTGGTGCCAAGCCGCGAAACCCTGAAGCATCGGGCGTTTAGGACGGGGCTTCGACTTGCAACACCCTTTCGTCATTCCCACGAAAGTGGGAATCCAATCCACGCCGCATAAATGTGCCGATCCGGCATTGGATCCCCGTTTTCACGAGGATGACGACTGTGGGTGTCCCACAAATCCTGCAGGGCGTCTCAATCACTCACCTTTCAGGACAGCCTTGATCTCTTGTGCCGAAAATCCGGCCTCCGCCAGCACCTCTTCGGTGTGTTCGCCCAGCAGCGGGGCAGGGCGTTTGACGCCGGCAGGCGTGCCGTGAAATTTCACCGGTGCGCCGATGGTCTTCACCGTGCCGGCCACCGGATGGTTGACCTCCGGCACCATGTCGCGGGCGATGGTCTGCGGATCGGCATGCATTTCATCGATTGCCAGCACAGGACCGGCGGGAACCCCTGCCGCCTCCAGCGCGTCGAGCCAGTGCTGCGTGGTCTCGGGCTTGAAATAGGGCGCCAGCGCGTCGGCCAGCTCGGCGCGGTTTTCCATGCGGGTGCGGTTGCTGGCAAAGCTCGGGTTTTCGGCCAGGTGCTCTGCATCGATGACCGTCAGCATGCGCTCCCAGTTGGTCTGGTTGGCCGCGCCCAGGTTGAGCCAGCCGTCGGTCGTCCTGAACGCTTCATAAGGCGCATTCAGCGGATGCGCCGAGCCCATCGGGCCGGGGGCGGTGCCGGTGGCGAAACAGATCGCCGACTGCCAGTAGGTGTGGGTGATGCCGGCTTCGAACAGGGATGTATCGACCCTTTGGCCTTCACCAGTCTTCAGCTTGTGGGCATAGGCCGCCGCACAGCCCATGGCGCCTAAGATTCCGGCGGTGATATCAGAGACCGGCGCGCCGACCTTGATCGGCGGGCGGCCCGGCGCCTCACCGGTGATCGACATCAGCCCTGACATGCCTTGCGCGATCAGGTCAAAACCGCCGCGCTCGCGGTAAGGGCCGGTGCGGCCAAAGCCGGAGATTTCGCAATAGATCAGGCCGGGGTTGATCCTTTTCAGCTCGTCATAGCCGAGCCCGAGTCTTTCCATGGTGTCATGGCGGTAATTCTCGATCAGGCAGTCGGCCTGTTCGATGAGCCGGATCAGCGCCGCCTTGCCGGCTTCCGTCTTGAGATCCAGCCTGATACCGCGCTTGTTGCGGTTCATCATCATGAAAGCGGCGGATTCGCCTTCGATGTCCGGCGGCAGGAAGCGCCTTGTGTCATCGCCGTTGGGCCGTTCCACCTTGATCACGTCGGCGCCCATGTCAGCCAGCATCAAGCCGGTCACCGGGCCAGCCATGATATGGGCCATCTCGATGACCTTCATGCCCTTCAAAGGCCCGGTGTTGGGAACCTCCGTCATGCCCGTTTACTTGCCCTTCCAGTCCGGCTTGCGCTTGGCCAGGAAAGCTTCCATGCCTTCGCGAAAATCGTCGCTCATATAACACTCCACGATCAGGTCATGATCATCGCCGTCATGCCCTGTGCGCAACCGTCTGAGCGCTTCCTTGGTGGCGCGCATGGTCAGCGGTGCGTGACCTTTGAGGGTTTCCGCCAGTTCCTGCGCGCGCGCCAAAACGGCAGCCTTGTCGTCATGCAGTTCCGACACCAGCCCGAGGGCCAGCGCTTCATCCGCCTCGATCAGGCGCGAGGTGAAGATGATTTCCTTGACCCGGTGTGCACCCAGCATGGACGACAGCCGTGCCAGGTTGTTGTTGGACAGGCAGTTGCCGAGCGTGCGGGCAATGGGAAAGCCGAAGCGCATGTCACGCGCCCCGATGCGCAGGTCGCAACACGCGGCAATGGCCGCACCGCCGCCGGTGCATGCGCCTGATATGGCGGCAACGGTCGGCACCGGCACTGCTTCAAGGGCTGCCAGCACCCTGTCGATGCGCGCCTCGTAGTCGAGCGCGTCCTGCGGCTTGGTGAAGTCGCGGAAGGACGAGATGTCGGTGCCCGCCGCAAACGCCTTGTCGCCCGATCCGGTGAGGATGACAGCGCGCAGGTCCTTGTTGCCGGCAGCGCGCTCGCAGATGTCGCGAATGGCTTCGTACATGGCAAAGGTCAGCGCATTGCGGGCTTTTGGCCGGTTCAGCGTGATCACGCCGACGCCGTCCTCTTCGCTCCACAGCAGGTCTTGCGGTTCAGTCATCCTTGGGCCTTCACGATCTGTAGAAGTATTCCACCAGGAACATGGGTATGGCCGGAATATAGGTGCACATCAACAGCACTGTCATCAGCACGGCGACGAACCAGATATTGACCCGCGTCACATCCCAGATATTGGCCCTGGCGATGGAGCATGCGGTGATCAGCACCGAGGCCACAGGCGGGGTCTGCTGGCCGATGGCCAGGTTGAGCGTGACCACCAGGCCGAAGTGCACCGGATCGATGCCGGCCTGCACGATCAGTGGCACCACGATCGGCACCACCAGTATGATGGCCGCGGCCGAGTGCAGGAAGAAACCGATGATCAGGAAAAAGATGTTGAGGATTAAAAGGATGATGTACTGGTTGTCGGTGATCGACAGAAGCTGCGAGGCCAGTTCCTGCGGCACCTGGGCCCGGGTCAGGAATCCGCCGACCAGGACCGATGCCGCCACCAGCACCATGACAACCGCAGTTTGCATGCCGCCGTCCAGCATGGCGTTGTAAAGCTCCTTCAGGTTGGTCTCGCGGTACCACAGGCCGATACCGATGGACACCAGCACGGCCAGGCCGGCTGCTTCGGTTGCGGTGACGAACCCGCCGAAAATGCCACCCAGGATGATGATCGGTAAAAGGAAGGTCGGCAGGGCTTCAATAAACGTCTCGCGCAGGCGCTTCAGGTTGAAGGCTTCTTCCACCGGGAAGTTGTACTTGCGGGCAAAGATGTAGGCCACCATCATCAGGCCGAAACCGCCGATGAAGCCGGGCACGAACCCGGCCACGAACAGTTGTTCGACCGACGTGTTGGCCGACGAGGCGTACAAGATCATCGGGATCGACGGCGGGATGATCACCGCCAGCGAGGCCGATGACGAGGTGACAGCCGCCGCAAACGGTGCGGTATAGCCGCGCTTCTTCATCTCCGGGATCATGATCGAGCCCATGGCGGCAACGTCCGCCACTGCGGATCCGGAAATTTCCGCAAAGAACAGCGAAACGCCGATATTGACCATGGCCAGGCCGCCGCGCACGAAGCCGATCAGCGCGGTGATGAAGTTGATCAGCCGGTAGGTGATGCCGGCTGCGTTCATGATGGCGCCGGCCAGCACGAACATCGGGATGGCGATCAGCGAGAATTTCGTGGAGCCGTCGTACATGTCGAGGGCCACGGTGACGAGCGAACTGGTGCCCTCGGTGAGCAGCAGGCCGACAACGCCGGCAACGGCCAGCGCCACCGCGATGGGAACATTGATGCAGATGAGCGCGACGAGAACCAGGAAGATGATGAGAACGACCATTTGTGTTCCCTCTAGTGCTCTGACGACTGGCCGGCAGCGATCTGCCTCCAGTAATCCGGCAGGCTGAGCAGTTCGCACAGGATGAACAGCAAGGCGCCGATGGGGATCACCGACTGGGTCAGTTGCACCGGGATCCAGGTCAGGCTGTCGAGTGTTTCACCCTGTAAAACGTCCAGCACCCGGAAACCGGCCCATGCCATCAGGATGAAGAAACCGATGACGATAACTTCGCCGAACGCAACCGCCCACATGCGCGCCGGCATGGGGATGGCGAGCAGCACCGAGTCAAAGCCGATGTGCTTGCGCTTCAGTGCAGCCAGCGCTGCACCGTAATAGGTGATCCAGGACAGCACGATGGAGGCGACCTCGTCGTACCAGGACAGCGAGTTGCCGAGCTTGCGGTACACCACGGCGACAATGACCAGCGTGGTCAGCGTCACCATCAAGGTGATCAGGATCCATTCAAGTGTGCGGCCAAGCCCGCGGCCGAAAACGCCGGTCATAATGGTTGCCTCAAGCCCTTGTTTAAGGAACGTCTGAAAATGAAGGCCGGCTGCATAAACCGGCCTTCATCAGGGAGGACGGGGATGGGTAAATCATCCCCGGCATTTATCCTGCTTTCAAGAACCGGACGCTTCGGCCTGGACCTTCTCGATCAGCTCCTTGCCGCCTTCTACAGACGTCGAGAACTCGTCATAGATCGGCTTGGACGCCTCGATAAAGGCAGCCTTGTCGGCCGTGTTGACCGTGATGCCACCATTTTTCAGGTTGTCCAGCAGCTCGGTTTCCAGATTGGCAGCGGTCTCATAGACGAAGCCCTGCGTGTCGGCGGCAACGTCCATGAGGGTTTTCTGCACATCTTCGGGCAGCTTGCCGAAGTGCTCATCCGACACCAGCACGTAGGCAGGCGTGTAGACGTGGCCGGTGATCGACAGGTATTTCTGAACTTCCTGGAACTTGGCCGACCAGATCTGCGCGTACGGGTTTTCCTGGCCGTCAATCACGCCGGTTTTCAGCGCGGTGAACACGTCGGAAAACGCCATCGGTGTCGGGTTTGCCCCATACAGCTTGAACATCTTGACGCGCCATGAACCCTTCGGTGTGCGCAGCTTGATGCCGGCCAGGTCTTCGGGCTTGTCGATCGGCTTGGTGTTGTTGGTGATGTGGCGGAAGCCGTTTTCGAAATAGGTCAGGATGCGGTAGCCCTTGGCATTGGCGGCCGCCTGGAAGGTGTCGCCCATGGACATCTGGACCCGTTTCATGTGATCGCGATCCTTGATGATGTAGGGCATTTCAAACACGCCGAACGTGTCAGACACCGAAGACATCACAGACGACGGCAGTGAGAAGGTGATCTGGCCGAGCTTGAGCTTCTGCAGGAGTTCCTTGTCCTTGCCGAGCTGTGACGAGCCGAACACCTGGACTTCCGCCTTGTCGCCGAGCGCGGCATTGGCACGCTTGGCAAACTCGTCGACCGAGGCGGCAAACAGCGAGCCCGGCTTGCCGACGTGACCGAATTTCAGGATCAGTTTTTCGGCATGCGCCGCAGACGCCATTGCGGCCAGCGCGGTGGAAAAGGCCAAAACCTTGATAATGCTTTTCATTTTCAGTTTTCCTCCCAAAAGGACTTGCAGCAGGTCAATTACTCATTCAGCCGCGACAGAGCTGCTTTCTTCTGTTGCGGCAGTCTTCAGATACTCCATGGCGCGTTGTGCACCGCCAGTCTGGTGCGGAACGCTGGCCACGCCAAGTCCCATTTCGACACCAGACAGGGTTCCCATCAGCATGAGGTCGTTGAAGTCGCCAAGATGGCCGATGCGGAACACCTTGCCGGCCAGCCGCGACAGGCCGTTGCCCAGCGACATATTGAAGTGCTTCAGCGTGGTGGCGCGAAACTCGTCCGCATTGTGCCCGTCCGGCAGCAGTACGGCGGTGAGCGCGTGCGAATAGTCTTTCGGCTCGTCGCACAGGACCTCGAGCCCCCAGGCTTGCACCGCGCGCCGGGTGGCTTCGGAATGGCGCTTGTGGCGGGCGAACACATTGTCGAGGCCTTCCTCGTGCAGCATGTCGATGGCCTCGGCCAGCCCGTACAGCAGGTTGGTGGCCGGTGTGTAGGGGAAGTAACCGGTCTGGTTGGGCCCGGCCATTTCATCCCAGGCCCAGTAGGATTTCTGCAGCCCGGCGGTCTTGGACGCTTCCACCGCCTTGTCGCTGATGGCGTTGAAACTCAGTCCAGGCGGCAGCATCAGGCCCTTCTGCGAACCTGCCACGGTGACATCGACGCCCCACTCGTCATGGCGGAAGTCGATCGAGGCCAGCGAGGAAATTGTATCTGCCATCAAAAGGGCAGGGTGGCCGGCGTCATCCATGGCAGCGCGCACGTCGGCCATGCGCGAGGTCGAACCGGTGGAGGTTTCGTTGTGCACCACGCACACCGCCTTGATGTCGTGGGCCTTGTCGGCGTCCAGCGCCTCGCCGATTGCCTCCGGCGCAGCGCCGCGGCGCCAGTCGGTTTCGATCAGGACAGGGTCAAGGCCTAGGCGCTGGGCCAGCTTGCTCCACAGGGATGCGAAATGCCCGGTTTCACACATCAGCACCTTGTCGCCGGGCGACAGCGTATTGACCAGGGCGGCCTCCCACGCGCCGGTGCCCGAAGCCGGGTAGATCACCACCGGTCGGTTCGTTTTGAAGATGGATTTCATGCCGTCCAGGCATTTCAGCCCGACCTCGGCAAAGCCCGGTCCGCGGTGGTCCATTGTCGGGTAGTCCATGGCCCGCAGCACCCGGTCGGGCACATTGGTCGGTCCGGGTATCTGCAGAAAATGGCGGCCTGGGGCATGCATATGGTAAAATCCTCTGACGTCTCAGGTGATGGTTTCCGCGGGCCCGGTTCGGCCTTGCCACCTCGATTGGAATGCGTATATTTAATTTTGCATTCAAAATTATGTCAAGGCCTATTGCGTGACCACACTTGCATTGTCCTCCTTCACAAGGCGCCTGCGCGACAGCGTTCAGGGCGAGGTGATGGATGATGCGTTTTCGCGCGGACGCTACGCAACAGACGCCTCCATCTACCAGATCATGCCGCGCGCAGTGGTGGTGCCGCGATTTTCCGATGACGTGCGCAACGTGATCTCGCTGGCCCGCGAGGAGGCGGTGTCGGTGCTGCCGCGCGGCGGCGGCACCTCGCAATGCGGCCAGACCGTAAACGACGCTATTGTCATCGACTGTTCAAAGCACCTGAACCGGCTGGTCGAACTGGATGTCGAGGCTCGCACCTGTGTGGTCGAGCCAGGCATTGTGCTCGACGAGCTGAACCGGCGCCTGCAACCGCACGGGCTGTGGTACCCCATCGACGTGTCAACCGCGTCGCGCGCCACCATCGGCGGCATGGCCGGCAACAATTCCTGCGGCGGGCGTTCGCTGCGCTACGGCATGATGCGCGACAATGTGCTGGCCATCGATGCGTTTCTTGCCGATGGGTCTGAAGCCCGGTTTGCCGAGGCGGGGGCTGCAGGCGGGCCGGGGTTCGTCTCCGACCTGCTCAAGCTCGGCGCCCGCGAGCAAGTCGAGATCGCAGCAAGGTTTCCGAAAGTCATGCGCCGTGTCGGTGGCTACAATATCGATGCACTGGTGCCGAACGGGGCGCCGGCCAACCTGTCCTCTCTGCTGGTAGGCTCGGAAGGCACGCTGGCGTGGTCCGACCGGATCACGCTCAAACTGTCGCCGCTGCCGGTGCGCAAGGCCATGGGCGTGTGCCACTTCCCGACCTTTCACGCCGCCATGGATGCGGCCCAGCATATTGTTAAGCTGGACCCGGTAGCGGTTGAACTGGTCGACCGCACCATGATCGAACTGGCCCGTGGCATCGACATCTTCCGCCCGACCATCGAAAAGGTGGTCAAGGGTGACCCGGACGCCTTGCTGCTGGTGGATTTCGCGGAAGATGACTGGGATGAAAACCTGCGCCGCCTGAAATGCTTGCACCAGGTCATGGGCGACTTAGGTCTCGACTGGTCGCGGCCTGACAGACACACCGGCGGTGTGGTCGAGGTCAACGAGCCGGGCCTGCAGACGGACCTGGCGGAAGTGCGCAAGTCCGGCCTCAACATCATGATGTCCATGAAGCAGGAGGGAAAGCCGGTCTCCTTCGTGGAAGACTGTGCCGTTGAGCTGAAAGACCTTGCCGCCTACACCGCGGGCCTGACCGAGATTTTTGAAAAACACGGCACGCGCGGCACCTGGTATGCGCATGCATCTGTTGGCTGCCTGCATGTGCGCCCGGTACTCAACATGCGGCTCGAGCACGACGTCGCCACCATGCGCGCCATTGCCGAGGAGGCGTTTGAGCTGGTGCGCAAATACAAGGGCTCGCATTCCGGTGAGCACGGCGACGGCATTGTGCGCTCGGAATTCAATGAAAAGATGTTCGGTGAGCGCATGATGGCCAGCTTCCGCGAAGTGAAGCAGGCGTTTGATCCTGACGGCGTGTTCAATCCCGGCAAGATTGTCGATGCGCCGAAAATGGATGACCGATCGCTGTTCCGTTTCAACCAGGACTACCAGGTGCCCGAGATGCAGACCGCACTCGACTGGTCGCAATGGCCCGGTGCCGGTGGCGGTTTTCAGGGCGCTGTCGAGATGTGCAACAACAATGGCGCCTGCCGCAAGCTTGCTGGTGGCGCCATGTGCCCGTCCTACCGGGTGACCCGGGATGAAACCCATCTGACACGCGGACGGGCCAACTCGCTGCGGCTCGCTATGTCCGGACAACTTGGAGCGGACGCGCTCACCGGCGATGCCATGGCGGATACCATGAAACTGTGCGT
>JBPCVV010000151.1:0-26369 GCA_051010195.1 Anderseniella sp. | reverse complement strand
ACAATAGAGTCAGCTACCGGATGGAAAACGGACATTTGCCGCGCTGGCTCAAACCGGCTGCTTGTGACCCACAACAGGCATTTGTGTGCAGTGCAGCGAACGACTGCTGCGAGCCCTTTGCAGTCATCTAATCGGCACTGCCAAACGGCAGCTTCAGCCAGCGTGGACATTCAAATCGTCAAAAGTTGAGTCCGATTTAGCAAACCTAACTGTCGATGGGTTCGAATAACTGGCCACCTGACATCCGATCGGGCTTATATATAAATATCGCGTACAATCACTTTATCAACTTTATTAAATTTAATTGTAAAAATTTAAATAAAATATATATAAAAATCTACTTTATATTGATCAGAAAATATCTTTAATTTATACAGTATTGTATTTTCTGTTACATTGCCGGCAATTAAACACCCCTCTCTCTCAATGAAATGAGCCATTGGTGAGAACATATAGAGATCTGGCGAAATGAAACAGAATGAATTTGAAAATAGCGGTTGGGGATTTCAACAAGTCACTTGGCAACAGCACCCTGTTGACAACCTGAATATGCACGAATTACGCGCGGCGCTGTTGGAATTGTTGACGGCGCCCTGGCTGCCACAGCATCAAGAGCGAGCACAGGCACAGGCGACCTCGTCGTTTCTTGCCGGCCTTGTGCTGGGCATGCTTGCCGGCGCTCTGCTCGCCTCACTCGCTATCTCCCTGGTCTATTGAAAGCCAGAACTCCAAAGCAGATGGGGTAGGTGGCTCCCGCTTAAGGGCGAGTTGCAGCGAAAATCTGCTCGCCGCTCGAACCGGTCGTAAAGTGCTGTGCATCGAACAATCAAATGGGTTCAATCGGGAAACAGCGAGCGGAAACACGACCGACGTCAGGACAGCTATCAAAGCCGCGCACCCAGCAATGTGCCTTCCTCGATGGCGCGCTGGGCGTCTAGTTCGCCGGCAAAGCTCGCACCTCCGATGACGTGCACCGGGCAGTCACAGGATTTCAGATCATCGGCCAGGTCATTGACCGACAACTGGCCGGCACACAGCACGATACTGTCGCATTCAACCAGCCTGTCCTTGCCGCCCACCAAGATGTGCAGGCCGTCATCATCAATCCGGCGATAGCTGACATCGGCGATCATTTCCGCCTTTGCGCGCAGCAGGACCAGCCGGTGCACCCATCCGGTGGTCTTGCCCGGGCCTGAGCCCATTTTGCCCGTCGAACGCTGCAGCAACACCACATCGTGCGACGGGTCATGATCTGCGGCGTCTTGGGCAACGCCCCATGTTGCGCGAAACGCTGCCGGGTCGAGATGGCTTTTGAGCCCGCGCTCGACCAGGTGCACCGCCACATCGACGCCTACGCCGCCGGCACCGACCACGGCGACCCGCCTGCCGGGCTCACGGGCGCCGGACAACAGTTCTTCATAGGTCATGACGCTGGGGTGGTCGACACCGGCAATGTCCGGCACACGCGGTTTAACCCCGGTGGCCATCACCACCTCGTCAAAGCCTGCGAGCATGGCGACATCGGCGCGCGTGTTGAGTTTCACCGTTACTCCAAAGGCGTCTGCCCGGTTGCGGTAATAGCGCAGCGTCTCGTTGAACTCTTCCTTGCCCGGGATGTGGCGGGCCAAAAGAAACTGGCCGCCGATCTGGCCGGCAGCTTCGAACAGGGTTACATCGTGGCCCCGTTCAGCCGCCGTCACCGCACACGAAAGCCCGGCAACCCCGGCACCGATCACCGCAACCTTGTGCACTTTTTCTGCCGGATTCCAGGTCAGAATGGTTTCGCGGCAGGCCCGCGGATTGACCAGGCAGGTGGCGTCCTTGCCTTTGAAATAATGGTCCAGGCAGGCCTGGTTGCAGGCGATGCAGGTATTGATCTCTTCCGGTTTTCCCAAACGCGCCTTGTCGGCAAAACCGGCATCGGCGAGGAATGGCCGGGCCATCGACACCATGTCGGCATCACCGTCGGCGATCACCTGTTCGGCGGTTTCCGGTGTATTGATGCGGTTGGTGGCAATGAGCGGGATGGCAACTTTGCCCATCAGCTTCTTTGTTGTCCATGTCCATCCGGCCCGGGGCACCGCCTGGGCAATGGTCGGGATGCGGGCCTCATGCCAGCCGATACCGGAGTTAAGAATATCGGTCCCGGCGGCCTCGGCCAGCCCGGCAAGTTCAGCGACTTCCGCAAACGGGCTGCCGCCCTCGACAATGTCGAGCACCGACAGCCGATACATGATGACGAACTGCGGATCGGTTGCAGCCCGCACAGCCTTGATCACCTGGACCGGGAACCGGGAGCGGTTTTCGAACGAGCCACCCCACCTGTCGCTGCGCTTGTTGGTGCGCGGCGCGGTGAATTGGTTGATCAGGTAGCCTTCAGATCCCATCAATTCAACACCGTCATACCCGGCGGCCTGGGCGACTTGGGCGGCGCGCGCGTAATCGGCAATCGTGCGCTGGATATCGTCCTCGTCCATTTCGCGCGGGGTGTTCTTGTTGATCGGCGCGCGGATGGGAGACGGCGCCACGATGTCAGCGTGATAGCCATAGCGGCCCGCGTGCAGCAGTTGCAGCAAGATGCGCGAGCCATGCCCATGCACCGCGTCCGTCACCTGCTGGTGATGGCCTGCATCCTCATCAACGAGAAACCCGCCCTCGGCGCCCAGCCGGCCTTCCGGATTGGGCGAGAACCCGCCGGTCACCATCAGCGCAACTCCGCCGCGGGCACGTTCGGCATAAAACGCCGCAAGGCGCGCGAGGCCTTCGATGCCCTGTTCTTCGAGGCCGGTGTGCATGGAGCCCATCAGGATGCGGTTGGGCAGCGTCTGCCGGCCGACGTTCAACGGGGTAAACAGATGCGGGAAAGGGGAGGTCTGTGATGCCACGGCTATTGCAAATCCGGCTGGTTGTCCTTTTTATAGTGTACCGTGAGTTGAGGCTGTGTGAAGAGGCGCTGTCGGTCCACCGGCGTGAGTTGCCGATTGCTCGCGGAGAGCGTGCTTGCGATGCATGGATCGGCAGCATCAGGCAAAACCGGAGGCCATGCCAATGAAGGGTCGATTGCGATGAATTGCGGGTTGTGGGTCGTCTGATGCAGGCAGGCAGCGCACTCGATAACCGGCTGCGCGCCGCCATACAGGCGTTTGAGGCCGGCCAGCTTGATCGCGCCCTCCAGATGGCGCAACAGCTGTGTCAGGGTTTTCCCAGGGTTGCCATCGTTCACAATGTTCATGGCGTCATCGCTGCTGAAAAGCGGGCATACGAGGCGGCAATCGTCAGCTACCAGAATGCCATCGCCCTGGAGCCGGACAATTGCGATTTCCACTTCAATCTCGGCAATGTATGGCGTGACAAGGGTGATCTGAAGTCGGCACTGGCCAGCTATCGCGCCGCCTTGCGGATCAGGCCGGATGACCCGGATGTCCTGTTCAACCTGGCCACTGTTCTGCGCGGAACCGGAGACCTGGACGCGGCGGAGAAACTGTTCAGGCAACTGGTTGCAGCCTCTCCGAAAAACCATACTGCGCACAACAATCTCGGCGGCGTTCTGTTCTTGCAGCACAAGACAGACGAAGCTGCCGACTGTTTTCGCCGCGCCATGCAGCTAAAGCCCGGATTTGTCGAGGCCCACGACAATCTCTGCGAAGTGCTCGAGAAGACCAACCAGACCGAAGAACTCAGAAAAGCGGTCTCCCACGCACGTACCGTGTGCCGGAAGGACGACATCAGGATCGTCATCAGGCAGGCGCAGCTATTGCGCCGTGAAAAGGACCTGGAAGGTGCGCGCAAGGCACTGTCGGGCGTCACCAAATTCCACCCCGGTCAGGCACAGCTGAATTCCGCCTACTGGTATCTGCTGGGTGACATATGTGACCGCCTGGAAGACTCGCAAGCTGCATATGAAGCAATGGTCGAGGCAAATATCTGGGCCGCAAAGGCGGTCGGCGGGCGCGGTCTGGAACCGGACAAGTACATACAGAAGCTGGACGATCTGCAAACCGTCTACAAATCCGTGCGCCGCGCCGCGCCGCGGCAAAACAAAGCGGTAAAAAAGGATGCACCGCAACTGGTGTTTCTCGTCGGTTTTCCACGGTCGGGAACGACGCTGCTGGACACGGTCCTGTTGGCTCACAGCCGCATCTCGGTCGTCGAAGAACAACCGATGGTGCAGGAAATGGTCAGGCTGGTTGCCGGTTGGCAGACGGGAGACCTGCCAAATCATGAGGATCTGTCCGAAGAGCAGGTCAGGCAGTTGCGCGACGCCTACATGACGAAATTGGACCAGCACCTGCCTGCTCCGGCCGCTGCAGGTGACACCGTGATTGACAAGCTGCCGCTCAATATTGCTGAGGCCGGTCTGATCAGCAAGGTGTTCCCGGACGCGAAATTCCTGCTGGTGTTGAGGGATCCCTGTGATTGTGTGCTGAGCTGTTTCATGCAGGACTTCAGGCTCAACAATGCAATGGCAAACTTCCTCGACCTGAAAAGTGCGGCACAGTGCTATGACAAGGTCATGTCGCTGTGGGTCACCTACACCGGAGCGCTGCAACTGCCGGTTCATGTGGTGAAATACGAACAGATTGTCCGCGATCTCGAAGAAACCGTCAGTGAGGTGCTGAACTTTCTGGGGCTGGATTGGGAGGACTCCATGGCGGACTACAAGGCCACGGCAATGGACAGGAAACGCATCGGTACACCGAGCTATCACCAGGTGGTACAGCCGATTTACAGCCGCGCAAAGGGCAGGTGGCGGCGCTATCGCAAGCAAATGGTGCCGGTACTGCCGACGCTGCTCAAATGGGCGGAGATCCATGGCTATTCCAGGGATGCCGGCAACGGGTAGCCTGCCGGCGGCATCCGGATCAGCTCAGCTCGATTCTCCTGCCATCGGCTGCGGATGCCTTGATGGCTTCAATAACCTTCAGGGATTTCAATCCTTCCAGGCCGGACACCAGCGGCTGTTCGGTGCCGGCGATCACCTGGCAGAAATGATCGATTTGTTGGTCCAGCGGATCATCGCAGAGCGTGTCATAGACGCTTTGGTCTATCGGCTGCCACCAGCTGCGTTCGCCGGGCTGCGACCAGACTTTTCCCTTTGGAATTTCAAGCGAACCATGCGTGCCGCCGATGAAGTAGCAGGTCTCCGAAGTTTCGGGATAAGCCGGGTTTTCAGCAGCCGTCAGTTCCCAGCTCCACGGCGCGACGATACTGTCGGAAACGGTGATGGTGCCCAGTGCGCCATTTGCAAAACCGACGATGACGGCGGCAGTGTCTTCGACATCGTTCCGGCGGGCATGGGTGGACTCGGCCGCCTGCACAAAGACCACCTCGCCAACGAGGTAGCGCAGCAGGTCAATGTCATGGATCAGGTTAATGAACACCGGCCCGGCACCTTGTCGGGTGCGCCACTTAACGTTGAAATAATCATCCGGCTTGTACAACCAGCAGGCGGCGTGCACGGCCACGATGTCACCGATGGCGCCACTTTCGATTTTCTGCCGCGCAGCGCTGATCAGCGGGTTGTGTCGCCGGTGATGGCCGACGAGCACAGGTACATTCAAATGAGCGGCTTCATCGACCAACCGCGCGGCGGCGGCGGCATTGTCGGCAATCGGTTTTTCGACCAGCACGGGTACTTTCGCACGGACGCACTCCAGTCCGTTGTCGACGTGCATCTGGTTGGGGGTGGCGATGATCACGCCGTCAGGACGGCAGGTGCCGAGCATGTCGGCAATCGAGGCATGCCAGTCACAGCCGATACTGCCGGCCAAACCTTTTGCGTCCGGGGCCGGATCGACAATGGCCAACAAGACGGCGTCGTCACAGCGATCAACGGCCTGCACATGGCGCCTGCCTATTAGGCCGGCGCCTGCAACAGCAATGCGAAACGGTTTGCCGGATTCAGAACTCACCAACCTGCTCCCGAAAAGTGACTGCGGTTAGTGGGTTCTGATCTTCAACTTGTCAACCCGGCCGGTAGTTTCCCGGCAGCGGCGGTAGCCCCATATCAGTCGCCGAGCGGCTCCACATTGATGATTTCGCCGGATGCGCGACTGACCTGGATACGCCAGGGTTCACGCCCGCGCACGGCATCATAGACATAGCTGCCATTGCGGCAGGTGACCACTTCGATGTACCGGAAGCCGGCATCTTTCAGGTCCTCAACCGCTTGCAGGCATGACAACCGGCCATTGTAATAGCCATTGCCATAATCGTCGCGATGGCGCGGACGGCGATATCTGTGTTCAGGATCGCGCTGATACACCGAGTATCGGGGATCATCCAGCGGGCCGTTCTGCCAGCTTCTGCGATGATACTCGCTGTAATACTCATTGTAGGACGGGGCAGCGGCGTTGTCATAAAACCAGTGTGGATCTGCAGCTTTGGCTGCAGGGTTGGAAAACGCAGTCAGTAGGAGCGCGGCGGTGAGGGCCGCTACAGGGGTACGCAACATAACTAACCTCCCTTTCGGGCAATGAAGACAGCCGTCCTGGGCTCAAGCGTCCTCCCTGAATGTGAATGTTGCGGGGAGATAATGCGGCGGTAATTCGACGCTGTGAATCTGATTTCACGATGTGTTTCAATATGATACACAAAATGCACAATTCCGCTCAGGCACTCAGATCGTCCAGCAGTTTTTCCAGCATCTTGTCGCAGGCCGCCATTTCAGTTTCCGCGATATATTCATCCGGCTTGTGAGCAACGCCAATGGAGCCGGGGCCGCAAACGACAGTTGGAATGCCTAATCTTGTCTGAAACAGCCCGCCTTCGGTGCCAAAGGCGATCTTGCCGGTTGAGTTGCCGCCGGTCAGCGATTTCACATAGTTGACCACGTCTGCATCCGGTGCGGTGTCCAGTGCAGGGTAGGCGGTGCCGGGCGCAAAGCTGATGTCCGCGCCCGGAAACACTTTGCGCGCTTCGCCGACAAGCTCATCGGCATGGGCGTGAATGCGCTCAATCAGGGCTTGCGGATCATCCGCCGGCAAATGCCGGATCTCGTATTCGAACTTCGTCAGGTTGGGCACGATGTTGAGGGTTTCGCCGCCGTGCAGGTTGCCGGCATGAAGCGTGGTGTAGGCCACGTCATAATCACCGTCCTTTGTACCCGTTTCGGCAATCTCTGCCTGCAGCCGCCTGATTTCGTTGATCAGGTCAATGGCCAGGTGAACCGCGTTGATGGCGGTTGGCGCCAGGCTTGAATGGGCTTCAAGGCCGGTGCAGGTAACCTTCTCGCCGGCCTTTCCCTTGTGGGCGGTGACCACCTGCATCAGCGTCGGTTCACCGATGATGCAGCAGCGCGGTTTCGGTGACACCGGTTCCAGCATGTCGATCAGGCGGCGCACGCCGACACAACCGATTTCCTCATCATAGGAAAACGCTAAATGGATCGGCGCGGACAGCTTGTCCTTGAGCTCGGCGGCGCGTGGCGCCATGGCGATGCAACAGGCAATGAAGCCCTTCATGTCAGCCGTCCCGCGGCCATACAGCAGCCCGTTGTCGTGCCGCATGACAAACGGATCGGATGACCAGGCCTGGCCTTCCACCGGCACGACATCCGTATGACCGGACAGCACAACTCCGGCCACGTCTTCAGGGCCAATGGAGGCATAAAGGTTTGCCTTCCTGCCGTCTTCCGACGGGGCCAGCTGGATGCGGAAACCGAGCGGCTCAAGCAGTTCGCTGACATGGTCGATCAGCGCAAGGTTGGAGTCGCGGCTGACGGTGTTGAACGAGATGAGTTTTTCAAGGTGGGTAATGCTTTGGGTCATGGCGGCATTGCTAGCACGCGTGCGATCACCGGCAAAGAGCCTGGTCACGCATTGCTGATACTTGTTGCAGACGGTTCGCCCGACATGGTCACGCTGGCGCGCGAAGTACTGGTTGATCCGAACTTGCCATTGACGGCGAAGTTCGCGCTTGAGGCAGATGACGGATACCGGCACTGGCCTGAAGAAGCGGGCTGCTGGCTTGAACGCCGCGACCGCTTGCTCAACAAATTGAACCTGCGGAATTGCATCACGCTACCACGCGCTGCGCCGCCACTGTTTCATCGCGCAACGGGCTTTTGACGCCGGGTTGGACGGTGGCGTCCGCATACGGTTGCCGGGCGAACACGTCCCGGATCATCGGCTCGAAGAACTCTAGCGGCAGGGTGTCATAATGTGGATCAAAACTGGCCTGATCCCAGAATTCGCAGAAATCGACACACGACTGGAAGTAGGGCTGGTCGGCGAATTTTTCCCGCTCAAACTGGTTCCAGTCATGGTGATGGGCGTAATACACCATCTGGAATGCGCCATGATGGTGGACGCACCAGGTCACTTCCTCCCTCAGGAACGGGCGCACGATCGCGGCGGCAAATTCGTCATGATTCTGCGGCGCCAGTCCGTCGCCGATATCGTGCAGAACGGCGCCCACCACCCAGTCGATGTCGGCGCCGTCCCGCCACGCGCGCGTGGCGGACTGCAGGCCGTGCTCCAGCCGGGTGATCTTGTACCCCTCAATGGTCTCGTCTTCCTGGTCACGCAGGGCCTTCAGAATCCGGTCCGGCGTCAGCTTCACATGCGCCTTCTCCTTTTCCCGCAGCATGAGATACTCATCGCGGGTGCCGTGTTTCATTTCCGTGAACTTTACGGTCGGTGTTTGCTCGGTCATGACAAATTACATCCTGTTTGCTGTGTCGGCATAAAGTTTGACCTGCTGTGCTGCTCCTTGTGCTAGTGCAGCTGACTGGTCGCGGCGAATTCGGTCGTAGAGTGCCATGGCATCATCGCCGAAAGGTTCTGACGGCGGCGCGACATTGACCCAGTTGCGCTCGCTGTCGCAGCCGCGCACCAGCATGGCATAATCGCGTTCCGCGACCAGTTGCTTCACCCCCGGCGTCACATACCGGATGGCGCAGCCTATGCGCCGGTCATCGGAACTGTTCGGGCCCGACGCGTGAAACATGCGGCCGTGGTGCAAGGACATCTGACCGGGTTGCAGCACGATGTTCGTTGCAGTTGCCTCATCGACCTCGACCGCGATTTCCTGCCCGCGCGACAACAGGTTGTCCTGGTGAAACGTGTCGCGGTGCTCCACAATGTGGTTGTTGTGGGATCCGGCCACGAATTTCATGCAGCCAGACTGTTGTGTGGCCGCTGACAGGGCGATCCAGGCAGTCAGCTGGTCGTCCGTTTCACCCATTCCCCAATAGGTCAGATCCTGGTGCCAGGACACGATTTTGCTGGTGTTCGGTTCCTTGATGAACAATTCGCACGACCAGACCAGGAGATTGCCCCCTAGTATCGACTCGACGGCATTCAGTACGGCCGGCGTTCTCGCGATCTCCGCCATCAATGGAATGACAACCTGAGCGCCAACGCGAAAGTACTGTGAAATCGGCTGCGGCAGCGATCCTTCCGGATAGCTGTCTTCCAGCGATTCAATTTCACAGCGCAGGATTCTGGCCTTGTCATGGGACATCACGTCGACAGGAAACAGAAATCCATCATTCCGATAGGCGGCGATTTGGGATGAAGACAAGCTGGCCGGCATGGCGCACCTCACTGCAAATGGCAACCCCGCGACTTCAGGGTGAACTGGAGTTGTTGTCAAGTGGATTTGAAGCGCCTCAAATCCGCCGGACATTGACTTGTTTGGCACCGTCCATCTAGAAGTTGTAGTCTGTTGCAGACGGGAGAAACGCGGGGAGACACTTGATGTCTGAGCTGGGCATGTCAGATAACTTCGCGCATTGGGTGGCGCGAATTTCTGATCCTGCAGGCGGCAAACTGGCCTGGAAAGGTCAAAACACCGGCCAGTGCGTTGTCACGGTTGCGACCGGTTATCCGGCAAATCTGCTTCAACCCCTGGTCAATTCACTGCGCGAACATTCCGACGCTCGTCTGGTGATTGCGGCCCATCGCGACAGTGGTTTTGAAGAGGTTTTTTCAGGCCACGGCGTGACGATCTACCCGGTTCCCGAAACCAGTGGTTACCGGCCCTATCCGGCGCTGGCCAGACTTGAGTATTACCTTGACATACTCAAGGCCCTGCCGTCCGGTATCGAGCAACTGCTGTTGGTGGACAGCCGTGATGTTGTGTTCCAGGCAGACCCGTTTGCCGGTCTGCCGCAGGATGATCTGACCGTTTTTGCAGAAAACAACGACACCTCGAGCTGGACACTGGCCAACACCAACGGCCGTTGGGCGTGGGCCATGCTGCCTGGTGCGCTGCGCAAGAGCCTGAAGGGCAAGCCGATCGTCAATGGCGGAGTGATAGCCGGAACACCTGCCGGCATAGACAGAATGTGCCGGGCCAAGTTGAATATCGCCCTTACCACGCACGAATGGACCAAGCACACAACCGGACTGGACAATATCTCGACCAACCTGATTGCCCATTCGCAGATGGCCGGTCCTTGTCGTGTGGTGCCGAACCACGAATTTGTAGCCAACGTATACCGGGATACGGACATGGTGGTCGACCCCGAAGGAACAATCAGGGTACGTGACGGCAAGCCTTGTCCTGTCGTGCATATGTATGATCGCCAGGCTGAATTGCTGGATCATGTATACGAGCGCTACAATGTACGAGCCGACACCTCCATGGTGATCAGCCAGGACCGTTCGGTTGGAAAGTCCCAACCCTTCGCTGAGCTGCTTCACTGGCTGAAACTGGCGCGCATTTACATGGTCGGCCACGCATAGCCCGACACATGGTCATTGCCCGGCTTCCGGCCTTGACAGGTCCTCGCACCCCGGTCGCGCGAACCGGCTTTGCATGACAGCTTTGAAGGCGAGGGGCTTGTAAGCGCGCACCTGCGGGGCTAATTGTGTGACATTGTAAATTCCGATGCCTTCAACAACGCTCATGAGGTAAGTTTCAAATGCTCCGCAAGACAGATTTTTATATTGATGGAAAATGGGTTTCGCCTGCCAAGGCGAATGATCTGGAAGTGATCAACCCTGCAGACGAGACAGCATTTGCAACCATCTCGCTGGGATCTGAAGCAGATGTCGATGCGGCGGTTGCAGCGGCCCGCTCTGCCTTCAAGACCTGGAGCAAGACCAGCCGCGAAGAACGCCTGGGCTACCTGGAAAAACTGCTGACAGTGTACGAAAAACGCTCCGGTGACATGGCCAAGATAATCTCCAGTGAAGTTGGCGCGCCGATCACCATGTCCACGCAGCAGCAGGCAGGCACCGGCTGGGCGCATATCAAATCGTTTATCCGCACGCTCAAGAATTTCGAGTTTGATGCACCCTTGAGCGAAAAAGTGCCGACCGAGCACATTGCACACGAGCCGGTCGGCGTATGCGGTCTGATCACGCCATGGAACTGGCCGATGAACCAGATTTGCCTGAAAGTTGTTCCGGCCGTCGCAGCAGGTTGCACGGTTGTTCTGAAACCATCCGAAATCTCGCCCATGTCAGGCATCGTGTTCGCCGAAATCATGCATGAGGCGGGCTTCCCGGCAGGTGTATTCAACCTGGTCAATGGCGACGGCCCGACCGTGGGTGAAGCCATGTCGCGCCATCCGGATATCGACATGATGTCCTTTACCGGTTCCACCCGGGCCGGTATTGCGGTGCAGAAGGCGGCTGCTGAAACGGTCAAGCGGGTGACGCTGGAACTGGGCGGCAAATCACCGAATATCGTGTTCGCCGACGCCGACATCCCCAAGGCGGTCAAGCGCGGCACCTTGCACTGCTTCAACAATACGGGTCAGTCCTGCAATGCCCCGACCCGCATGCTGGTCGAGCGCTCGGTCTATGACAGCGCCGTCGAAATCGCCGCTGAAACGGCGAAGAACTGCAAGGTTGGCGATCCGGCGGAAGAGGGCAATCATATCGGCCCGCTGATCTCGCAGATGCAGTTCGACAAGGTGCAGACACTGATCCAGAAAGGCATCGATGAAGGCGCGAAACTGGTCGCTGGTGGCACCGGCCGTCCGGACGGGTTCAACCGCGGTTACTTCGTACGCCCGACCGTGTTTGCCGATGTCAACAATGACATGACCATCGCCCGCGAGGAAATTTTCGGACCCGTACTGACCATGATCCCGTTTGAAACCGAAGCGGAAGCCATCGAGATCGCCAACGACACCCAATATGGCCTGGCGGCCTATGTGCAGTCCGGTGACCAGGCCAGGGCCCAGAAAGTGGCCCGCGAATTGCGCGCCGGCATGGTCCTGCTCAACGGCGCCCAGCGCCCAGGCGGCAGCCCGTTCGGCGGCTACAAGATGTCCGGCAACGGCCGTGAAGGCGGCGACTGGGGCCTGGAAGACTTCCTGGAAGTAAAGGCCATCAGCGGCTGGGACGAAAGCGCGGCTTAACCCATCGGCGTGACGGTGTTGTCTGCCGAGATCGTCCAGCCGCCGCCATATGGCGTCTGGGTGACCCAGGCATCCCTCACGCCGGCATGATCCAGCACGGCGCGAATGACGCCTGCGTGGGTAATTACCAGGGTGCTGGTGTCGGCCCGCCAGGCATCTTCCGTCTCCAGGACAGCCAGCGCGCGCTGCTGCATCTGGTGTACGCTTTCCCCGCCGTGGGGACGGGCGTGCAGCAGATCGTTGGCCCACTGGTTCAGTTCATCGACCGGCACATTGTCCCAGCGCAGGCCCTCCCATACCCCGAAATCCATCTCTTTCAGGTCATCGTGAAATGACGCTTCGGTACCATGTGCAGCACTGATGCGATCGGCCAACCTGGCACACCGGGTCAGGGGGCTGGACAGGATCTGATCCGCCTTCCAGGGCAGGGCCGCAATCACCGTTTCGGCTTCGTCGGCAAAGCGTGCTCCGGGTTTCAGGTCGGTGGAGCCGTAGCAGGTGCCGTCTGCGATGTCCGGCTTGGTGTGCCGCAGCAGGATCAGGCCCATGCTGCAAGCCCCAGGTAAAAGCCCAGTTCGCCGGCCTGTTGCACCGCACCCAGGCAGTCGCCGGTGTATCCGCCGAGCTTGCGCATGAAGACCTGCCGCATGGCAAGTGCGAGAACGGCTGCCCCGGCAAACGCATACAGGATCGCACTGAGCGGCATGATGAGCAGGCACAGGGCAACCACAAGCGCCACTGTCAGGCCGGTGACGGTCCAGCTTACCGACGACGGTTTTTCTGCAACGGCGCTGGCGGCGCCGCCTTCAACCCGCACATAATCCGCCGTCGCCAGTACCGCGAGAATGGCGGCACGGCTCATGGCATGGCCGCCTAAAAGGGCTGCAATCACAATGTCGGCAGGCAGGCTGGACAGAGCGGCCACCTTTGCGCCGACAGACAGGATCAGGCCGAGCGTGCCGTATGCCCCGATGCGGCTGTCCTTCATGATGGCAAGGGCTTTGTCGCGGGTTTGCCCGCCGCCAACGCCGTCGCATACGTCCGCCAGTCCGTCTTCATGCAGTGCGCCACTGATCACGATGGCTGCGGCAACTGCGAACAGGCTGGACAGCAAGGGCGGGAACAACTGGCTGGCCAGCCAGTAGGCGATGGCGGCGAAAGCCCCGATAACGATGCCGACTGCCGGGTAATATCCCACCGAGGCGCGCTCGCGTTTCCGGGTCCAGTCGGCACGGCTCAAGCCCGGCAGGCGAGTCATGAACTGCAGCGCTACCGCGAAGACTGAAAGCTGGTTGCGGATGTTTTCGGTCATGCCTTTCCGGATACTCCGGCGCTGTCGAAGCTGGCCATGTCGCACAACATGGCAGCGGCACATTTCAACAAGGGCCACGCCAGCAACGCCCCCGTGCCTTCGCCGAGGCGCAGATCCAGGTCGAGCAGCGGCTGGACCTTGAGGGCGGCAATCATCGCACTGTGGCCGGCATCGCCTGATGCATGGGAAAACACCAGATAGTCCCGTGCTTGTGGTCTGAGATGGATGGCGGCCATGGCTGCGGCAGTCGCGATGGTGCCGTCGACCAGAACCACGCGGCCGTTAGCGGCTGCCCCGAGCATGGCGCCTGCCATCATGTTGATTTCGAACCCGCCGTATTCTGCCATGGCCTCAGCCGCGCTGAGATTGTCTGGACTACGTGCAGAAGCCGCGCTCAAAACCTCGATTTTGCGGGCAAGGCCGTCATCATCGACACCTGTGCCGCGGCCGACGAAGTTGTGCACCGGCGTTCCGGTCAGCTTGTGCGCCAGCATGGCTGCCGACGACGTATTGGCAATGCCCATCTCTCCAAACGCCACCGCCTCGCCCAGTGCAGATTTCCCCAACTCTACGCCATGCTCCAGGCAACGGGACACCTGGTCTCCGGTCATCGCGGGACCGTCAAGAAAACTGGCGGTTCCAGGTGCAATATTGCTTGAAATAAGCCGGTCATGCGACAGCGGTTCACCGGCCAGTCCGGCGTCCACCACCCGCACCTCGATGCCTTGAGTGCTGGCAAAGACGTTGGCCGCGGCACCGCCTGCCAGGAAGTTTAAGACCATCTGTCGCGACACTTCCTGGGGAAACGCTGACACGCCTGCCTTGGCGATACCATGATCGGCTGCGAAAATCGTCAGCGAACAGGTATTCATCACCGGGGTGAGAGTCTGCTGGACCCGAGCGATCTGCGCAGCCAGCATTTCAATGCGGCCCAGCGAACCCGGCGGTTTGGTCTTGCAGTCGATGGCATGTGCAATCTGGCTATCAAGACGGGCACTGAGCGGTTTGATTGGAGGCAGGCCGGGAGGGTCTGGAAGGCTGGGCTGTGACATGCGGCAAACGCTAGCCTACTACTGCTACCGCTGACAATGCAGTGACTGTCGCGTTCATCACGTTTGCGACATGTTTCTGGCCGTCATCCTTGATTCAGCGTATATCGTATATCAGATAGTGTGACAGGCGAGCACCGGAAACGTCGACGCCGATGCGTCACAACTGCGTCACAACAAAAGAGAGTATCGTGCGCGTAATGTCGGTTATGAAGCAAATTCTGGTCCTGATGGTGCTGAGCGCGGTCGCGTACGGCGGCTATGCAGGCTATGGCCACTGGAAAGCCGGTATTGCGGCGACGTCGTCTGACGTCGGCAAACAGGCAGGCGGCAAGCCGGCGGCCGGAAACCGGCGCCGTGGCGGTCGTCAGACATCCGTTGAAACCGTAAAGGCGGAAGTGCGCACACTTGCGCGCACCGTGGAGGCAGTCGGAAACACCCGGGCGGTGCGCTATGTAGATATCCGCTCCAAAGCCGACGGTACCATCACCGGAATTCCCTATGCACCAGGCACCCGGGTGGAAAAGGGAGCCGTGCTGTTCACGCTGGATGATGCCATCGAGAAGGCTGATCTGGCACAGGCTGAAGCGGAGTTCCTGAAGGCCGACCTGGCGCTGAAGCGCGGCGACAAGCTGAGCCAGTCACGTATCACCGCGCGCGCCTCGGTCGATGAATTGCAGGCCGCAATGTCGGCCGCGGCTGCCCAGGTTGATCGGGCCAGGTCGAAGCTGGCAGACCGCACCATTCTGGCTCCGTTCGCTGGCACTCCGGGGTTTCATGCGGTCGACGCAGGCGCCCGGGTGACCAGGGACACCGTGTTGACCCGGTTCGATGACCTGTCCTCGGTATTGCTGGAATTTGCCGTGCCGGAGGAGTATTTCGCCATTGCCAGGGTGGGCTTGCACGCCGAGGCCACGACGGCGGCGTACCCTGACAGGGTGTTTGACGCAAAAATCACCCAAGTCGACACCAGGGTCGATCCGGTCAACCGGTCGTTCCGGGTGCGGGCTGAAATTGACAATTCCGACGGGGCGTTGCCATCCGGCATGTTCATGCAGCTGACGCTGGTGCTGGACAGCGAGGCCATGGTGATGGTGCCGGAAGAAGCGATAACCGTGGAAGGCCCCAACACACATGTGTTCGTGGTCGCTGACGGCAAGGCGAACAAGCAGAAAGTGACAACTGGCTCGCGCGAGCCGGGGTTTGTGCAGATCGTCAAGGGCCTTTCTGAAGGCGACGAGGTTGTGACCCGTGGCACCTCCAAAGTACGCCCCGGGGCTTCCGTCAAGGTGGTGAACGCCGAAACCGCAGGCAGCACCCAATGACACTGTCGGAGCTGTCCATCCGCCGGCCGGTTCTGGCAGCGGTTGTGTCGCTGTTGATCATTGTGGCCGGCCTGGCCTCGCTGAATGCCATTTCAGTGCGTGAACTGCCGGACGTCGATTCTTCCATTGTGTCGGTAACCACCACCTATGTCGGTGCTGCACCAGAGGTTATTGATACCGACATCACCGAAATCATTGACAGCGCCGTGGCCGGCATTTCCGGCGTGAAGACCATTACCTCGACCAGCCAGAGAGGGCGCTCGAGGACAACCATAGAGTTTGAACTTGGCCGGGAAATCGACCAGGCCGCAAATGACGTGCGCGATGCCGTCGGCAGGGTGCGCGGCCAGTTGCCGGAAGAAGTTGATGAACCGCAAGTGGTCAAGAGCGATTCCGATGCCGACCCGGTGATGCGCCTGGCGGTGTATTCCGACCGGCAGAGTCCTCAAGAAGTGACCGATTACCTGGAGCGTTTCATCCAGGATCGCATCACCACCATTGACGGCGTCGCGGATGTGCGCATTTACGGCCAGCGCCGGGCCGCCATTCGCATCTGGCTCGACCGGCGGGCCCTGGCGGCGCGCAATCTCACGGTGGCGGATGTCGAGGCGGCTTTGCGACAAAACAATGTCGAACTGCCCGCCGGCGAAATTGAATCGACAACGCGGCTGTTCACCGTGCGCCTGGATTCGAGACTGAGCGATCCGCAGCAGTTTCGCGATATCGTGGTCACCGAGGCCGGCGGCGTGCCGATCAGGCTGGGGTCGCTGGCGCGCGTCGAAAAGGGCGTCGAGGACGACAGCACCATCGTCCGCTCCAACGGGCTCAATGCCATCGGCATCGCGGTGCTGCGCCAGTCACAATCCAACACAATTGCCATTTCAAATGCGGTACGCGCGAAACTTGCCGTCCTGAATACCCAATTGCCCGAGGGCATGCGGATATTTGTCGGGTCCGACGACGCTGTTTTCGTCGGGGCATCCATCAAGGAAGTGCTGAAAGCCCTCGGCCTGTCACTGATACTGGTTGTCCTGGTGATCCTGCTGTTCCTGCGTTCGTTCCGCGCGACCCTGATTCCGGCCATCACCATTCCGGTGTCGCTGGTCGGCTGCTTCTTTCTGATCTACCTGCTCGGGTTCTCGCTCAATGTGCTGACGCTGCTGGCTCTGTTGCTGGCTATTGGACTGGTGGTGGATGATGCCATCGTCATGCTGGAAAACATTGAACGCCGCCTGGCCAAAGGCGAGACGAAGCTGCAGGCCGCCGTGAATGGCTCGCGTCAGGTGACATTTGCCATTCTGGCGACATCGGTCACGTTGATCGCCGTCTTCATTCCGATTTCATTCCTGCAGGGCGCCGCCGGCAAACTGTTCACCGAGTTCGGCTTCGTGCTGGCAAGTGCGGTTATCATCTCGACCTTTGTGGCGCTCAGTGCCTGTCCGGCACTGGCGTCGAAAATCCTGAAAGCCCGCAGTGGAGTTTCCGGCGACGAGATGCAGCAGCCGGAAGGGATGGTGTACCGCTGGTACCGCAAGGCGGTCACCGCGTCGATCAACGCACCGCTCATTGTCATTGCGGCATGCCTGGCATTTTCCGGCGCCAGCTACATCGCGCTGCAGAACACCCAGCGCGAGCTGACGCCGACCGAAGACCGCAACCTTATTTTCGTGCCCATGACAGCGCCGCAAGGTTCGACCCTTGCGTTCACTGATGCGCAGGTCAAAAAACTGGAAGACCAGCTCGTCAAGGCTACCGACAAGCTCGACATAAAGATCATCTATTCGTTTACCGGCTTCAGGAGCAGGCCATACCGTTCGTTCATGGTCATCCGGTTCAAACCCTGGGATGAACGGGATATTTCGGTGGTTGAAGCCCGCCGGTCCATTATCCCGATGGTCGCAAGGATCACCGGCGCGCGCGGTTTTCCGGTGATGCCATCCGGCCTCGGGCTGCGCGGCAGCTCCTCTCCCCTGCGGGCTGTTGTCGGCGGACCCGACTATGAAAGCGTGAAAGTGTGGGCAGAAGAGCTCAAACAGAAGGCGCGCGACAATCCCGGCCTTGCCAATGTCGATATTGACTTTGAGCAGAACCAACCGCAGTTCCGGCTGACGGTGAACAGGAAGCGCGCTGACGATCTGGGTATTTCGGTGCGCACCATCGCATCGACCCTGCAAACCATGCTGGCTTCGCGCGAGATCACCAGCTATATCGACCGGGGCCGCGAATATCCGGTCATCGTCCAGGCTGAAGACCGTGACCGGCAGTCGCCGGATGACATCTCCAAACTGTTCATCCGCACCGATGACGGCCAGTCCGTGGTGCCGCTGTCATCCGTCGTCAAGCTGGTTGAAACATCAGAAGCGCCAGCCTTGCGCCGCTACAACCGCTTGCCATCCATCACCCTGTCAGCGGCCTTGAACGAAGGCTACGCGCTCGGCAATGCCATTGATTTCATCCGCGAGGAGGCGGCCAAAACCCTGCCGCCGGAAGCCAGCCTGAGTTTTTCCGGCCAGTCGCAACAGTATCTGGAAACCTCGTCAGGCGTGGCGATAACCTTCGCTCTGGCCATCCTGATCGTGTTCCTGGTGCTCGCCGGGCAGTTTGAAAGTTTTGTCCATCCCTTTGTCATCATGCTGTCGGTGCCGCTGGCCGTCGCCGGAGCGCTCTATGCCCTGTGGGGCGCAGGCCTGAGCCTCAACATCTACTCGCAGATCGGCATCATTCTGCTGATCGGGCTGATGGCCAAGAACGGCATCCTGATTGTCGAGTTCGCCAACCAGTTGCGCGATGACGGCATGGCGGTGCGTGACGCGGTCATCGAGGCATCGGTTCTGCGGCTGCGCCCGATCGTGATGACGGTGATTTCAACCGTGCTCGGGGCGGTGCCCCTGGTGCTGGCAACGGGAGCCGGCGCTGAAAGCCGTATCGCCATCGGCACTGTTGTGATCGGCGGCCTGTTGTGCGCGGGAATTCTGACTCTGTTCCTGACCCCGGCCCTGTACGACCTGATGGCCCGGTTCACCCGGCCGAGCGGCTTTATCGAAAAGCGGCTGGCAGCGGAGCTGGATCCGCCAACGCCGGATGAGGCAGTGTCGCAACCCGGAGAGTGACTGTTTGCCTGGAGGTGGCTTTAGTCCGGGCGCATGGCGCCAATAACCCGGCGCATGTAACTGAGAAATTCAACCTGTTCCTGGTCGGACAGATCGGACAAGGATTGGGCATTCTGCTCCCTGGCCGCCTGGTGTGCTTCGTTGCGGATGTCCCTGGCCTTTGGGGTGAGCCATATCTGTTGCGACCGTGCATCAACCGGATGCCGGGTTCGTTTGATCAACCCGTTGCGCTCCATGCGGGTCAGCGTGTTGGCAAGCGTCGCCTGTTCGATATCGAGCTTCGCCAGCAGTTCGCTTTGCGTCGATCCGTCCGTTTCCCACAATTCCAGCAGGATCGGAAACTGGCCGGTAACGATGCCGAGAGGCGCGATGCGCTGTTGCAGGCCTTTGGCAAACAGCCGCGCCATGTGGTTTGTCAGATACCCGGCGGAATTTTCTTTCTCAAATACCATAGTTTGAATTAGCACTTGCATAGCATACTATGCAATAGTATATAGCATGCTATATATATGACTGAATAGGCACGAAAGGAATCCGCAATGTTGAAAATTGAAGAGCTTGATACAGTTGTAGGCTTGGCAGATCAGATGAAATCCGAAGAGGGGCCCATTGTCCTGATCAACCTTTTCACGGTTGCTCCGGCAGACGAAGCAGCGCTCCTGAAAGCCTGGGCGCACGACGCCGACTTCATGAAGGCCCAGGCTGGCTACATCTCAACTCAGCTGCATGCCGGGATTGCGGGCAGTTGCACATTTGTGAACTACGCCATCTGGCAGGACGTTGCGAGTTTCCGTGCCGCATTCACAGACGCAGAGTTCCTGAAACGCCTGACCAATTATCCGGACAGTGTCGTTGCCAAGCCCCACCTGTTCAGGAAGCTGGCTGTTGAAAACCACTGCACCGCTTGATCAATGTAAGGACGAGTTCAATGAAGCGCAAAATACACGCTGCTGCCGGCCTGATCGGGTTTCTTGCCATTGCGACGTTCTGGACGTCGACGGCGGTCAGTGAGCTGCTCGGTTCCCAGGAAATGGTGGTTGCAGCGAAGACCATGATCTTGAACGGCATGTTCGTGCTGATCCCGGCGATGGTGATTGTCGGTGCCTCCGGCATGGTCATGGGAAAGCGGCGCCGCGACGCGCCGGCCGTGACCAAGAAAAAGAGAATGCCGGTGATTGCCCTGAACGGCTTGCTGATCCTCCTGCCGGCGGCCGTTTATCTCCAGTTGAAGGCAGTTGCCGGGAGTTTCGACACGCAGTTCTATCTCGTCCAGGCGCTGGAATTGCTGGCAGGCGCGGTGAACCTGACACTGATGGGGCTCAACATTCGCGATGGCCTGACGATGACCGGACGGTTGAGCAGACGAGGATAATACGCGTGCCGATGTCTCTCCCGGCGTGGTGCCGGGAGAGACGGTTCGCATTGTGCAGGTCTAGACCATCCACCAGCGTTCCATAATCCGCCGACCATCGAAGGCGCGGCCCCAGGAAATATCACCGTGGGCGATTTTCTTGTTGCGGGCCGACACGCCGTTGGCAAACATCGGCACGATGACACCGCCGTCATCACGCAGCATGCTTTGCATGTCATGATACATGGTTTTGCGCTTTTCGCTGTCCAGCTCGGCTCGCGCGGCGACCAGCAGGTCATTGAATTTTTCATCCTTCCAGCGTGTCTCGTTCCACGCTGCATCCGGTGCATAGCCGGTCGTGAACATGGTGTCCTCGGTAGCATAACCACCCCAGTAGCTGACGCACCATGGCTTCTTGAGCCAGACGTTTGACCAGTAGCCGTCATTGGGCTCACGCACCACGTTGATATTGATCCCGGTGTTCTTGGCAGAGGCCGAGAACAGCTGGGCGGCGTCAAGCGCGCCTGCGAACGCCGCATCGGACGCACTCAGGTCGAGAGTGATATCTCCCAGGCCTGACTTCTGCATGTGGAATTTCGCCTTGTCCGGGTCGTAGGTTGTCTGTTCAAGGTCTGCGGCGAAATACCGGTACGACGGTCCGATCGGATTGTCGTTGCCGACCCTGCCGTGACCGTTGAGTACCTTCTTGACCATTTCTTCCCTGTCGATGGCGTGCTTCAGCGCCTTGCGCAGGTGCAGGTTGTCAAATGGTGCCACGTCTATCTGCATCGGCATGACATAGTGCAACGGTCCGACGCCCTCTTCCACGACGATGGCCGGATTGCGCGACATCAAAGCGACGGTTTTCAGATCGACCTGGTCAATGGCATCAACCGCACCGGTCAGCAAGGCATTGTTGCGCGCCGTTGAATCAACAATGGACAGCAGTTCGACCGTATCTGCGTGAGCTGCACCATCTTTCCAGTAGTTGGGATTGCGCTCGAAATCGACCCTGACACCGGGATCATATTTCTTCATGATGTAGCCGCCTGATCCGCCTGCCTGCCAGTCAATCTTGCCATCCTTTGCCGGGTAGATGCCAAAAGTTGCTTCGTTGAAGCTGAACGGGAAGTCGGCATTGCCGCCGGAAAGCTCGAACACAACGGTGTCCGGCCCGTCTGCGCGGATATCAGTGACCGGCGCCAGAATGGGTTTGCCGACCGACTTGGTATCCTCGCCGCGGTGATGGTTCATGGATGCGATCACGTCATCGGCAGTCATGGTCTTGCCGTTGTGAAATTCCACACCCTTGCGCAGTTTGAAAGTCCAGACCTTGGCGTCCGGGCTTGCTGACCACTCCGTAGCCAGTGCGGGCAGCAGATCGCCATTGGGCGCCAGTTCGGTAAGGGTATTGGCCACGGCATAGGCCACAACCCATTGCAGGCCATTTTCTATGACGGCCGGATCCTGGGTGTCGGTGGTAGCCCCGTGGCCCATGGCAAGTCGCATATGACCGCCTTTCTTCGGCTCAGCAGCAAGCGCGCTGTCGATCATGGTTGTTCCGAGCGTTGCCGCGATGCCCAGAGCGCCGGCCCTGCCAAGAAATTCCCGCCGCGAGATGCGGCCTTTCTGCATCTGGCCGATCAGCCATTGTGCATGCCGTTCATTGTCAAATGTCATGGTCTTCTCCCTTTGGTTTGTCGGTATTTTCCGTCGTGTTATCGCCATCTGGTTGCTCAAACGTGATCTCTCATGATTTCCTCGTCCCAGTTCTTTTCAAACAGCAATTGTTCGCCCTCGAATGCCCGCAGGTAGCCCTCGAGCCGGAAACCGGCTGCGGTGCTGGTCATGCGTGTCAGGGTTTCGGTGCGCACCTGCCAGTCTCCGCGCTGGTACTCAAAGCTCCATGCGCCTTCGGTCCGTGCGGAAAGCGGGTCATCCGGTTTGATCCAGTAGGAGTGTCGCGCCCGGCTGTCGCTTTCCAGGCCATTGGCATCATCAAGCTGTCGGCCGAGGTCGTCACGGATTTCCATGAAAACCTCACCAGTCAGCTCGTCGCGCTCCAGCGTCCGTTCATTGTTGGCGGGTCTCAGGATTGTGAAGCCGTTGTCAGGCAGGGCCGGTGTCTCCTGCAAGGTGATCTCGCTGGCAGAGGATTGCCTGACTGGCAGGATGAGGGCACTGCCGGCAAGGCGCAGGTTCAGTGTGGCAATCTCAGGCGCTGGCCACAAAGCGGGCCAGTATGTCGTGGACAGCGCCAGCCGGATGCGGTGTCCCCTGGGAAACACGTAACCCGCTACGCACAGCCTGAATTTGACCTTGTAGTAGGTGCCGGGCTGCAGTTTTTCGGGCACCTCATGGGAGTTGTGGTGCGTCAAGTTGAGAGGATTGTGCGATACCCGCGTGCTCGCGCCATTCGCTGCCACATCGCACAGGCGCGCCGCGATGAAACCGATCGGCTTGTCACAGGCAACCTCGAGTTCCAGTTCCGGAAAACCGAGAATGGTTACTGCCTCTTCAAGTGGTGCCGTCTCGAACAGCACCGACTTTGCATCGTCGTCACGCTGATCGCCCGGCAGTTCATCATCGACCCGCATGCCGGGGCAGAAATTGCCGAATGCCAGGCCGGTATCTTGCGGGGACGAGATGGTGACCTCTCCATCGTCACTCTGACAGGTGGCAAGACTTCCGTATTCTGCCGGATAAAATGCAACTGGCGTGATCGAGGGGGCAGGCCAGGTGTCTTCCTTGACCCAGTGGCCGTGCCTGAAACCGTTTTTCACGGAGGGGGCTGCCGCCTCCATGAGATAGGCCCGCAAGGCCGGTTCCTTGTCCACGCCGTTGTCTATGCCCTTGAGCCAGAAATCCCACCAGCGAACTGCCTCTTCGAGAAAGTCGAAACCCGGTGTCACCCGCACCAGGTGCGGATAGGCGTGCTCCCACGGTCCGATTATCCCCTTGGCCGGCGCTGTCAGCCCCTGCAGCAGGCGGGGTATGGCGTTAGTGTAGCAATCGTGCCACCCGCCCACTGCCAGCACGGCAGCCTTGATGTCTGAATAATCTTCGCACACCGAACCGTGCTTCCAGAACTCGTCGCGACGCTGGTGACGCAGCCAGTTGGCAGCAAGCATTGGCATATTCTCCAGGCGCTGCAGCCATTTGCGGTGCCATTCTTCGCCGACAATGGCCGGGTCCGGCGGGCGCGAGGAATACGCCAGCATCTGTTGCGACCACGTGGTGTTGTCGTTGTTCAGGCAGCCTCCCATAAAGTGAATGTCATCCGAATAGCGGTCATCGGTTGAGCACGATGTGATAATCGCC
The DNA here is from genome assembly GCA_051010195.1 of Anderseniella sp. GTDB lineage: Bacteria > Pseudomonadota > Alphaproteobacteria > Rhizobiales > Aestuariivirgaceae > Anderseniella. Next base: position 2,582 of record JBPCVV010000151.1, on the reverse strand, counting down.
TTCAGTTCCGGCGGTTGTAATGCGGCGATCTGCAGGCCGTTGAAACCGCCCCACGAGTGGCCGATCATACCGACATTGCCGTCGCACCAGTCCTGTTTGGCAATCCAGGCGATGACGTGCTTGCCATCGTCAAGTTCCCGGGCTGTATACTCATCTTCCATCAGGCCATCGGATTCGCCGTTGCCGCGGATATCCACCCGAATGCCGGCATAACCGGCCCGCGCAAAATGATCGAAGGTGACATTGTCGCGACCGCCGGTGCCGCCGCGTTTGCGGTATGGCAGATACTCCAGAATGGCGGGAACCGGCTGGCTATGGCACTCGTCGGGTATCCAGATGCGCGCTGCAAGGCGGCAGCCGTCAGGCATGGCGATCCATTCGTTCTCTACAATCCTGTAACCGTAATTGCGGACATCCATATTACCTGCCTTTGGCGATCTCTCTAACAGGTCGAGGATCAGGGCAACGGGGAGTTGATGCAATTTCGCGGCTTCGCACTACCTGACGCGTTTTTATGCTAGTATTGCAATAATTCGCTTAAACATCGGATGAGTGTGCGGTAGCCTGCCGACTGAAATGTACACAGACACCTGATCAGGTCAGCATGGACATTGCCCAGAATCTGAAACTGCTGTGCAGTTTCGAGAAATCCATTTCGCAGGTTTGCCGCGGAATCGGCATTAACCGGCAGCAATTTAGCAAATACCTTTCCGGTGCATCGCAGCCGTCAGCCTACAACCTGAACCAGATTTGCGATCATTTCTCCATCCGTCCGGCTGACCTGTACCTGCCGGCGGATGAATTCGCGGACCGCATGGAATATCGCTCGGGTCGGGCGAACCGCAATAGCGGTCCGGCGTCAAGCCAATTGTTCCGGCGGGCGTTTCCCGGCGACCGAAAGGCGCTCAACCGCTATCTCGGATACTACGTCACCCACTGTCATTCATTCAGTTGGGACGGCTATGTGCTGCGCGCAATAACACGCCTTTATGAGCGTGACGGTCTGGTCTGTTCAAAGACCATCGAGCGTACTCATGATCCGGAGGAGGGCGCCCTGTACCTGTCGAAATATGATGGCCAGGTTTCCCTGCTGGGGAACCGGATTTTCGTCATGGAGTACCAGGGCCTTGCGGACGACGCTATCGTGGAATCGGTCCTTTATCCGTCCGCCCGCAGCCAGGTGACCCTGTTGCGTGGTGTAACGTTCGGCCTGTCCAGCAAGCAGCGCCATCCTTATGTTTCGCGCAGTGTGTGGAAGCATATCGGGACCAATATCGACATCAGGACCGCGTTGGGCTCGACCGGACTGTTTTCCCTGAACGGCGGGCGAATTGATCCGAAAGTCCTGCGCATTCTCGGCGACCGGCCATTTCCAAACGAGCTCCTGCATTATGACCTTGAGCCGCATCATTGATGGTGGTGCCGGTCTTGTCCGCGAGGTCACCCGCAGGCGATGGCTTCGATCTCCAGCAGCCAGGCTTCGTCGAATAGGCCGGTTATGATGACCGTGAGCGCCGGTTCCCTGTCTCCCAGGACCTTGCGGCGCACTTGCGAGTCCTGCGCTCTGTAACGCCGTTTGGCGAGAAACGCAGTGTGCATTGCGATATTGCCGAGACCCATGCCGGCTGCTTTCAGTTGCGCTTCGACATTGGCCCAGGCGGAGGTGACAGGGGATTGGCCGGACATCACAACGCCTGAAGAGTGATCTTCAGCGGACGGTGGACCTTGTACATAGAATTTGATCAACTGCCTGTGGGTCTGCCTGACCGAGGAGACGCAGAAAATGTCCCGTCCACCGTTCAAAGTCCGCCAGCTTGGCGAAATCGCCATTCGATGCGCTGACATGGATACCATGTTCGAGTTCTACCGGGATGTTGTCGGCCTGGACGTTCTCAGCGACACCCGCGATGACGGCATTGTCTTCTTCAGGATCTGCGCCGGTTTCGGCGGCCACACCACGGTTCTGGCCCTGTTTCACAACACAGCCGGGCGCCCGGAACTGCATCCGTCGGGATCGGACGCGCCGGAGACCGGAGCGAAATCGTCCCTGCATCACCTGGCATTGAGCGTGGCCTATGCCGAGCAGGATGCCATCATGACCTGGCTTGATGACAATACTGTCGACTACCGGGTACAGATATTCGACTGGATTGGCTGGCGCGGCATTTTCGTCCAGGATCCAGAGGGCAACACGGTCGAGTTCGTGGCAGCGGACCCGTCACTGCTGGCTGACGCCTGATGGATGCCATGGCGTTCTGTTTGAAACAGATCATTCCACATTGATGACCTGCCCGGTTGCAGCACCCTCGACGCTTTTGGCGTATGCGTGGCCCACCCGGTTTGATGACACCGGTTGGTGGCCGGGCAACAAATTGCCATAACGGGGGCCGACACGTCGAGCAGGCCTGGGCTGGCGACATTGATCCTCAAACCGCTTGGCATCTCGATAGCGGCGCTTTTGACGAACCCGACCAGCGCACCGTTGGCTGTCGCGCCGCCGCTTCTTCAGGTGCTCGGCATGTGCCAGCAATCCTTTATGCTTCGCAGGTCTTTTCTTGAGTGATGAATTATGGTCCCGTCGA
>JBPCVV010000150.1:0-4061 GCA_051010195.1 Anderseniella sp. | reverse complement strand
CGTGCCGATGTTGCAGTGCGGCTTGTTACGTTCAAACTTTGCCTTGGCCATTTTACAGTCTCCCTCAGTCAGGGTTAGTCAGTTAATTCACGAAGTCCGGTTACGCGTACTTTGCGACCACTTCATCAGCCACATTGCGCGGCACTTCAGAATAGTGATCAAACGACATGGTGTAGGCAGCGCGACCCTGGCTCATGGAGCGCAGGTTGTTCACGTAGCCAAACATGTTTGCCAGCGGCACCATTGCATTCACAACCTGTGCGTTACCGCGTGCGGTCGTGCCGGCAATCTGGCCGCGGCGGGAGTTCAGGTCACCGATAACCGACCCGAGGTATTCTTCAGGCGATACGACCTCAACCTTCATAACGGGCTCGAGCAGAACCGGGCCCGCCTTCGAGATAGCCTCACGAAGTGCAGAACGCGACGCGATTTCGAAAGCAATCGCCGATGAGTCAACTTCATGGTAGGCGCCATCATTGAGAGTGACCTTCACGTCGACCATCGGGAAGCCGATGATGTTGCCAGACGTCATCACCGAGTTCAGGCCTTTTTCAACGCCTGGCAGGTATTCCTTCGGAACATTGCCGCCAACGACCTTGCTCTCGAACACCATGCCGGAATTTTCCTCGCCAGGCTCGACAGTGAACTTCACGCGAGCGAACTGGCCGGTACCACCGGTCTGTTTCTTGTGGGTGTAATCAATATCAGTCGACTTGGTGATGGTCTCACGATAGGCGACCTGAGGCGCACCCACATTGACATCAATCTTGTGCTGGCGACGCAGGATATCGACCTTGATGTCGAGATGAAGCTCGCCCATGCCCTTGATGATGGTCTGACCGCTTTCTTCATCGGTAGACACATAGAAGGACGGATCTTCAGTAGACAGCTTGGCAAGCGCCAGACCCATCTTTTCCTGGTCAGCCTTGGTTTTCGGCTCAACAGCCATCTCAATCACCGGATCAGGAAATTCCATCTTTTCCAGGATAACCGGCTTGGCGACATCACAAAGCGTATCACCGGTGCGTGCTTCCTTGAGGCCGACCAGCGCAACAATATCGCCGGCATAGGCATCTGAAATTTCCTCACGGCTGTTGGAGTGCATCAAAACCATGCGGCCGATGCGCTCCGTCTTGCCACGTGTCGAATTCAGAACGGTCGAACCCTTGGACAGCTTGCCGGAATAGATGCGGGCAAAGGTCAGGACGCCGTATGGGTCGTCCATGATCTTGAATGCGAGCAATGACAGCGGCTCATCATCTGACGACTCGCGAACCGTTTCTTCTTCGGTCTTGGTGTCGATGCCCCTGATGGCCGGCACTTCCAAAGGTGAAGGAAGATAGGCGACAACAGCATCAAGAAGTGTTTGCACACCCTTGTTCTTGAATGCGGAACCACACAGGACCGGGAAGAACGCAGACGACAGCACTGCCTTGCGCAGCAATGTCTGCAACGTGTCGAAATCAGGTTCGGTACCTTCCAGATAGGCTTCCATCGCAGGCTCGTCCAATTCAACGGCAGCCTCGATCATTTCCAGGCGCAGCTCGTCGGCACGGTCCTGCAGTTCAGCCGGAATATCCATTTCGGTGTATTCCGCGCCCATGTCTTCGGTTTTCCAGACAATGGCCTTCATGCGCACGAGATCAATCACGCCCTTGAAGTCATCTTCCGCACCAATCGGCATCTGAATGGCGATCGGACGCGCGCCAAGGCGTTCCTTGATGTCAGACAGGCACTTGTCAAAATCAGCGCCGATCTTGTCCATCTTGTTGCAGAACACGATGCGCGGCACCCGGTACTTGTCGCCCTGGCGCCAGACAGTCTCTGTCTGGGGTTCAACTCCGGCGTTGGAGTCAAGCACGCAAACAGCGCCGTCAAGCACGCGCAGCGAACGCTCGACTTCAATGGTGAAGTCAACGTGGCCGGGTGTGTCGATGATGTTCAGGCGCTTGCCGAGCCACTCGGTCGTGGTCGCAGCAGACGTGATCGTGATACCGCGTTCCTGCTCCTGCTCCATCCAGTCCATGGTGGCGGCACCATCATGCACTTCGCCAATCTTGTGGCTCTTGCCTGAGTAGAACAGGATGCGTTCGGTAACAGTGGTCTTGCCGGCGTCAATGTGCGCCATGATGCCAAAGTTACGGTAGTCTTTAAGTTCGTGCGTGCGGGCCATCTGCCTGATCTCCGGAATGAATTACCAGCGATAATGGGAGAAAGCGCGGTTCGCTTCTGCCATTCGGTGGGTATCTTCACGCTTCTTTACTGCGGTACCGCGGTTGCTGGCAGCATCCATGAGCTCGCCGGACAAACGCTCTATCATCGTGTTTTCGTTGCGGCCGCGTGCAGCTGTAATCAGCCAGCGGATCGCCAGCGCCTGGCGGCGCTCGGTACGTACTTCAACCGGAACCTGGTAGGTTGCACCACCAACACGGCGCGACCTCACTTCAACGGCAGGAGACACGTTCTCCAGCGCCTGGTGAAAGACAGTCAGGGGCTCCTGGCGAAGCTTTTCCTCGATCTTGTCAAAGGCACCATAAACAATGCGCTCAGCGACCGACTTGCGGCCATCGAGCATCAGGTTGTTCATGAATTTCGACAGAACCAGATCCGAGAATTTCGGATCCGGGTTGATTACGCGTTTTTCTGCGCGGTGACGGCGTGACATGGCTAAACTACCCTCTTCCTACGCTTATTTCGGACGTTTCGCGCCGTACTTGGACCGACGCTGGCGGCGCTTGGCCAACCCTTGCGTATCCAGAACGCCACGAACAATATGATAACGGACACCGGGAAGGTCCTTCACGCGGCCGCCGCGGATCAACACCACGGAGTGCTCCTGAAGGTTGTGGCCTTCGCCGGGAATATAGCTGGTAACTTCGAACCCATTGGTCAGGCGCACACGTGCAACCTTGCGAAGTGCCGAGTTCGGTTTCTTCGGGGTTGTCGTATAGACACGGGTGCAAACGCCACGTTTCTGCGGGCATTCCTGCATCGCGGGAACCTTGTTGCGGGTCTTCTGCGCAACCCGGGGTTTGCGAATAAGCTGGTTGATCGTGGGCATATAAATCTCGCGCTCTCGAACAGGTCTCATTAAAACAAAACACACGCACGACCCGCCGGATGAGCGCACGCATAAAAATAAACGCTGACTCACCAGTTAACTTGGTGACCAGCGCCTCAAATCCAGAGGACTTTCAGGCTCATGTCCTGAGAGTCATGTTCTGATCTGACTCAGCTTGGCTTTCCCGGTAACGTCTAGACAATTCGCCTACGGCTTACCGCCTCGAAAGTTGGCCGGAACATACTCATCCACCCCCCAGTCGTCAAGACCTGAATTTGGTCTATTTCCGCCCGTTTTCAAGCTTCGGAGCCAACAATAGTTCCGCTTTGGCCACAATTGAACTGTCGAGCACAAACAATAGCCCAGATCACGCCATACCGCGGCCCATTGGGTGAATCACCCTTAATCTTTGGGACGGCGCAACATCCCCCTCGCTTTGAAAAAACAGACGCGGGTATCTCCGGAGGGCAATATGCAACAGGAAGTCGAAACATGGTGGCACGAACTCAATACCTGGGATGCGCTTGAAGCGCGAAATTTCTATCGCCGTACCCTGGGATGGACGTTCGAACAAGTCACCCTGCCCGACGGTGCGCCCTACTGGCTGGCTCGCAAGAACGGCAAGACCGTCGGCGGCGTCTACAGTCTTTCGGCTCCTGCCTATAAGGGAATTCCGGCACACTGGATGACATACATGGCGGTGGATGACCTGGAGCGGGCCGCTCAGGAAACCGCTTATGCCGGCGGAGAAGTGACCCGCTCTGCCACAGTCATTCCCGGCATCGGCAGAATTGCCATTGTGACCGACGCATCGGGTGCCCTGATCGGATTGATTGAACCTGCGCTTGGACAGTTGGACGCAAGCGCCAAGACGGTTGACAACGACCTGATGGATGAAGACGACGCGATCGAGTTTGCGCCGGAACTGGCAAACTCCAGAGGCAGGAACGCGAGATACTCCCTGCCCGGCTGATCAAGCTTCAGCCGCACCGGTCACCCG
>JBPCVV010000149.1:0-3907 GCA_051010195.1 Anderseniella sp. | reverse complement strand
TTGTCGCGCACATCGAATGTGCCGAACGATGACAGCTTGACCTGCTGACCGTCCACAAGCGCATCGGACATCAGATCCAGAACCGTCTTAACCAAATCCGCGGACTCCGTTCGCGAGAGTCCGACCTTACGATGGACTGCTTCACTCAAATCCGCACGCGTGAGTGTCTTTGTCATAACTCCACCCCCTCGATGGTGTCTTATCCTAACACTCAATTGCCGGGTAGAGTCAATTGCAAGTTTGTATTTAGATCAAGCACTTGCTTTGGGAATTACCGACCGGTCCGCAGCACCGCCAGCAAATTTTCCGCAAGGTCACCAGCGAGCCAGCACGGCACCCCAGGTGAAGCCGCCGCCCATGGCCTCCATGAGTACCAGTTTGTCCGGCTGCAGACGACCGTCTTCGCGTGCCACGTCCAGCGCAAGCGGTATTGAGGCGGCCGACGTGTTGCCGTGATGGCCAACGGTAATCACCACCTTCTCGGTGGTCAGTCCGAAGCGGCGCGCAGTGCCGTCCAGAATTCGCTTGTTGGCTTGATGCGGCACGAACAGGTCGATCTTATCCGGCTTGATGCCGGCTTCCTCAAGCGTCTCCCCCATGACATCGGAAATATTGGTCACCGCGTGCTTGAACACCTCCCGGCCTTCCATCCGCAAATGGCCGACGGTCTGGGTGCTCGACGGTCCGCCGTCCACATAAAGCTTGTCTCGATAGCGACCGTCAGAGCGCAGCCGGGTGGCCAGGATTCCCTTGCCTTCATCGTCATCATCACCGGCAGCGGTGACGACAACCGCGCCGGCACCGTCACCAAACAAGACGCAGGTGCCACGGTCGGTCCAGTCCAGGATCCGTGAAAATGTTTCCGCTCCGATAACCAAAACATTGCGCGCCGATCCGGCCCGCACGAAGTTATCCGCAGTGGTCAGCGCATAGACGAAACCCGAACACACCGCCTGAAGATCAAAGGCAGCGCCCTGCAGGATGCCGAGTTCGCCCTGCACCGTTGCCGCCGTTGCCGGAAAGGTCTGGTCGGGTGTTGAGGTTGCCACGATAACCAGGTCGATATCGGACGCCGCAATGCCAGACCTGGCAAGTGCTGCCTCTGCTGCCTTGATTGCAAGGTGCGACGTCAACTCGCCTTCGGCTGCGATATGACGCTGCCGGATGCCGGTTCGCTCGACAATCCACTCGTCGGAGGTGTCGACCATTTCGGCCAGCTCGGCATTGGTCATCACCCGCTGCGGCAAATAGGATCCGACTGAACGGATTATGGAACGTATCATCGAATTTATTTAGTCCTGCTCAACTGGCACTGGCCGTCTCGGCCTCACCGTCTGCGTGATCGTGATGCTCGTGCGGCGCAAGTTCCATGCCTCTGTCGATTCTGTCCACGAGATCATTGGCCACCATGTCAGCTGCAACATGAATGGCAGATGAAAATCCGAACGAATCCGTACCGCCGTGGCTTTTGACCACAACGCCGTTCAATCCCAAAAACACACCGCCATTGTAAGTGCGCGGATCCAGCCGTTTCTTTAACCGCGAAAACGCACCCTTTGCAAACAATGCGGCGATTTTACTCACAACCGTGCGGCTCATCTCCTCGCGCAGCACGGCCACGATCTGCTGCGCGGTACCTTCGGCTGTCTTCAACGCAATATTGCCGCTGAAACCTTCGGTGACAATCACATCGACCTTGCCGCTGCCAATATCGGTTCCTTCCACAAAGCCTTCATACTGCAGCGGCAGATCGGCCTCGCGCAGCAGTGCACCGGCTTCGCGGACGGCTTCCACACCCTTTACCTCTTCGACGCCGATATTCAGCAATCCGACCATTGGCCTCCTGATGCCGAACAGGCAGCGCGCCATGGCCGCGCCCATGATCGCATTGGAAACCAGCTGATCGGCATCGGCGCCAACGGTGGCACCCATATCAAGTACAATGCTGCGGCCTTTCTGTGTCGGCCAGATCCCGGCAATGGCCGGCCGGGACACGCCTTCAGTGGTCTTGAGCACCACCTTGGCCATGGCCATCAGGGCACCGGTATTGCCAGCCGAGACGGCCGCATGTGCCTCGCCCTGTTTCACCGAATCAATCGCTTGCCACATGCTCGACGTCTTGCGGCCGCGCCGGATTGCCTGCGACGGCTTGTCGTCCATGGCGATTGCCACGTCGGTATGATGGACAACCGAACGGGCTTTCAGCGCCGGCAGGTTTTCAAGCTCAGCCGCGATCACCGCCTGGTCGCCGAACAGGACAAAGCTGAGCTCCGGGCGTGCTGCCAAGGCTTCGGCGGCACCAGGCAGCACAACCGGAGCGCCGTGATCACCGCCCATGGCGTCAAGCGCAACAACTATGTCACCGGAATCGTTTTTCAATCCGCTTGCCCCTTTTGGTCGAACGTCGCAGGATAGTGGTTTGGTGCATGGACACAACAGGTAAGTGCTGATTACATCGTGGATGGACTCAATCGCCGTCCTTGAGTTTCAACTGTTTCAGCACGGCAAAGGGACTGACTTTGCGCTCACCACCCGCTGCTTCCCCCGATGACGAAACAGGTAGCTCGGCTCCGTCTTTTCGCGGATACGGATCGAGTTCCAGGCACAGGGCCTCAACGGCAAACTCGCCCAATTCGATTTCACCCTCGTCGATGTAACCGATATCGTCCTCGTCATGAGAAACCACGACTTCCACGGCATCGGCAGCAAGCCGGCTGGTGCGGGCGATGAACAACTGATCGAGTTGCGCGTGGATGACGGTTTCAAACGGTTCCAGGGTCACCACGCAGGTTTGAGTTATCTTCGCGGATGCATCGCCGCGGGCCCGGAAACCGCCGCGTTTCCAGGGTTGTACGTGAACTGTTGCAGATACCGAATGAACCGCCTCAGCCCCAAACCGCACGGCAATGGCGCGGCATTCCTCATTCGTAGCGCTGATGGTCTCCGAGGTTCCTTCAGGCGGCACGTTGCCGACATCGAACGGTCGGGAAAGTTCCAGGGTTTCAGTCATCTAATTCCATTGGGTCCAACAGTTACATATCACGGGCGCAAGCCACCAAAATCCAGTTTGCCGGCCCTGATTTCCGCCCGGCCTACCGAACCAATTGTGTCATGCATCACTATGGCATACCTGGCAAGCCGCTCTGCGGCCGGGGTCCTGGCAGGATCGCCCTGGAAGACATTCCTGAGCAGCGCTGCCACCAGAGAAGTCTCGCCTTCGGCACGGGCGGTCACATAAGCGTTTGCCCTGCCGTAATAGACGCTAGCCATTTTCTTGACCCTTTTGCCAACCCCCATATCTCCGACACCCATCTCTCGCAAGGACCGGTCCATGTCGCGAAACAATTCTTCAATCAGTTCCTGGGCGAAGAACTGGTCCGGCTCCTCACCGGCCTGCATATGGCACATCACGGCATCATTGTGCAGGATGATCATGTCGAACCGTCCATCGAGCGTATCGGGTACTGCAAGCTGGGAATACAGCTCTTCTTGCCGTGCCTGTGCCACAATCGCCTCGTAGACGGTTCTGACAGGGTTCGGTTTTTGCGTGCGGGAAAGAATGCTTTTCAATATCATGCAGGACCAGTTAAACAGAATTGGGACTTACAGCTAGGCAGTGGTATAGCTGATTGGCAACCGGCAGCAGGTGTTGCTGCAAATGGCCAGCCTGATTGCGGTTGGCCGCAACAGAAGTGATACGTTACGTGCGAACCTTCAAGCCCATAATGGCCCCTGCATCAAGCAAATTCCGCAGAGCACTGGTTTACGCCGGCCTGGCCTTGTCCGGCGCCGCGGTTTTGTCAGGCTGTTCGCGTGACATCGAACACCGTGGCTACCAGGCCCGGGCGCAGGATCTGCAGCAGTTGCGCATTGGGATGACCAAGCAGGAGGTTCGCAGCACGCTGGG
>JBPCVV010000148.1:0-4287 GCA_051010195.1 Anderseniella sp. | reverse complement strand
ATCAATGACAAAAATTCGGCCACCGATTACAAGACGGGGGAAGAGTTTCACTTGGAGTTTGCGGCATTGAAGCACTTCTCACCGCAATTTAACGCGGGTCTGGCCGGGTATTCTTACCATCAGATTTCTGGTGATAGTGGCACCGGTGCGGTTCTGGGGTCATTCAAGGGGCGTGTCACGGCGCTTGGACCGCACGTGTCCTGGACTTTTCCGGTTGGCCAGGTTCCGGTAAGCCTTGCAAGCCGCGTGTTTGTCGAGTTCAACACAAAGAACCGGACCGAAGGTGTAGCAGGCTATGTTATAGTCACTGCGCCACTTGGCGGACCACCGACTGCGCAGTAACTCTGGAATAGTGGCCATTCTTCATCGCTCTTCGGCGAGGCTCGTGATCGGTTAAAGCCGCAGGTTCACTGGAGGCGCCTTGCCTTCACCAATTGATCAATCAGAGGTTTCATATAACTCTCGCGCGACGACGCCCGGCGCAGCCAGCCTTCTACAGAAAAAGCACCCGGTGCCGTGATAGCCTGCTTGAGCAATTCCAGAGTGGCGCGTTCCTCTTGATGCTGACCGAGGGCTGAGTAACAGGCAGCCTGATAGACCATCATGTGCGGACCGTAGGGACCACCCATGGCCAGGTTCTCCCGCAGCACATTCAAGGCGCCCCGATAGTCACCGGAGTGAAAGCGCGCAACCGTCAGCATGTTCCGGAACGGTAACCGAGGATTATTGGGATCAAGGCGGATCGCCGTTTCGATATTCGTAACGGCTTCGGCAGCCCGGCCGGCGAACGCCAGTGCGACGCCTAGATGCGCGAACGCATAACTTGAGCTCGGTTGATACTCGACAGCCAGGCCGGCGAGGGCCACGGACTTGTCTGCATCTCCAGTATTCATCGCCGAGATGGCCAAAGCCACATGAGCCTCGGCGCTGGCGGGGTCCATGGCGAGAGCCTTGGCGGCATGTTCACTTATTTTTTGACGCGACTGCTCTGATTGAGGCACATGACCAAACCAGACGCGGACGGCTTCCACATATGCAAGGCCGCCATGGCCATACGCCAAATCTGGCTCCAGGTTCGTGACCCGCCCTAGGAGTGCGAGCGCTGCCTCGAAGCGCACCGGATCGGTCGGCGGATTTGTGAGTGCCAACGCCTGTTCAAATAGTATTCTGCCCTCTCGGTGGTTCCATCTGCCACCGGCAAATCGAGCGGCTTGGTCGGGCAGCAGCGTTACGGAGAGCGCCTCGCTGACATGTTTCGCAATTTTTGTCTGGACTTCAAAGCGTTCGTCCAGGCGATAGTCGAAGCGGTCGGCCCAGGACTGTTGGAGCGTATTGATATCAATAAGGCTCACATTGAGCCGAAAACCTTGCCGCTTGACCTGCAAATTGCCGCGAATAGCATGGGTAGCACCAAAATCACTAATCAGTGTCGCAATCTGGTTTGGAGAGCCAATTGCCTGTGAGGACGATGAATGCGCAATCACACGAATTCCCGGAACACGCGTAAGATCGGTAACAATGTCTTGCGCCAGACCCAAAGCTGCTTGCTTGGTTATGCTGGTGTCCTGGTCCACTTCGATGGGCAGGACAGCAAGAACCGGAAGATCACCCCAACTGGACTTCGCCGTTGTCGCCGTTTCTTTGGCCGGCGGGCTGAAGAAATGGTAAGTTGCGAGTACCCCGCTGACTGCCAGCGCCATGATGACGGCGGCTGCAATCAAGACGCGCGCGCGGGAGCGGGAGCGCGAGCCGGAGTGCAGCTGGGACGATGTTGGAGGTAGAGTTTCGTTCTGGTCCTCCAGCACCGGTCGATCCGGCGTCCGGAGTTCAAAGGAGGGCACGTATGCGCCCTTGGGGATACTGATCACAACAGGATCGTTTTGCCCCGCGGTAAGGTAGTAATGTTCGATATCTCGCCTGAGGCGCCGCGCTTCGAGGCGCACAACCGGATCGGCATCCGCATCGAAACTCTCGTCTCGATCGAAAACGGACACAGCAATCGTGTAGCCTTTTAGACGTTCGGCGCGGCCAGACAACGCCTCATCGACAATGTAACCGAGGAAGTTCTTGCGCCGTTCAGTAGCCTCAAACGAATTGTGCGCCAACATGCGCTCGAGTTGCTCTCGCACATCAGAATCGGACGGCACGCGGCTCGGAGTATCCTCAGGGCTTTGGTATCTCGGACGCGTCAATTACCCACCAGACTAACAAGTATATTCAACGGTCGTGAGGTTAACTCCAATCGGGCAAGCCCGCAACGGTCCTCGATGGCATTGAAGGAGTTGATCGGGCAAGCGATGACCGTTCGAACGGGTTCGAACCCGTATGAACTGCTGCCGTGCGACAGTTTGGTATAAAACACCTGCGCAAATTGGGGCGCAGAATGACCTCGTAGGTTGCAGCGAAAGTATGTTGGACAGAAAAACCTGGTGAGATGAAATATGGTCCAGAACCTAATAGTGATCTGCAAGTCGCTGTCTCGTGCCCACCCGAGTTGGGCACCGCAGATCGAAAGACTTGCACGTTCAGACAACCGGTTCCGTTCGATTTGCGAGGACCACAATGAAGCGATCCACGCCGCAAAAAGATGGGAGAGCGACGCGTCCGACGGTGATGTTAGGGCAGAAGAGTTTCGCCGAATTGCCGAAGACCTGGAACGTGAAGCGATGAAATATCTTGCGTCGATGGAAGGTTCTTGACCACACTCGGTCGCAACGACCAACTGGTCGGAAATCAGACAAAAACAGTACACAGAGGTGAAAGCAATGAAACCCGCAACAAGACGCACAAGATGGGCAATTTCAGCAGGTGCTGCAGGCGTTCTGCTGGCAGCCGGACTTGGGATAAGTGACAAGCACAACGGACTGTCGGTGGTCTCGTTTGTGCAGCCGGCGGCAGCTCAGACTGCTGATGCCCTGCCACGCGGGCGTGTCGCTTCAAAGATCGTCGACGGCAACTATCCAGCCAGCTATTTCCCAAACACAGAGATTCTGGGTGATGCAGAGATGCGGATCACCGCGCTTGGCACGGGCATGCCTAACCAGACCAAGAGGGCGGTCTCGATCTCCTATCTTGTGGAACTTGGCAACGGCGAAAAATTTCTCTTCGACTGCGGTTCGGGGATGCTCGGCAACCTGTTCTCGCTGCGCCCGGACTTTTCCAAGCTCGATAAGGTATTCGCCAGCCACCTGCACGTCGACCATGTGGGCGACTTTATGGGCCTGCACATCGGCAGCTGGCTGTCCGGCCGCTACACGCCGATCCATGTCTATGGGCCAACCGGGTCCAAGCCGGAACTCGGCACCAAGGCGTTCGTTGACGGCATGCAGAAAGCCTACGCCTGGGATCTGGAAACCCGCAGAGGCGCTCTCCCCGACAAGGGCTCGCAGATCGTTGTGCACGAGTTCGACTACAAGCAGGAAAACGAGGTCGTTTACCAGAAGGACGGTGTGACCATCCGGTCCTGGCCGGCCATTCACAGCCTGGATGGTTCGGTCAGCTACAGCCTGGAATGGAACGGACTGAAGTATGTGTTCGGCGGTGATACCTATCCCAACCAGTGGTACATCAAGTACGCAGTGGGTGCCGACATTGCCTCGCACGAAGCCTTCCTGCCGCCAAAGTCCCTGGCTGCCTATTTCGGCTGGAGCTTGAAGCAGGCGACTTATGTCTCTACCCGGATCCACACCGAGCCCCAGGCTTTCGGCAAGGTCATGGCGGCAGTGAAACCCCGCATGGCTGTCGGGTATCACTCGGTCCAGTCGCCGGAGAACAATGCTGCGATTATGGACGGTGTCCGCAAGACCTACGATGGGCCCCTGACCCTCGCGCGCGACCTGCAGGTGATCAACGTCACGAAGGACAAGATCGTGGTGCGCATGGCAAGCGTGGACGAGTATGTCCTGCCGCCGGACGTCACGGACGGTTACAAAAAAGCGCCACGCAGCGACGAAAAGAGTCCGGGCAAGTTCGTGCTCGGCGGCAAATGGAAAGGCTACACGCCGCCGCCGATGCCCGCGAACTGAGCACGCTTCAGTGCGCGCCGGAGAGATGCCCCTCTCTCCGGCGCACTTCGCAAACCCCAATCCTGTAGAAATGGAAACCAGAATGAAACACGCTCTGGTCAGTGTTCTCTTTGCAGCCTCGGTCGCGGCACCACCTCTATCGGCAACGGAGATCGGTCATCGATCAAATGAAGATTACAAAACCGCCAACAATGCCGACAGCTAGCACCAGGAACCCCATCACCTCACCGAGAGGCGTAGGTTCGACGCGACCGTATCCGTT
>JBPCVV010000147.1:0-2564 GCA_051010195.1 Anderseniella sp. | reverse complement strand
TCCGCGACTTCGCCCGTGCCTCGATGAACTACGGCCTGACGCTGGGCTATCCGGTGTATCTCAGCACCAAGAACACCATCATGAAAGCCTATGACGGCCGCTTCAAGGACATCTTCCAGGACATCTTTGACGCCGAGTTCGCGGACAAGTTTGCCGAAGCTGGTCTCACCTACGAGCATCGTCTGATCGACGACATGGTCGCCTCGGCCATGAAGTGGTCCGGTGGTTATGTATGGGCCTGCAAGAACTATGACGGCGATGTTCAGTCGGACACGGTTGCGCAGGGCTTCGGTTCGCTGGGCTTGATGACGTCGGTGCTGATGACGCCTGACGGCAAGACAGTTGAGGCGGAAGCAGCCCACGGCACCGTCACACGCCACTATCGCCTGCACCAGGAAGGCAAGGAAACCTCGACCAACTCCATCGCCTCGATTTTCGCCTGGACCCGCGGCCTGGCCCACCGTGCCAAGCTGGACGACAATCCCGCCCTGGCGACGTTTGCAGACACACTGGAGAAAGTGTGCATTGATACGGTTGAAGGTGGCGAGATGACCAAGGACCTGGCCGTGCTCATCGGTCCGGATCAGAAATGGCTCAGCACACAAGGCTTCCTCGATGCCGTTGATCGCAACCTGCAGAAGGCCATGGGCTGACTGTCTGGCAGTTCTGCTCGCTCTGTGCTTTGCCGCCAGTGCTTCAGCCCGGCCGGTCAAGACCGGGGTGAAGCCAGTGCGGGCGCCGCTGGCAATCGCCGAAGCAACCTTTGCCCGTGATGTCTGCCGGTTGATCGAAAACAGGTCCAAATGGCGTGGCATCAATCCGCATTTCATTGCCCGCCTGATCAACGCGGAAAGCCGATTTTCGCCCAATGCGGTGTCACCCGCCGGTGCTGAGGGCATCGCCCAGTTCATTCCCGGCACCGCCAAGCGGCGCGGCCTGAAAAACCCTTATGACCCGGCAGCCGCACTGACGGCATCTATCGACTTTCTCGCTCACCTGAAATGGCGGTTTGGCAACCTGGGTCTGGCGGCCGTTGCCTACAATGCCGGCGAGGGCGCCGCCTCCCGCTTCATTGCCGGCCGCGGGATTCCGCTTGAGACAGAAAACTACGTCTATTCCATAACAGGGCGCGCAGCGGAAGAATGGCGAAAGCCCGCCGCCCGCCACGCCATCCCGCAAATCGGCGGCAAGAAACCGTTTTCCGATGCCTGCCCGGGCCTTGTCCGCAAGCCCGGACGCATCCGGCTGGCAACAAAGTCGGCGGCGCGCCAACCCTGGGGCGTACTGATTTCAGAGAGTTTCTCGCGCACCACGGCTGTTCGATCCTTCAACCGCATCCGGAAAAACTTTCCGGCTGATCTGCGCGGAAAACCGCCCATGATCGTCTCGCTCAGGAACCTGAGCATGGGCGCCAGGCGGCGCTATTCGGCCCGCATCGGTGCTGGCAGCCGCAAACGGGCAGCAAACATCTGCAGGTCGCTGCGGGCGCGTGCGGTGATCTGCATTGTCCGCCGCACCAGATAATTGTCATACCGCAGGACCGCACAGATTGCCGTCAACGCAGGCTTAAGGCATGCTGCAGGCTGGAAAAGATGAACCGGAGGCCAGCATGAGCGCGATTCCAGCCCAGACACGTGAGAACTTCAGCCGGGACGGCGTATGCGTGCTGCGAAATGTCATTCCCGCCGACTGGCGCGACCGGCTTGCGACAGCGATTGAAGAAAACATGCTAACTCCCGGCCCATACGGCAAAAATCACACCGAAGATGGCAAACCGGGCGCTTATTTCGGCGATTATGTCAACTGGCAGCGTATTTCTGCCTACAAGGATGTATGTGACAAAGGTCCGCTCGGCGCCATTGCCGGCGAACTGATGGACGCATCGCGCACGCAACTGTTTCACGAACATGTGCTGGTCAAGGAACCCGGTACCGCTGATCCGACCCCGTGGCATCAGGACCTGCCCTATTATTGCCTGGACGGCAGCAAGACCGTGTCCATCTGGGTGCCGCTCGATCCTGTGTCAAAAGCCGTGTGTCCGCATTTCATTGCCGGCAGCCACAAAGGCTCGGTCACCTATGTGCCGCGCCGCTTCAAGACGCTGGAACCGCTGGAAGGCGATACCTCTGTCTATCACCCCTTCCCCGACATTGATGAACGCGAACAGGCCGAAGACCTGCGCGCCTGGGACCTGGACCCGGGAGATGCCGTCGCCTTCGACTATCACACCCTGCACAACGCGCCGCCCAACAATTCCGGCACCCGCAGGCGCGCGGTGAGCTTTCGCTTCATCGGAGAGGACTGCCGATATGTTGCCCGCTCCCACGCCGTGTCGCCGCCGTTCGATGAGATGGGTCTGAATCTGAACATGGGCGATGCGCTGCCGGAAGACTGGTTTCCGGTAGTCTGGCAACGTCCCTGATGGCCGATACCTGGTCAGGCGGTTGCCAGTGCGGCGCGGTGCGCTACCGGATAACCGGACCATTGGGCCATTCCGGCGTCTGCCATTGCCGCATGTGCCAGAAGGCGAGCGGTAATTTCGGCATGGTGCTGCTGACAATGCC
>JBPCVV010000146.1:0-7734 GCA_051010195.1 Anderseniella sp. | reverse complement strand
TCGCTGAAAAAGGCGGGTGACACAGGGCTGCAGTCGGGCGAGGTACGTGTTGCGCGCGATGCCTATCTGGCGGCACTGCGACTTGACCGGGAAGACGCTGCTTTATGGATCGGTTTCGCCCGGGCCTCACTTCGCGTCATCCCGGGGCCGGGCGAGAACAACTACCGGCTCAAGCAGACCGCATCTTCTGCCGCCCAGATTGCATATCGCAAAAGCACCACAGCGGCTCTGAGGGCACAGGCGCTGACAGTACTGGCCAATGCTCTCGACAAGCGCAACTTGTTCCGTCCGGCGCTGGAGGCCTACAAGGCCAGCCTTGCGCTGGTATCATCGGCAGAAGTGCGCGCGGCTTACAGGGAATTGCGTGAACGCCAGGGATTTCGCGTCGTGGGCCATTCGGTGGACAGCGATGCGACGGCACCGCGCATCTGTGTGCAGTTTTCCGAAACTCTGGTGCGCACAGGAACCGATTATGCGCAGTTCGTAACGGTGAACGGCGCACCTGCCAGGTCACTGGAAGCCAAGGACAAGCAGGCCTGTGTCGCATGGCTGTCGCACGGCCAGACCTACAGGGTCGGGTTGCGCCAGGGGCTGCCATCATCGGTGGGCGAAGTACTGGAGCAGCCGGTCACCCTTAATGTCTATGTTCGCGATCGCGCGCCTGCGGTGCGCTTTACCGGTGACCGTTTTGTTCTGCCCAGCACAGCCCGGCGCGGTATTCCGCTGGTCTCCGTCAATACTGACAGTGCGCAGCTTGAAGCCTATCGCATCGGCGACAGGGCACTGGCACGGCTGTTGTCCGGCAGTTCGTTTCTGCGCCAGTTGAAAGGCTATGAGGTCGACAATATCAGGCAGCAGCTCGGGTCGCCCGTCTGGAAGGGCAGCATCGACATTGCCAGCAAGCTGAACAAGGAAGTGACGACCAGTTTCCCCGTTGATCAGGCGATACCCGACAGAAGACCCGGCATCTATGTGCTGACCGCGGTTCCCAAGGCCGGACAGGCCGATAACTGGCAGGCCCGTGCCACACAGTGGTTCGTCATTTCCGACATCGGTATCACCAGCTTTACCGGTGAAGACGGCCTCAACGTATTTGTCCGCAGCCTGGCATCGGCAAAACCGCTGGCAACGGCTGATGTGCAACTGGTTGCTCGCAACAATGAAGTGCTGGGCGCTGCCGTCAGCGATGAAAACGGCCGCGCAAGTTTTGCCGCCGGCCTGGTTCGCGGCGAGGGTGCAATGGCACCGGCAGCTGTTCTGGTGCGTCATGGCGAGAGCGACTTCGTGTTGCTTGATCTGACCCAGGCCGGGTTTGACTTTGCCGACCGGGGGGTCGCAGGCAGAACATCCCCGGGTGCGGTCGATGTGTTCTCCTGGACTGAACGCGGCATCTATCGGCCGGGAGAGACAGTGCATGCCTCGGCATTGGTGCGGGATGTCTCAGCACATTCGCTGGCTGGACTGCCGCTGACATTCGTTTTCCGCCGTCCCGATGGCGTTGAAGACCGGCGCATCGTTTCAAGCGACGACCGGCTTGGCGGCCACATGGTGGACTACGAGCTTCAGGACAATGCCATGCGCGGCACCTGGTCGGTGCGCATGCATACCGACATCAAGGCTGATCCGGTGGCCGAAATGCGCTTCCTCGTAGAGGATTTCGTGCCTGACCGGCTGGATTTTGACCTTGTAGCCACACCGCCGGAAATAGCGGTTACGCAACCGGCTGCCGTCGCTATCGACGGTCGGTATCTGTACGGGGCACCGGCGGCCGGCCTGGGCGCCGAGGGTAGTGTCCGGATCAGGACCACCCGCGAGTGGGACGCTTATCCGGGCTACCTGTTCGGTCTGGCGGAAGAGCAGACGGAGACGGTGACGCGCACGCTCGACACGGTTCCCGACCTCGACGCCAGCGGCAAGGCTGATGTGCCGGTCGTTCTGACGGGGGCACCGGCCACCACGCAATTGCTGGCGGCCAGCATTGTTGTGCGCGTGCGCGAGCCCGGCGGCCGGGCCGTCGAAAGAACTGTTGATCTCAAGGTCAGGCCGGAACGCCAGGTGATCGGCATCAAGCCGAATGCCGGTGAGGCGCAGGTAGCGGAAAACTCCTCTGCCGGGTTCACGGTAGTTGCCATTGAACCGGATGGCAGCAGGGCGCAGGTTGCTGGCCTCAAGTGGCGGCTGATCCGCATTGAACGCAACTACCAATGGTACCGGACCGGTGACAGGTGGAGCTATGAAGCCATCGACCTGACAAAGCAGGTCATGGATGGTGAGGTGGATGCGCCTGCTCAGGGAGACGCCAGTATCTCGGTTCCCGTCGCCTGGGGGCGGTACAGGCTGGAAGTGACCGACCCTCGGTCTGGTGGCGCTGCCGCAAGTGTGGATTTCAATGCAGGTTGGGTTGTGAATGCCGCGTCGCTCGATGCCCCGGACGGCCTGGAGATGGCGCTGGACAAGGCGGTTTATGCTGCCGGTGACACGGCGCGGCTGACGATCTCGGCGCGCCACGCCGGCGAAGTGCTGGTGACAGTCGGCACCCGTAAGTTGTCAGAGGTCAGGACTGCCAGCGTCGGCGCCGGTGATGCCGTGATAGAACTGCCCGTGGGCGCCGATTGGGGCGCAGGCGCCTATGTGACCGCCACCCTGTATCGTCCCGGCGATGCGGAAGACAGTCGGCTTCCGTCTCGGGCCATCGGCGTGAAGTGGCTGCAGGTCGACCCCGAACCGCGCAAGATCGCGCTGGCGCTGGATGTGCCGGAGAAGATCGCAGCCAGGCGACAGCTTGATGTTCCAATGACGCTGATCGGCCTGGGCGAAGGTCAGCAGGCCTATGTGACGGTTGCCGCCGTTGACGTCGGCATTTTGAACCTGACCCGCTATGAAGCGCCAGATCCGGCCGGCTGGTACTTCGGCCAGCGCAGGATAGGCCTGGAAATTCGCGATATTTATGGACGCCTGATTGACGGGTCGCTCGGCACTGCAGGACAGATCAGGAGTGGTGGTGACGCATCAGGACTGTCGTCCGACGGCAGCCCGCCGACGCAGAAACTGCTGGCGCTGTTCTCAGGCCCGGTTGAAGTCGGGGTCGACGGTAAGGCTTCGGTGAGTTTTGACCTGCCGCAGTTCAACGGCACGGTGCGCCTGATGGCGGTGGCCTGGTCGAAAGATCAGGTAGGCAGTGCCTCAAGCGATGTCATCTTTCGCGATCCGGTTGTGGTGCTTGCGTCTGCCCCCAAGGTCATGGCTCCCGGCGACACATCGCGCCTGCGCCTGGACATCGCCAACACTGATGGACCGGCTGGTGACTACGTTGTCGAGATCATTGCAGAGGAAGGGTTGTCGGCAGACCACGGGCTTCTGCCCAACGTCGTGAAACTGGCGGAAGGCGAAAAAGCATCCTTGTCTCTGCCCGTTTCGGCGACAGGCGTCGGGTCAGGCCGGGTGGATATCCGTCTGACCCACGAAACCGGCATTGATCTGGCCCAGACGCTATATGTGCCGGTCCGGCCTGCAGCACTGCCGGTCGCTCAACGTACCGAGATGAAGCTTGCGGCCAATGGGGGTGCCATTGCACTGGATGACAAACTGCTTGCTGGCAGCCTGCCCGATGGCGCGCTGGTCACCGTCGATGTCTCCAGGACGCGCGGTATCAACACGGCATCGGTGCTCGCGTCACTTGACCGCTATCCTTATGGCTGTACCGAGCAAACCACCAGCCGGGCGCTGCCGCTACTGTATCTCAGTGATCTGCCGGGAGATCCCAAGGCTGAGGATGCAGCCGATGTGAACAGCCGGGTCCAGAAGGCAATTTATCGCGTGCTGGCCAACCAGTCTTCTTCAGGCAGCTTTGGCCTGTGGAACCCGGGTTATGGTGATCTCTGGCTCGATGCCTATGTAACCGACTTCCTGACCCGGGCCCGCGAAAAGGGTTTCAAGGTCCGCGAGAAGGCCATGCTGGCTGCGCTGGAAAACCTTCAGAACGTCCTGTCCTACGACCAGAACGTCAAGGACCGTGGCGGTGGTATGGCCTATGCGCTTTATGTGCTGGCGCGCAATCGCCGGGCATCGGCAGGGGACCTGCGTTATTATGCCGACACCAAGTTGGAGGAATTCAAAAGCCCGATGGCGAGAGCGCAGCTTGGTGCAGCGCTGGCGCTTTATGGCGATGCCAACCGGTCCGGCATGGCGTTTCAGTCAGCCCTGGCGCAGGCGCGTCAGGACAAGGGCGATCTGTCACGGTCGGATTATGGTTCCAGCCTGCGTGATGCATCGGCTATGTTGGCGCTGGCGTCCGAGACCCGACCGCTGCCACAATCAGTTCCGGCCATGGTCGACCTGGTTTCTGCCAAAGCGGCCCGTGATCGCTATTCCACTACTCAGGAAAATGTCTGGATGCTGCTGGCCGCGCGCGGCGTGAAACAGACCGACGCCTCGATGAAGCTGGCGGTTGCCGGAGCCGATCACGTTGGCGGGTACTCCAGTCGAACGTCAGGCGAAGACCTGGCCGCCATGCCGCTCGAGATTGTCAATCGTGGGCAGGAACAGGTGCTGGCGACAGTCAGCGTGCTTGCATCGCCGCTGAATGCATTGCCGGCCGGCGGCAAGGGTTTCACCATCGAGCGCAAGTACTACACGCTCGATGGCGTTGAAACCGACGTCAGCCAGGTAAAACAAAACGACCGCTTCGTTGTGGTGCTCAGCGTCGTGCAACAGAACAACTGGCGGGCACGCATTGCGATAAGCGACCTGCTGCCCGGCGGCTTCGAGATTGACAGTCCGAAACTGCTCGGCAGTGCCGATCTCAAGTCGTTTGAGTGGCTGGGCAATGTGAGTGCGGCGCACAGCGAGTTTCGCGCCGACCGGTTTGTTGCCGCGTTCGATGTGCGGGCAGGCGGTAACCGCGAATTCACCGCGGCCTACGTGGTGCGTGCTGTTTCACCCGGCACGTTTGCCCAACCTGCCGCCGTGGTTGAGGACATGTACCGGCCCCAGTTCACCGCGCGAACTGCGCAAGGCCGGATTGATGTGAGCCCTGCACAACCATGAGGCGCAAACCTGTCATTGTCGCTCTGGTTCTCGCGGTTGTCATGGCGCTGGCTGTGGTTCCGGGCCTTTCGGCACTGGATAGAGCCTATCCGCCGCCGCTGCCTCCGGCCTCGACACAATCAGTAGAGGTCGTCGACCGCAACGCAGAGCTGCTGCGGGCATTCGCTGCCCCGGACGGCCGCTGGCGGTTGCCGGTGAAACTGGACGAAGTTGACCCGGAATTTGTGCGCATGCTGGTCGCCTACGAGGATCACCGGTTCTGGCGGCATCACGGTGTGGACCCGCTGGCGATGCTGCGTGCCGCCTGGCAGATGCTGCGTCACGGCCGGATCGTATCCGGTGGGTCGACCATCACCATGCAGTTGGCTCGGTTGTTGGAACCGCGCACCGAACGCTCCCTGTTCGTCAAGTTGCGCCAGATGGCCAGGGCGCTGCAGATCGAGCGCCGCTTGAGCAAGCAGCAGATCCTGCAACTCTACCTCACCCATGCGCCTTATGGCGGCAATATCGAGGGGGTGAGGGCCGCCTCGCTTGCCTGGTTCGGCAAGGAACCGAAGTCCCTCGATCTGGCGCAGGGCGCACTGCTGGTGGCATTGCCGCAATCACCGGAGCGACGGCGGCCGGACCGCTACCACACCAGAGCGAAAACTGCCCGGGACCAGGTACTGGCCCGCATGGCCGAGGGAGGCTTCATTGCACCCGGAGAAGTGGCGCGGGCCTCAGCTGTTCCGGTCCGGGCACGGCGACTGGCACTGCCGGCATTTGCGCCGCATCTGGCCGGGCAGGCGCGCCGAGTGCAGCCCGGGGCACGGCTTCATCACACAACACTGTCACGGTCGGCTCAACAGGCGCTTGAACTGGTGGCGTCAGAGGCCGCCGCGCGGCTTGGACCTGGCTTATCGGTCGCCATCATGCTCGCGGATGCCGATACCGGCGACGTGCTGGCAGAGGTCGGTTCGGCAGGCCTGCTGGAGGCCAGGCGGGCAGGCTGGATAGACATGACCGGTGTCCCGCGGTCGCCCGGGTCTGCGCTCAAGCCCTTCATCTATGCGTTGGCGCTGGAAGACGGACTGGTCATGCCGGAAACACTGATTGAGGACCGCCCCGCAAGTTTTGACGGCTACCGGCCCCGCAATTTCGACCTGACTTACCAGGGTGATGTGAGTGTGCGCCAGGCACTGCAGCTATCCCTCAATGTGCCGGCTGTCAGGTTACTGCAGGCAACCGTGCCGTCCCGGTTGTTGGGCCGGCTGCACAGGGCGGGGGTTGTGCCGGTGTTGCCGGCGAACAAGGCGCCCGGCCTGGCGATCGGCCTGGGTGGTGTCGGCGTTACGCTGAAGGACCTCGTCCAGGCATATACCGTGTTCGCCAATCACGGGCGCGCGGCAACGCTTGGGAACGGCGTGACGGGTACACCGTCTGCTGCCAGCGGACGGACAATATTCTCGTCCGTTGCCACCTGGCACGTGGCCGACATGTTGTCGGGCGTCGCACCACCACGCGGCACCGCCCGGTTGCCAATTGGCTACAAGACCGGCACCAGCTACGGCAACCGAGATGCCTGGTCGATCGGTTTTGACGGGCGTTACGTGCTGGGTGTGTGGGTGGGACGGGCCGATGGTGCACCGGTGCCCAACCTCAGCGGGATCACCGTGGCTGCGCCTATCCTGTTCGACGGATTTGTCCGGTCCGGGCTGAAGCTGGAAGCCCTGCCGCCGGCGCCGGCCGGTGCGGTACGGATTGAGGCAGCAGATCTGCCGGCCGGGCTCAGGCGGTTCACCGCGCCCGACGCCGGTCTGCCGCGGGTCGGTCCACACGAAGCCGCTCTGCATATTGTGTATCCGCCGGACGGGGCCCATGTTGATCTCGGCCTGGCTTCAGGCAAGGCTGTACAACCGCTCATGTTGAAGCTGCAGGGCGGACGCGCGCCGTTCCGCCTGCTGGCCAACGGCGTTCCGGTCGGCGAGCCGCTGCGCTCGCGCAGTGGTTTGTGGGATGCCGGTGGCGTCGGGTTTTCACGCCTGTCCGTGATCGATGCCCGGGGGCGTTCGGCCAGTATCAACGTGTATCTGGAATGACCGGCACATAGTGAGTTTGTAAAAGAGAGAAAGGAACTGATCATGCCAACCGAAGTACTCTACAGCACCCAGGCCCGCGCAACCGGCGGGCGCGACGGGACCGCCGGCACGCTGGACGGCGCATTCAAGGTGACATTGTCGACGCCGACGGAATTGGGCGGAGACGGCAAGGACGGTAACAATCCCGAACAACTTTTTGCTTCCGGATATGCGGCTTGCTTTCTCGGCGCCATGAAGTTCGTGGCCGGCAATGTCGACGGCTTCAAGATGAAAGTTCCCGATGACACCAGTGTTACATCCACCGTCGGTATCGGACCGCGTTCGGAAGGCGGCTTCGGCCTGGATGTAAAACTCGAAATATCCTTGCCAGGCATCGACAGGGATCAGGCGGAAAAGCTGGTGGCGGAAGCCCACCAGGTTTGCCCGTACTCGAACGCAACCCGCGGCGCGCTCGATATCAGTCCCGTGGTTGTGTAGGGCGCCGGGCCGGGTATGCGGGCCGTCTATACTCGTCATTCCCGCGAAAGCGGGAATCCAATCCACGCCGTACACATTCGCCGGGCTGGCAATGGATCCCCGTTTTCACGGGGATGACGACTGTACGAAAAGA
>JBPCVV010000145.1:0-22652 GCA_051010195.1 Anderseniella sp. | reverse complement strand
GGGCGGGCAGGCGCAGATCGCGCAATGGACAAATGGTCATCCCAAGTGGCAGGTAAGGCGTTGGAAATGTGCCCCGGCCGCGCGGATTGCCAAGGATATCTGAGCAATTTGATCGAACGTGTCGGCTGAAGAGCCAGAACCTGGTGCCTGGCCTTGTCGTCGGGCTGCTCGAGTGCATTACTCTGCAGCTCATGCAGCCCGGCCCGGGCCGATTATCCCGCCGATAACCGCTCCGGCGGAATGACAGGCTGCGACAACCGCCACCCGCCAGCGTGTTCCTGCAGGCCGCATACTGCAGTGCGGATGAGCCCGAATCAGCTTGCTGACCTTGCGCCGTCTCAGGCCGAAATTACACACAGCGTGGCGCGTCGCATGTTTGAACCCGTTTTGCTCCGGCATCAAGCGCAAACAAAACCCCGGCACACAGGCCGGGGTTCCAAGTTTCGCAGAAGACTTTCCAGCCCATCTCGGAAATATCACTCATCGTCAACAGCCCATGTAAAGTAGTGTTGTTGCTTCATCCTCGCCGTTCAGGAGATTAGGATGAGACAGGAAACCGACAGGCACGTGGGCTTCGCGTCGTAAAACTAGCCAAATCAGTATTCACCTGAAAAACGCCAACCAATTTCACTCAACCTGGTGTCCTGACCTAAATGCGAAACGGACATGATTTTTAATTACATATGGGAGGTGACGCCTTGCAGTCTTGTCCGCCAGCAGAATGGCAGGACTGGCGGGCGAGGTTCATGGCCGAATTAGCATCCTTTGAAATTGACA
The DNA here is from genome assembly GCA_051010195.1 of Anderseniella sp. Classification (GTDB taxonomy): domain Bacteria; phylum Pseudomonadota; class Alphaproteobacteria; order Rhizobiales; family Aestuariivirgaceae; genus Anderseniella. The sequence goes on along the minus strand of JBPCVV010000145.1, from coordinate 21,875 downwards.
CAAAAGGTGCTGTTGTCGCCTTGGCGGCATCAAGCGACAAGCTCACACACTCGCCGCGACTGAACTCCACCAACACATTGCAGTCGTTTTCCTGACAATCGGAAAGCGCGATGGTTCGAGCAACGAACCTGCTTGGCAGATCGCTTACGATTTGCCATTTCTGCGTCGATTCCGAAAAAGCAACGGCTCCAAATGGAGCATTTTTCTCGAGGGCAGGCGGTGATCCGAATACCGGAAAATCGCTGTCACTGGAACACCCTGTCAGCCCCAAAAGTGCAAAAACAGCGACGATCATGGCTGGTAACTTGAAAATATCGTTGAACCCCTAAAGCATTCCGTCTGTTCCGGTTCCGGAAGCTGAATCTCCGGCGGCCGTATCGCTGGTACTTGCAGCTTGAGCGGCTTCCGCTGCTGCGGCTTCTGCCGCTGCGGCTTCCGCTGCTGCAGCCTGACCTACTGCCGAATTAGGCGCGGCGTTTGCTTTTCCCGTATCAGAAGCATTCGAGGCTGAGTTGTTGCCTGGACCGGAATTTGGATTTCCGCCATGTGCATTTCCAACGCCGTTGCCGTTACCGCTACCAATCCCAGCGCCGCTAGCACCGGCGTTGCCGCCACCGCCATTGCCGCCGCCACCGCCATTGCCGCCGCCACCGCCACCGCCATTGCCACCACCATTGCCGCCGCCACCGCCATTGCCGCCGCCACCGCCATTGCCGCCGCCCTTGGCATAGGCAGAATTTCCAGAGAAACCTCCGCTGGAAAAATCAATGGCGACTGGCATAGCGACAAGTGCAGTTGTTGCGATTAAAAGCATACCAAATTCGCCAATGTTGAAGGTGCCAGTTGATGTGGTCATGAAAAGTGTTCCTGAACCGTATCGACGGTAATTTGATGGTCGCAATAAACTTTAGCATATTTTCCCACTAAGCTGCACACAAACCCACACAACAGTAGTCCGGCATTCAGCGTCGAAACAAATCGCAGAAGCAAAGAAATTGGTGCAGGAGTGGCTTTACTAGCATCCGCGATAACGACCGATTATGGCGCTAAACGGACGAGTCGTTCTGTTTGATCAAGTGTCCGTTAATCCATCAATTCCGGACTGGCGCATCAAAAAACCCCGGCGCCTTGGCCGGGGTTTGAACTTGTGAAATCTGTCTGGCTCACCGTTTCGAGAACTGGAAGCTGCGGCGGGCCTTGGCCTTACCGTATTTCTTACGCTCAACGACACGTGAGTCACGGGTCAGGAACCCGCCGCTCTTGAGGGCGGGGCGCAGGCCCGGCTCAAAATAGGTCAGCGCCTTGGAAATGCCGTGGCGCACCGCGCCGGCCTGGCCGGACAGACCGCCGCCGCCAACCGTGCAGACGATGTCGAACTCATCCTTGCGCTCGCATGCTTCCAGCGGCTGTTGGATGATCATGCGCAGGGTGGGACGGGCGAAATAGGTTTCAATTTCACGGCCATTGATTGTGATCTTGCCGTTGCCGCGCTTGATCCAGACACGGGCGACCGCGTCCTTGCGCTTGCCGGTTGCATAGGACCGGCCCAGGGCGTCGATTTTCGGCTCGGCGGGTGCGGCAGCTTCCGGGGCCGTGCCCAGTGCTTCGCCGAGGTTTTCCAGTGTGGTGGTTTCTTCAGCCATTGCTTTAACCTCTCAGCGAGTTCTTGGGGTTCATGCCCTTGACGTCGACGATCTCGGGTTGCTGTGCTTCGTGGGGATGTTCGGTGCCGGCGAAAATGCGCAGGTTCGACAACTGGTCACGGCTCAGCGGACCGCCGGGCATCATACGTTTGACGGCCTGTTGCAGCACACGCTCGGGGAAACGGCCCTCGAGCAGTTTGTCGGCCTTGGCTTCGCGGATGCCGCCTGGATACCCGGTGTGGCGGTAATAGGTTTTCTGGGTGCGCTTGTTGCCGGTCAACACCACCTTGTCGGCGTTGATGACGATGACATTGTCGCCCATGTCCATGTGAGGGGTGAAAGAAGGTTTGTGCTTGCCGCGAAGACGGGTGGCAATAACAGCGGCGAGGCGCCCTACTACCAGACCTTCGGCGTCAATCAGAATCCACTTCTTCTCGATATCGGATGCCCGAATAGAAAAGGTTTTCATGACAGATCAGTCCTGAGTGATTGAAGTATCGACCGGTTGCCTCGGACCCTCGGGGCCGGGCATCCTGCTGGCGAAGGGTTCTACGCCGCCCCGGAGGTTGGGTCAAGCCTATAATGAAATCGGTTTATACTATATAATATTGATTTTGTTATATAAAATATATGTGGTATTATTTTACCTCATACATTCCCCATGAAATAGGTTGCTTCCGAACTGGCCACCAGTTTGCCATCGGTCTCAGACACTATGTCCACCCGAGCCACGGTGAGAGTGCGACCGTGTTTTATCAGGCGGATCTGCGCCACGATGGGCCCTGCTTGCGGCTTGCGCAAAAACGAGATGGCCAGGTTGGTGGTCACCGCAAGACGTGCAGCTTCCTTGTGGTGCGCCAGTAGCAGCACGTAAATGGAGAAATCCACCATTTCCATCATGGCCGGTCCGGAAACGGTGCCGCCGGGACGCAGTTGCTGCTCGCCGGCCAGCAGCCGGATATGGGCTTCTCCGGGTTCGAGCCTGACCACTTCATAATTGACACCGTCGCGTAGTGCCTGCGGGAATTCCGTCCGCAAGAATTCGAATACCTGTTCTGCCGACCACTTGAGTGCCATTTGTCTGCTACCTGCCCACGTTGGTTCAGTTTTTTCCAATTGTGCATTGGTTCTGGGCAAGTCGGGCATTGTCGTCAATGGCACTTCCCCCGCAATCTGCCGTGCCGTACAATCTGCGGTAATGAAGGGTCATGGAGACATTGCCGTCTTGATGGGCGCCGCGCTGGTTGTCATGAGTGCCCAACCGTTGGTTGCGGCAACGGACCAGACCCGCCTGCCGAAGATGCAGCGTCCGGCCGCGGCCGATGGCGGACTGGGCGTTGCATTGTTTGATCCGTCGCCCGGTAACGAACCGTTGCTGCTATTGTCTCCGGGCGATGATGCGGGCTCCGGCAACACCAATGGCAAGGGCGAGGATACTCCGCGGGAACTGGCACCTGCCATTTCCACCGTGGAAACCGTTGAGCTGACACCGGACCTGGCGAAACGCGCGATTGACGGCTTTATCAGGCTCAAGGAGAACTATCAGGATACCGACATTGCGGAGTACGAAACCCTGGAACAGTTCGTGGCCGAAGCCACGGAAGGTCCGGCGCTTGAGAAGGATGTCAAAAGCTTCGGTTTCAAAACTGTCGGAGAATGGAATACGGCAATCACATCGGTGAGTTTCGCCTATGCGGCATTGTCGGGAACCCATGAAGACGAGATCAGGCAGGAACTGGAAAACATCAGGAATGAGGTTGATCTTGACGAGCAGATGAAAAAATCGCTCATTGACGGCCTGCAGTCCATGCTGCCATCGGAAAACAACAAGAAGATTGTCGGCGACCTCAACAAGCAAAAGGACTGGGCCGAGAAGTTGAAACTGCTTGAAGAGTCCGCTGAAGGGGCTGATCACTGATGAGCCAGGCTCCACTATTGTCCGTTGAAAAAACCGGCAGCATTCTGCGGCTGACACTGATGCGCGGCACGCAGCGCAATCCGCTGTCATTTGCCATGCTTGATGCCATGGTTGATGCACTGGAGGCCGCAGCGACCGACAAGTCGGCCCGCGCGATCATCATAGCTGGCGAGGCACCGGGCTTCTGCGGCGGCCATGATCTGAAGGAAATGACATCGCACCGCACCGACAATGATGGAGGGCGGGCCTTCTACGAGGCCCTGTTCGCGCGTTGCTCCCAGATGATGCAGATGATTGTCGCGCATCCGAAGGTTATCATCGCCGAGGTCAACGGTATTGCCACGGCGGCGGGCTGCCAACTGGTTGCGGCCTGTGACATGGCGGTTGCCGGTGCGTCTGCCCGGTTCGGCGTCAACGGCATCAACTCGGGCCTGTTCTGTTCCACGCCGATGGTGGCACTGTCACGCAATATCGGCCGCAAGCGAGCCATGGAGCTGTTGACCACGGGCGCTCTGATGAATGCGCACGAAGCGATGACGGCAGGCATCGTTAACCGGATTTGCGCCGATGATGACTTGGGCAAGGTCACCCGACAACTCGCCGAAACACTGGCCGAGCGCTCCCAAGCTGTGCTGGCGCTGGGCAAGCAGGCGTTCTACGAGCAACTTGAGATGCCGCTGGACCAAGCCTATCAGCACACTTCCAAGGTCATTGTCGACAACATGATGATGAAGGACGCGCAGGAAGGCATTGAGGCATTCCTGGAGAAACGCAAACCGGAATGGAACGACGAATGACCGGTCTTGAACCGCGCATCTCCATAGTGACGCTCGGTGTGGACGACATGAAACGTGCAACGGCGTTCTATGAGCGCCTGGGCTGGAGTGCCGCGGCTTCGTCCAACGACAATGTCACCTTTTTCAACATGGGTGGCATGATCCTCGGCCTGTATGGGCGCAAGGCACTTGCTGAAGATGCCCAGGTGGAGTTTTCGCCAGCTTCGTTCACGGGCGTATCGCTGGCCCATAACTGCGAAAGCGAAGAGAAGGTGGACGCGGTCATGGCATTTGCTAAAGCCGCCGGGGCGAAGGTTGTCAAACAGCCGGAAAAGGTGTTCTGGGGCGGCTATTCCGGCTATTTTTCAGATCCCGACGGGCATTTGTGGGAAGTGGCCCACAATCCGTTCTTTCCGCTCGATGACGACGGCCGGATCACCGCGCCATGAACCACGATACCTACGAGGCCGCCTATATCCGCAAAATTCTAGAGGACGTCAGAACCATCGCCGTGGTCGGCGCATCTTCCAATCAAGCCAGGCCGTCGTTTTTTGTGACCAAGTATCTCGTCGACAAGGGCTACAAGGTGTTCCCGCTAAATCCAGGCATGGCCGGCAAGGAGATCTGTGGACGCACGGTCTATGCATCCCTGAACGACGTGCCTGACGCCATCGACATGGTCGATATTTTTCGTAACTCCGCGGTTGCCGCGAGTTTTGTCGACCAGGCGCTGACGCTGAACCCGGTCCCGAAAGTCATCTGGATGCAGTTGACAGTGCGCCATGACGAGGCGGCTGCAAAAGCTGAAGCTGCCGGGGCGCGTGTGGTCATGAACCGGTGCCCGAAGATCGAGTACGGCAAACTGTCGGGCGAGTGGGGCTGGGTGGGCGGCAATTCCGGCGTGATCTCGTCGAAGAAGCAATCCCTGCACGGGTCCGGCAAAATGCAGAGCCTGGGGATCGTCAAGCAGTAACGACCCCTTGCAGCGGTGTTGCCGTTCTCTAAAAAGAACAATTGTTTGCTTTGCCGCCCTTTGCTAAAACGCTCCACCTGCACCGACTATTTCCAAGCGTTCTCAAGGAGCATTTCACATGAGCGATCAGCAACCGGGTTTTGACACACTGGCCATCCACGCAGGTGCAAAGCCTGATCCGGCAACCGGCGCGCGTGCCACGCCGATCTACCAGACAACATCGTTTGTGTTTGATGATGCCCAGCATGCAGCAGACCTGTTTGCCCTGCGTGCATTCGGGAACATCTACACCCGGATCATGAACCCGACCCAGGCGGTGCTGGAAGAAAAAGTCGCGGCGCTGGAAGGCGGCACGGCGGCACTTGCCACAGCGTCGGGCCATTCCGCGCAACTGATCATCTGTCATTCGCTGATGATGCCGGGTGATGAGATCGTCTGCGCGCGCCAGCTCTATGGTGGCTCGATCAATGCCTTCAACCATTCGTTCAAGTCGTTTGGCTGGAACGTGGTGTGGGCCGACATCGACGACATCTCGTCCTTCGAGAAGGCCGTCACGCCGAAAACCAAGGCGATCTTCATTGAATCGATTGCCAATCCGGGTGGCCGCGTTACCGACATGGAAGCCATTGCAGCGGTTGCCAAAAAGGCGCACGTGCCGCTGATCGTAGACAACACGCTTGCCTCGCCATATCTGTGCCGGCCGATCGAGCATGGCGCCAATATCGTGGTGCAGTCGCTGACCAAGTTCCTCGGGGGTCACGGCAACTCCATGGGCGGCGTTATCGTTGACTGTGGCAATTTCGACTGGGGCAAGACCAAGGGCCAGTTCCCCATGCTGAGCGAGCCCAACGCCTCCTATAACGGCGTCACCATGTATGAAACCTTCGGCAATATTGCCTTTGCGATCACCTGCAGGGTATTGGGCCTGCGCGATCTCGGTCCGGCCATTTCACCGTTCAACGCGTTCCAGATCCTGACCGGCATGGAGACCCTGTCTTTGCGCATGCAGCGCCATTGTGACAACGCGTTGAAGGTGGCCGAGTGGTTGTCCAATGATCCGCGGGTGTCATGGGTGAGCTATGCGGCGCTGCCCGGTGACAAGGACCATGACAACCAGAAGAAGTACGCGCCCATAGGAGCTGGTGCCGTGTTCACCTTCGGTTTGAAAGGCGGTTATGACGCCGGCGTCAGTACCGTGTCCAAGGTCGAACTCCTGTCTCACCTGGCCAATGTCGGTGACACAAGGTCCCTGATCATCCACCCGGCATCGACCACGCACTCGCAGCTCACGCCAGAGCAGCTTGAAAAAGCCGGTGCCGGCGCGGATGTCGTGCGGCTGTCCATCGGCATCGAGGATGTTGCCGATATCATCGCCGACCTGGATCAGGCGATGAGTTGAGCCGCGGGCACGGCTGTCCGGGAAGGCAAATGGTTTTGGTGATGACAGTTTGAGGAGACGTTGGGTTCAGTTTTCGGCCGTCGCCGGGGTGACGGGTTGCTGCTTCGATCTCGCCGGCGGTGCAGCACACACTTCGTGCAGATGACAGATGCAGGCTGTCAGCACGACGAGGGCGCCGCCCTGGTGGATCAGGCCCAAGGTGATTGGCACATGGGCCAGTAGTGTCCAGATGCCGAAACCGGTTTGCGCCAGCAGTGTGAGCAGGATCACCAGGCCTGACATGCGTACGGCCGGGAGATTTTGCTCGCTCATGGCGCGCGCGGCATGCAGCAGCGCCAGGACAGTGATGACATAGGCCATTATCCGGTGCTGAAACTGCACCGTGAGCACATTTTCAAAGAAATTGCGCCAGGCCGGTTCCATCACCATCAGCCCGTTGGGAATGATCCGGCCATCCATCAGCGGCCAGGTGTTGTGGGACAGGCCGGCATCGAGGCCGGCCACAAACCCGCCCAGCGCGGTTTGGGCGATGATCAACACGGTCAGCATCAACGCGGGCCAGCCGAGGCTGACCGCAGACACATGTCGGCGCGTGTTCCGGCCGATGCCCAGTGCGGTCCACACGATCGCGGCAAAGATGATCGTTGCCAGTGTGAGGTGGGCAGACAGCCGGTACTGGCTCACGTCTGTGCGATCCACCAGGCCGGATTTGACCATGTACCAGCCAAGCGCGCCTTGCAGCCCGCCGAGCACGAACAGCACCAGCAACCTGGGTATCTGGGATTTGTGCAGCCTGCCGGTGAGCCAGAAGAAAACGAAAGGTACGAAAAACACCACGCCGATGGCGCGGCCCAGGAACCGGTGACCCCATTCCCACCAGTAGATGAATTTGAACTCGTCCAGGCTCATGCCCTTGTTGATGAGCTGGTATTCCGGGATCTGGCGGTATTTTTCAAACGCCGCCAGCCAGTGGGCCTCGCTCAATGGCGGGATGGCGCCGAGCAGCGGCTTCCATTCGGTGATCGAAAGGCCTGAATCGGTCAGCCGGGTTGCGCCGCCGACAATGACCATGGCGAATACCATTGCAGCGACGACCAGCAGCCACCAGCGTATGTAGGGCTGCGATGCCAGTTGTTTGTCAGTCAGGACCGTCATACCCCTGACCTATTGGGTGATGGAGCCGGTTTGAAGGGCGCACAGCGCCGCACCTGGCCCGTAAACGCAGAAAACCGCTGATACAAGCTCAACGGCGTCGACAACCTTCCAGTGGTTGCCGCAAGGGCAATTAACCGTGTCATTGTTGCCCTAGCACAGGTCCCTGAATTCTTGGTACAAATGGTTTACAAATCGTGGCGAACCGGGATATGCGCCAGTACGGAGTACCAAAGCGAAGTGAAGCAGAAGATCGAACAGGCGGCGCAGCTGTTCCAGGCGGGACAGCCGCGTGAAGCGCTTGAAATGCTGCAGCCTGTGACCAGCGAAGCCCCGGGGCTGATGCGCGGGCAAACGCTGTCTGCGCGTTGCTGGCTGGCGCTTGGTCACCGGGACAAGGCGCTGGATCATCTTGCCACGGTCGCCGGCTATGTCGACAGCGCACCGCGCCCGGCCCTGGCTCGGGCCAATCTTGCCCAATTCTATGCGCTGGCCGATGAATGGGACACGGCAACCTCCATTCTTGAAGTGGCGGTGTCTCTGGAACCCGACAATGTTGAACTGAAGGTCAAACACGCCGACATGCTGGCCAATGCCGGACAATGGCGTGAAGCACTGATGATTTTTGAAGCAGCCGTCAAGAAATTCCCGGAAAACGGATCGCTGCTGCGCTCTACTGCAATTTCAGCACAAATGTGCAACCAGAGTGTCCGGGCTGTCGAGCTTTACACCCGCGCGATGGCGGCGGGGCTCGCGGACAAGCAGGTCTATTCCAACCTGATCGGGGCACTGATTGAACTGGGCCGGATTGATGAAGCCCATCGCCATGCAGTTAACTGGTGCGCTGCCATGCCGGCGGACATCGAGGCGATGGCATTCATGGCCCTGCTTGAGGTTGAGGTGGGCAACACTGATGCCGCTGCACGCTGGTTTGACTTTGGCCGCTTCGTAAAGGGTCACACCATCGAAGTGCCGGAGGGGTATGACGACCTGGATGCCTTCAACAAGGCGCTCGAGGCAGTTGTGCTCGGACACAACCGGCTGGAAACACCGCCGGAAGATCACCCGACCTGGCACCATCCTGCGCTGCGCATAGGCCCGGACATCAACAACGATCACTCCGGCCCGGTGGGTGAGCTTGAAAAGCAAATGCGCATTGCCGTCGACAGGTATTTCGCCGAGAGCCCCAATGATGACGATCATCCGTTCCTGGTCACCGAACCGAAGGATTACGACATCGTGGCGTGGTCTGCGGTATTGGACGGTGAAGGCAACCAGAAACCGCACATCCATATGTCCGGGTATTTGTCGGGCTGCTATTACGTGACCATTCCCGATGAGGTGTCCGGATCTGGTGATGACAATGCCGGTGCCTTTGAAATGGGCAGGCCCCCGGAGGAACTGCCGTTCAAGGCGGCATTTCCGGTTGAGACCGTCAAGCCCCAGGAAGGCCTGATGCTGCTATTTCCGGCCTTCATGTATCACGGCACGGTGCCGTTCAAGTCGAAGCAGAAACGGATCTGCGTTGCCTTTGACGTGATCCCTAGAGCGGCGGCCTGATTTCGCCCGGCTTACTGGGCAGCCTGACGCGCCGCTGTCGCGTCTGCCACAACAGCAAGGGCGTGATGGATGATCTCGACACCGGCGCCGTCACAGCGCGCATCTTCGGACAGGGCTCGGCGCCACAACCGGCCGCCGGGCTGGGCGTGGAAAAGGCCCATCATGTGCCTCGTGATGCGGGTGAGGTAATCGCCGCGGTTCAGGCGTTGCTCGATATAGCCAATCATCTTTTCAGCGGCGTCCATCCGGTTGGTGACCGGGTTTTCCGGCGCCCCGAATATCAGTCTGTCCACGTCGGCCAGCAGCCAGGGCTGCTGGTAGGCGGCGCGACCGAGCATGACCCCGTCCACGTGCGCCAGATGATCAAGTGCTTCGCGCAGGTTCGCGATGCCGCCATTGATTGATATGTGCAGGTCGGGCCGGGCTTTCTTGAGCCGGTAGACCCGGCCATAGTCCAGCGGCGGCACATCGCGATTCTGTTTCGGGCTGAGGCCGTCAAGCCAAGCCTTGCGGGCGTGGACGATGAAGGTATCACAGCCGGCCGACGCGACGGTTTTGATGAATTTCGTTAAATCCGCCTCAGCATCCTGGTCATCAATGCCAATGCGGCATTTGACCGTGACCGGCAGTGACACTGACCGGCGCATGGCGTCCACGCCGCGCGCCACAGTGTCCGGTTCTGCCATCAGGCAGGCTCCGAAGCGGCCGGACTGCACCCGGTCAGACGGGCAGCCGCAATTCAGGTTGATCTCGTCATATCCGGTGCCCTCGCCGATGCGGGCGGCTTCTGCAAGTTCTGCCGGGTCGGAGCCGCCGAGCTGCAGGGCAACCGGGTGTTCGTAAGCGTCAAAACCAAGCAGGTGATCGCGATCGCCGTGGATCACGGCCCCGGTCGTCAGCATTTCCGTGTAGAGCAGGGCATGGCGGGTCAGCTGCCGGTGAAACACCCGGCAGTGCCGGTCGGTCCAGTCCATCATGGGGGCCACGGACAGCCGGCGCGCCTGATCGGCGGATATGTTGGCACGAGTGCTCATGGCCTCAGTCCATACAGATGAAGAATGCGCGATGTCAAACCTCTGGCAGGCTGTGTGTGGCGCGAGGCACAGTCTTACACCTGGATATGCTATGCGCGGCCAAGACCGTAATGTCTTGTCCCGTCAAACTCCAATTGCGGCTTGGTCCAGCTTGCTGCCGACAAACTGCTGCGCCGACGAACAGGCCTCGTCCAGGTTGGCGCCGAGGGAAACGTTGGCAGCGATAGCGCTTGCCAGCATGCAGCCGGTGCCGCGCAGGGTTGCATTGAGCCTGGGCGCTGCGAATTCTCTGGCGGACTGACCGGCCTGAAACAACTGGTCAACGGACACGGTTCCAGTGCCGTGGCCGCCCTTGATCAGCACCGCTTGCGCGCCAAGTTCCAGCAGCACCTCTGCCTGGCGATCAGGGTGTTGGGACCCGGCCAGTATTTCAGCTTCCGGCAGGTTCGGGGTTACCAGTGTGCACAACGGTAACAGCTGTGATTTCAGGATGTCCATGCCGTCCGGGCTCAGCAGTCGGGTGCCGGACGACGATACCAGTACAGGGTCGATGACCAGCGGGGTCACTGGTCGGTCCCGCAGGACCTTTGCGATTGCCGAGACGGTTTCGGCAGAATGCAGCATGCCTGTCTTGATGGCGTCGACAGGACCGTTTGCCAGCGCCGATGACAGTTGTTGTGCTACTTCGTTCGGCGGGATAGCAGCCACGGCCTGAACCGCCTCGTCGGTTTGCGCGGTGACGGCGGTGACGACCGGCCGTGCCTCGCACCCCAGTTCGGCGAGTGTGATGATATCGCGGGAGAGACCGGCGCCACCGCTGGAGTCCGTGCCGCCAATGACGATGACAACCGGTTTCATCGCGCTATCCCAATGCGATCAGTGAGATGTCGGTGCAGCCTGCCTTCTGCAGGCGAAGGCCGGCATTCCAGGCCCGAAGACCCGACCGGCAGCACAGTATGGTGCGCGCTTTTCGGGCGTCACCTGCCAGCGATGTAACTGTTTCTACAGTCGAACGTCTGGCCCCGGCGGTAACCGTGGCGGGCGCTTCGTCGACACCGCGAAGATCAACCACGACGTCATTGCCGGTGATGTCTTCAACGGAGACAAAACCAAACCTGTTGTCAGGTTCCGGAGCACCGGCGAACGAAAACGAAGAGGTTGTGAACTGGCGCAGGTCGAGGCTGACCATACGCCCCAGCGGAGACGGGTCCAGGCCAAGCAGGCAGCTCAGGGCCATCTGCGCCAGCAAGGAGCCGAGAATGCCTACCGCAGGCCCGCTGACACCGGCGGTTGCGCAGTTGGCCGCTGCGTGCGGCAGGTCCGGAAACACAGCACGGACGCTGGGGGCACGGTCGCCGCAGAACCCGCCGGCATACCCGGCAAAACCCAGAACAGAGGCGGAAACGAATGCCTGGCCGGATGTCAGGCAATGGTCCGACAAGGTGTAGGTGACGGCGAAGCTGTCAGCGGCATCAATCACCACGTCAACACCCTGGCACAGGGACGCGGTGTTTGCCGGATCAAGCCGGCAGGCGTCGATAAGGATTTCAACCTCCGGGTTGTAAGCAGCCAGCGCGCGCCGGGCGGTTTCGACCTTGGAGCGGCCAATGTCTGCCATGGAATAAAGCGGCTGGCGATGCAGGTTGCTTGCCTCGACAACATCAGTATCGACGATCCTGATGCTGCCGACACCGGCACCAGCCAGGTAGCTCAAGACCGGACAACCGAGGCCACCTGCGCCAACCACGAGCACCCGGGCGCCGGCCAGCCGAGCCTGGCCGTCGGTGCCGATTTCCGGCAACACCATTTGGCGGGCATAACGGTTCATTTCACAAGCTTCCGTGTTGCGGCCAGCCATTCCCGCGTACGGGCGTCGGGATCGGCGTTGAGCGTGATGTCGGTGACAACCGCGGCACAGTCGGCGCCTGCGGCAAACACACCCGGCAAGCGGTCTGGGTTCAATCCGCCGATACCCACAAGCGGGCAGTCTCCGATCAGTTTCTTCCATTCGCCCAGCTTGTCCAGGCCCTGCGGTGCCCACGGCATCTTTTTCAGGATGGTCTGATACACTGGCCCCAGCGCCACATAGTCCGGATCATGGCACAGGGCACGGTCCAGTTCCGCATGGTCATGGGTGGACAGGCCGAGCCGAATCCCGGCGCGGCGAATAGCCTTGAAATCCGCCGTGTCCATATCGCCCTGACCCAGATGGACATAGTCACATTTCAATTCGATAGCCGCCTGCCAATAGTCGTTGACGACAAGCTGGCAGTCATGGCTGGCGCACACGGTTTTGGCACGCTTTATCTCACCGCGTATTGTTGCATCGTCCATGTCCTTGCAACGCAGTTGTGCCAGCCGGACGCCAAGTGGCACCAGCCGCTCAAGCCATGCGGCATTGTCCACGATCAGGTAAAACGGGTCGAGCGTGCAGGTCATCCAAGGCTGGCCTTTCCGAAAATCGGTGTCGACGGGCTGGCCATGTCGCGTGCTTCCATCGGATCGGCATCCCGCGCCAGCAGGCCGGCCTGGACGGCCTGGGCGAAGGCGCGCGCCATGGCAACCGGATCGCCGGCCCTGGCGACCGCGGTGTTCAGCAACACGGCATCAAATCCAAGTTCCATGGCGTGGGCGGCGTGCGACGGCAGGCCGATACCGGCATCGACGATCAGCGCTATATCGGCAAAATGCGCCCGCATGGTGCGCAGGCCATAGACATTGTTGAGCCCGAGACCGGTGCCGATGGGCGCCCCCCAGGGCATCAGGACCTTGCAACCGGCCTCAACCAGGTGTTCCGCGACAACCAGGTCATCGGTCGTGTAGGGAAACACTTCAAAACCGTCTTCACTCAGCACACGGGCTGCCTCAACCAGTTCAAACACATTGGGGCATAAAGTGTCGTTATCGCCGATGACCTCAAGCTTGATCCAGTTGGTGTCGAAGACTTCTCGCGCCATCTGCGCGGTGGTGACGGCTTCCTTCAGCGAGTGGCAGCCGGCTGTGTTCGGCAGCACCCGCACACCCATGTCACGGATCAGGTTCCAGAACGCCCGGCCATGCTGGTCACCGCCGGCCTCGCGGCGCAGTGACACGGTGACGATCCCGGCACCTGACGCCTGCACTGCTTGGCTGAGGATGGCGGGCGAGGGGTATTGCGCCGTGCCCAGCAGAAGGCGGGAGCCAATTTCGACGCCATAGACCTGCACGGGATCAACCTCCCTGCATGGGGGCCAGGACTTCCAGCCGGTCGCCATCGTCCAGGCAGGTGCTGGCGCGCGCGGGCTTTGGCACGAACTCGCCGTTCAGCGCGGTTGCGACGCGTGCATCGCCATAGCCGAGCTCGCCAAGCGCGGCCTCCAGCAGCTTGGCGGTGACTTCAAGCGATTGACCGTTCACGATGATCTTCATCCATCAACTCCGGTTTGTAGCCAGGATTCTCTATGGCTTCTGCCGCCATGCGAGCGCACGCCGGTGCCAGCAGGAAGCCATGCCGGAACAGGCCGTTTACGTGCAGCGTACGGCCGTGCCAGCGCAGCCTGGGCAGGTTATCGGGAAAGGCGGGGCGCACGTCCGCGCCGGTTTCAATGATTTCAGCTTCTGCAAAGGCAGGATGCACGGCGTAGGCGGCATTGAGCAGTTCTACCATGCCACGGGCCGTTATGCGGCCGCGGTCCTCGGCCTCTATCTGGGTGGCGCCGACCATGAAATGACCATTGCCGCGCGGCACCAGGTAGACCGGCCAGCGTGGGTGCAACAGCCTGATGGGCCGTGAGAACGCCACACCGGAGGCATTCAGCACCAGCATCTCGCCTTTGACCCCGCGCAGGTCTTTCAGCACATCACGTGCTGCAAATCCACGGGTATCTACGATTACCGAGCCGCTGATCCGGTGGTTTTCAAGAGCCGTGCTGTAGGTGATGGTCACCCCTGACTCTTCCAGTTTCCGCGCCAACCATGCGATGGCCCTGCGCGGGTCAAGATGCGCTTCATCGCCAAACAACAGGGCTTGCCGGAAGCGGCCTTTCAAATCAGGTTCAAGCTCCGCCAGCCTGTCAGCGTCAATGGTGTGATGGGACTGTGTGCGCCGGGCAAAGCGGGCAAGTTCGCCCGCGTCGCGGGATGGTGCGATAACCAGTGAGCCTTGTTCGATCACATCCGGCACATGCTCGCGCCACCAGCCGATGGCTTCGCGGCCAAGGCGCATCACGGGTTCTTCCGCCGTATCGCCTTCGCACCACGGCGCCAGCATACCGCCGGCATACCAGGAGCAAGTGTCCCGACCAAAGCCTGATGCCCGGTCGATGATCTCGACCTTGCAGCCGCGCTTGACAAGTTCTGTGGCGACGGTGAGGCCGGCAACGCCGGCCCCGACCACGGTGACGTTCATGATAGACCTACTCCGCCGGATCGGCGGTTTCGTCGACCGGCATGTAGAGATCACCGCCCTCGCGATATTTCAGTGCCATGGCCTCCATGCCTTCCTTCTGCGCCTCGGCACGAATGTCGTGACTGATCCGCATGGAGCAGAATTTCGGCCCGCACATGGAACAGAAATGCGCCACCTTGTGGGCCTCTTTTGGCAAGGTTTGGTCATGGAAGTCACGCGCCGTTTCAGGATCAAGCGCCAGGTTGAACTGGTCTTCCCAGCGGAATTCGAAACGGGCGCGGGAGAGGGCGTCATCACGGATTTGGGCGGCCGGATGTCCCTTGGCCAGATCGGCCGCATGAGCGGCGATCTTGTAGGTGATCACACCGGTTTTCACGTCGTCGCGATCCGGCAGGCCAAGGTGTTCCTTTGGCGTCACGTAGCAAAGCATTGCCGTGCCGTACCAGCCGATCATGGCAGCGCCAATGCCGGATGTGATGTGATCGTAACCCGGTGCAATATCCGTGGTGAGGGGCCCGAGCGTGTAAAACGGTGCTTCGCCACAGGTTTCGAGCTGCTTGTCCATGTTTTGCTTGATCTTGTGCATCGGCACATGGCCGGGGCCCTCGATCATCACCTGGCAGTCCTTCTTCCAGGCGATCTGGGTGAGCTCGCCCAGGGTTTCCAGTTCGGCAAACTGGGCCGCGTCATTGGCGTCAGCAATACAGCCCGGGCGCAAACCGTCGCCCAGCGAGAAGGTCACATCATAGGCCCGCATGATATCGCAGATGTCTTCAAAATGCTCGTACAGGAAACTTTCCTTGTGATGGTGCAGGCACCATTTGGCCATGATGGATCCGCCGCGCGACACGATGCCGGTGGTGCGGTTTACCGTCAGCGGCACGTAGTGCAGGCGGATGCCGGCGTGGATGGTGAAGTAATCAACGCCCTGTTCGGCCTGCTCGATCAGCGTGTCGCGGTAAACCTCCCAGGTCAGGTCCTCGGCAATGCCGTTGACCTTTTCCAGCGCCTGGTAGATCGGCACGGTGCCGATCGGCGAGGCGGAATTGCGGATGATCCACTCGCGGATATTGTGGATGTTGCGGCCGGTCGACAGGTCCATGACGTTGTCGGCACCCCAGCGGGTGGCCCACACCATCTTTTCAACCTCTTCTTCCATGGAGGAGGTGACGGCGGAATTGCCGATATTGGCGTTGATCTTAACCAGGAAGTTGCGGCCGATGATCATCGGTTCGACTTCCGGATGGTTGATGTTTGCCGGAATGACAGCCCGGCCGCGGGCGACTTCGTCGCGCACGAATTCAGGTGTCACGTGATCGGGGATCGATGCGCCGAAACTCTCACCGTCGCGCACCAGCTTTTCTTTGGCGGCGTCACGGCCAAGGTTTTCCCGAATGGCGATGAATTCCATTTCCGGGGTGATGATGCCGGCCCGGGCATAGGCAAGCTGCGTGACCGCCTTGCCGTCCTTTGCCCTGAACGGCTGGTTGCGGACCGGGAATTCCGGCGTCAGTTTGTCGCCGGTGACAAAGCCGTTGTCTTCCGGTTTCACATGACGGCCTTCATAACCCTCCACGTCGCCGACGGCTTCCAGCCAGGTTTCACGATGCCGGCTCAGGCCCCTGGCAATGTCGATCTTGATGTTCGGGTCCGTGTACGGTCCTGAGCTGTCATAGACGGTGACAGGCTGTTCGCCGGATGTCGGATGGACCGAGATTTCGCGCATCGGTACGCGGACGTAGGGGTGCAGTGTGCCCGACTGGTAAACCTTGCGCGAGGCAGGCAGCGGGCCTTCTGTGACTGTGGGTGTGATTGCGTTCATTTCTGGGCTCTCCCTGATCGGTTGAAGACCCAGTTCACGTTTCGGGAGAGGGGGTTTGTGTACCGGGTCTGAGAGACCTTGCATGGTCTCTGGCCGGTGTCAGCATCCCTCCGCCAGCGTTAACTGGATCAGGTTCGAAGGGTCGCCGTGCTGATGCTCTATGCACCTTACCGGCCTCTCAGCTCCTTTGCGCGGAGCTCCCCTGGCTACGTC
Organism: Anderseniella sp.; assembly: GCA_051010195.1. Taxonomy (GTDB): domain Bacteria; phylum Pseudomonadota; class Alphaproteobacteria; order Rhizobiales; family Aestuariivirgaceae; genus Anderseniella. Next base: position 4,998 of record JBPCVV010000145.1, on the reverse strand, counting down.
TTGAGACATGGACCCGCCGGCCCGGCATGTCAATAGCGGCGGCAAACAACTCACAGCGAACATGTATGCACACCAACAAATTGCATTCTCATGACTTTGCTGCCAACATTGCGGCCGACACCTGGGTATTCAACGGACATTGTTCATGTCAGACAAACCAGCGCCTGGAAAATTGCCTGCCAATCCGACCTACCGGCTGGAGGATCAGGTGGGTTTCCTGTTGCGCCGTGCCCAGCAGCGCCATTTGTCGATCTTTTCCGAGCACATTCCGGATTTCACACCGACCCAGTTTGCCGCCATGGCCAAGCTTCATGAGACAGGCGCGCTGTCGCAGAACGAACTTGGCCGCCAGGCGGCCATGGACGCGGCCACCATCAAGGGGGTGATCGACCGGTTGCGCAAGCGAGGTCTGATCTCGACGCGCCGCGACGACCGTGACCAGCGTCGCATCTATCTCGACCTGACGGCGGAGGGGCGCAGTCAGTACCTCGTACAGGTTGCCAGGGCGGCAACCGTTACTGCGCGTACGGTATCTTCGCTCACTGAAGCCGAGCACGTGCAACTCATCAGCGTGTTGAAAAAACTCGTCTAACCTGGAAAGCAAATCCCATGACCGCACCAGCAAAACTCATCATCCAGAACATCGGGCTCATTCTGTCCGGCAAGATCGAACAACCCATACTGGACGGTGACTGTATCATTGCGCTCGATGGCAAGATCTCCGAAGTCGGCTATGCAAAGGACCTTGATCTGGACAATGCCGATACCCTGGTTGATGCCCACGGCACCTGCGTTTCGCCGGGGCTTATCGACAGCCATGTGCATCCGGTGATCGGTGATTACACACCGCGCCAGCAGCAGTTGAACTGGATCGACAGCACGCTGCATGGTGGCGTCACCTGCATGATTTCAGCCGGTGAGGTGCACGCACCCGGCCGGCCGAAGGATGTTGTCGGCCTGAAAGCCATGGCGATTGCGGCGCAGCGCTGGTACGAGAACTTCCGGCCCTCCGGCGTCAAGGTGCTGGCCGGTGCACCAGTGCTGGAACAGGGCATGGTCGAGGAGGATTTCAAGGATCTTGCCGATGCGGGCGTCAAGCTGCTGGGGGAAGTGGGCCTCGGCACGGTCAAGGCCGGCGAAACCGCCAAGGAGATGGTTGCCTGGGCGCGCAAATACGGCATTCAGTCGACCATTCATACCGGCGGCCCCTCCATTCCGGGCTCCGGCCTTATCGACAAGGACGTGGTGCTGGAAGCGGATGCCGACATTATCGGCCACATCAATGGCGGCCACACGGCGCTGCCGGACAGCCAGATCACCTGCCTGTGTGAAAGCTGCCTGCGCGGCATTGAGATCGTACACAACGGCAATGAGCGCGCCGGCCTGCTTGCCATGCGGACGGCGTTTGAGCTGAAACAGCCGGAACGCATCATCCTCGGCACGGACGGGCCTGCCGGATCCGGCGCGCAACCGCTCGGTATACTGCGTATGATCGCCATGCTTTCCAGCCTCGGCGACGTGCCCGCGGAAATCGCCTGGTGTTTCGCCACCGGCAATACGGCGCGCATGCGTGACCTGGACTGCGGCACCATTGAAAACGGCAAGTCCGCCGACATGATCATCGTTGACCGGGCCCAGCACGCGCCGGGCAAGGACATGCTGGACTCGATCAGGCAGGGCAATCTGCCGGGTGTCGGCATGACCATCATTGACGGCATTGTGCGCTCGCAGCGCTCGCGCAACACGCCGCCGGCCGAAACGCTTCCGGAGTTAATCAAGGCGCCGCCGGCCGCCGGCGGAGGCGGGCACTAGCCTGAAAAGACCGCCAGCCGGCAGTACCTGCAAAAACCTTTTGCCTAACGCATGCCGAGTATGCGTCAATTGCTGCTTGTTGGAGGTTCGGATGAAGCCTACAAGCACGATCCTTGCCGGGCCTTCGGATGGATCAATTGCAACAACGGGAACCTTGTCATGAATACGGAATCTTCGGCGGTTGACCCAGATGGCCTGATGGAGTTTTCGGTGGTGTTCACGGACCGGTCGCTGAACCACATGTCGGCGAAGTTCAGGAAGGTCATGACCGACATTTCCGGGCTGCTGAAGGACGTCTACAATGCTGACGCCACCGTCATCGTTCCCGGTGGCGGCACCTTTGCCATGGAGGCGGTTGCGCGTCAGTTTGCCACCGGGCGCAAGGCAATGGTTATCCGCAATGGCTGGTTTTCCTATCGCTGGAGCCAGATATTCGAGGCCGGCGATATCCCCAGCGAACAGGTGGTGTTGAAGGCTCGGGCTGCAGGCAATGAATTGCCTGCGCCCTATGCGCCGTGCCCTGTTGACGAGGTGGTCAAGTCCATTCGCGACGAACGTCCCGACGTGGTGTTCGCACCGCATGTGGAAACCTCATCAGGCATCATGCTGCCGAACAATTACATGCAGGCCGTGGCGGACGCGGCCCACGAGGTCGGTGCGCTGTTTGTGCTCGACTGCATTGCGTCGGGAACGGTGTGGGTGGACATGAAAGATGTCGGTGTCGATGTTCTCATCTCGGCGCCGCAAAAGGGATGGAGCGCATCTCCGTCAGCCGGCCTGGTGATGTTGGGCGAACGCGGACTGGGCAAGCTGCAGGAGACCAAAAGCAGCAGTTTTTCCGTTGATCTCGGCAAGTGGCACCAGATCATGCAGGCTTATGAAAACGGTGGCCATGCCTATCATTCCACCATGCCGACCGATGCCCTGACCGGGTTCCGCGATACCATGCTGGAGACCCAGGCCATCGGTTTTGACAAACTGCGTGAAGCGCAACTGGAACTCGGAAGCGGCGTGCGGAAGCTGTTGGCGGAGCGCGGGTTCAAGAGTGTGGCGGCTGCCGGGTTCGAGGCGCCGGGCGTGGTGGTCAGTTACACAGATGATCCGGATGTTCAGAATGGCAGGAAGTTTGCCGAACACGGTATGCAGATTGCCGCGGGCGTGCCCCTGATGATCGATGAGCCTGAGGGATTTTCAACGTTTCGCCTGGGACTGTTCGGTCTCGACAAACTGGCGGACACGGAGGCTGCCATAAGCAAGCTCGACAACGTCCTGTCAGATATCTCCGGTTAGATGGCAACGGGCACTGTGGCGGTTTTCATGGTTTCGGCTTCTTCCAGCAACCATTTGCGGAACGCCTTGACCTTCGGACGTTTCAGGTTCGCCTGCGGACACACAATGTAGTACGCGTACTCGCCGGGGATGGCGAAATCGAATGGTTTCACCAGCCGGCCGGTTGCCAGGGCGTGCTGCACCAGCACACTGCGTGCCAGGGCGACGCCGTCGCCCTGCTCGGCAGCCAGAAGAACCAGGTTGGAATGCTGATAGCCCGGTCCCTTGCTGAAATCGATATTGTCCTGCCCCGTTGCCATCAACCACATCCGCCAATCGACCCGCAGGTCGTCGTGCAGCAGGGTGTGGTTCTTCAGGTCCGCCGGACAGTTGAGGGGAGGGCCTGCTTGCAACAGGGATGGCGCGCACACCGGAAACACTTCTTCCGTCATCAGCCGTTCGACATGCAGGCCGAACCAGTCACCGGCGCCGTAGCGAATTGCCATGTCCATGTTGACACGGTCGAAATCAACCCGTTCGTCGGATGTCGAGATGCGCACATCGATGTCCGGATTCGACTTGCGGAAGCGACCGAGTTTCGGCACCAACCAGGTCGCGGCAAACGAATCCATTGTTGTGAGTGTCAGCTCGCCGGACTGGTCCTGGTAATGCAGCCGGTCGACGGCGGATGCCATTATGTCCAGCGCCTCGCTGATGGCGGGAAACAGCGATTGCCCGGCCGGGGTCAGTATCAGAGCCCGATTCAGGCGCTTGAATACCGGTATTCCCAGATGTTCCTCAAGCGTCTTGATCTGATGGCTCACCGCCGCCTGGGTTACATGCAGCTCATCCGCGGCAAGGGTAAAGCTCAAGTGCCGCGCCGCGGCTTCAAAGGCACGCATTGCGTTCAGGGATGGTAGTCGTCTGGCCATGATGCGGTGATAAGAAAAAATAATTCACAAATCAACCTTATGCAGGATGAAATCAGAGAAATTTCCGATAATTGAGCAAAAATTAAATGTCTTTGTCAGTATCACATTATATTTTCTAATCCGATATACAATTAAGATCGTTTGTCCGCGGCGGCCTGGTTTTCTATAAATAACACACACAAACCAAACCCGTCCGGTCCGCAGATGACCGTGATGGCACACCAAACCGGAGCATAATCATGAAGACACCATCTTACATTTCAGTTCCAAGAATCTCAGTGGCCAGGCCGATCCCCGTGACCGGTTCGTGGTTTGCACCGATCGTTCGCCTGTCCGGCATTGTGGTCGCAAATGTGGGGCACTGGCATGACCGGGCCAGGCAGCGCAGGCAGTTGAGTGAACTGAACGACCGGTTGCTCGCCGATATCGGCGTGAGCCGTATCGATGCCTGTCACGAGAGCAGCAAGCACTTCTGGCAAGCCTGAAGACACTGACGTCCCCTGATTTCCGAACACCTGCGATGGCGCCTGTGAAGCGCCCATCGCGACACTGGAGTATTGAAAAATGACAGATATCCACCACCCGTCCCATGTGCTGATGCGGGTTGATGACCCGCAGGCCAACCCCACCTGGACGACCATCAGCGGCGCGGCGATTGCCATACTGCTGGTGCTTGGTGCTGCGCACTTTGTAGATCACACCGCCGGCGATCCCCGGCAGTCACTCAATACCGAACAAGGTAGTGTGAAGCTGGACGGTCGCGGCAAATGGACCGGATACATGTAACTGCCACGAGATCTGACGCGGCATGTCCCCCCGGTGGTGCTGATGCTCAATGATATGAACGAAATATACGTTTTTCAGCTCACCACCACCGGTCCGGCATCAGCAATACATCGCGTGACAGATCGTTCACGTCGCGTAAACCGCACAAGGCCATGGTGATGTCGAGCTCCTTCTGGATGATCTCCAGCGTCTTGGTGAC
>JBPCVV010000144.1:0-2773 GCA_051010195.1 Anderseniella sp. | reverse complement strand
GCGCTTGTGAAAGCTCGCCTGGCGTATCGTGAAGCGTTGGCGCCAGGACAACATCTTTCTCAACGCCCAGCACTTCCGGCGCCACATCAGAGAAGGATTTTGCGATGCCTTTGAAAATCTCCCAGTCGGTGCGGCTCTCCCAGAGCGGATCCACCGCGCTCGACAGCGGGTGGATAAAGGGGTGCATATCCGACGTATTAAGATCGTTCTTCTCGTACCAGGTCGCTGTCGGCAGGGCGATGTCGGAATAGACGCAGGTCGTCGACATGCGGAAATCGATCGTGACAAGAAGATCGAGCTTTCCCTCCGGCGCATCGTCATGCCACGCAACCTCCTCCGGCTTCTGCCCGCCGGTTTGCCCAAGGTCCTTGCCCTGCACGCCGTGATTGGTGCCGAGAAGATGCTTCAGGAAATACTCGTGCCCCTTGCCGGAGGAGCCCAGCAGGTTTGAACGCCATACAAACAGGTTGCGCGGCCAGTTTGCCTCGTCGTCAGGGTCCTCACACGACATCTCAAGCTTGCCGGCCTTCAACTGCGCGGCGACATAGTCTTTCGGCTCCTTCTTGGCCTTGGCTGCAGCCGCTGCGACTTCCAGCGGGTTTGTTTTCAGCTGCGGAGCAGACGGCAGCCAGCCCATACGCTCAGCCCGGATGTTGTAGTCGATGAGAGTTCCGTCCCATGGCCCGTCAGGCGCGGTCGGGGACAGGATTTCATCCACCTCAAGTGTTTCATAGCGCCATTGATCGGTATGGGCATAGAAGAACGAGGTCGAGTTCATCTGCCGTGGCGGACGGTTCCAGTCGAGCCCGAAGGCCAGCGGCAGCCAGCCGGTTTGCGGTCGCAGTTTTTCCTGCCCCACATAGTGGCTCCAGCCGCCGCCCGACTTGCCCACACATCCGCACATCACCAGCATGTTGATGATGCCGCGGTAGTTCATGTCCATATGGTACCAGTGATTCAGGCCGGCCCCGAGAATGACCATGGAGCGGCCTTTGGTTTTCTCGGCATTGGAGGCAAATTCCCGGGCAACCGCGATGATCTGGTCACGCGGCACCCCGGTTATCTGCTCAGCCCAGGCCGGTGTGTACGGCAGGTCATCGTCATAGGACTTAGCCGAGTTGCCATCGCGCAGGCCGCGGTCGAGCCCGTAATTGGCCACGAACAGGTCAAACACCGTGGCGACCAGTGTGTCGCCGCCATTCAGTTTGACAGACCGCGCCGGTACCGAGCGTATCAGTACGCTGTCATGATCTGTTCCTTCGAAGTGGTCATGTTCGCGATTGCCGAAGTACGGGAAGGCGACTGGCGCAGCTTCGTCATGGTCCTCATCGAGGATCAGGCTCATGGCAAGCTCGACATCCTTCCCCTTCCCGTCCCTGGCCTCCAGATTCCACTTGCCTTGTTCGCCCCAGCGGAATCCTACGGAGCCGTTCGGCGCCACCGGTTTTCTGGTCTTGCCGTCAATTGCAACTGTCTTCCAGTCAGGATTGTTCTTCTCACCGAGTGCACCTCTGATATCTGAGGCCCGCACCAGCCGGTCCGGCACGTAGTGGCCGTCCTTCTTGACCAGTTTCACCAGCATTGGCATGTCGGTATAGCGGCGGCAGTAGTCCTCGAAGTACTCCGCCTGGCGATCGAGATGAAACTCCCGCAAGATGACGTGGCCGATTGCCATGGCAAGCGCTGCGTCAGTGCCCTGCTTGGGATGCAGCCACATGTCGGAGAACTTTGCAGCTTCAGAGTAATCCGGCGATACGACCACCGATTTGGCTCCCCTGTAGCGGGCTTCTGTGTAGAAGTGCGCATCCGGCGTACGGGTCTGCGGCACGTTCGAACCCCACAGCATCAGGAATCCGGAATTGTACCAGTCAGCACTTTCGGGCACATCGGTCTGCTCGCCCCAGGTCATAGGCGATGCCGGCGGCAGGTCGCAGTACCAGTCGTAAAACGACATGCACACGCCGCCCATCAGCGACAGGTAGCGCGAACCGGCAGCGTAGGAGACCATGGACATGGCAGGAATCGGCGAGAAGCCGATGACCCGGTCCGGTCCCCATTTCTTAACCGTATAGGCATTGGCGGCCGCAATGATCTCGTTGACTTCTTCCCACTTGGCGCGAACGAAGCCACCGTGCCCGCGCACCTGGATGTAGTCCCGGCGCTTATCCGGGTCCTCCTGGATGGCGGTCCAGGCGGCGACGGGAGTTCGAACTGCCCGCTCCTTGCGCCACTGCTTCAAGAGCCGGGCGCGAATGAGTGGATATTTGACCCGGTTTGCCGAGTACATGTACCAGCTGTAACTGGCCCCGCGCGAACAGCCGCGCGGCTCATGGTTGGGCAGGTCCGGTCGGGTGCGCGGATAGTCGGTCTGCTGGGTTTCCCAGGTGACCAGGCCATCTTTGACGTAGATCTTCCAGCTACAGGAGCCGGTACAGTTCACCCCGTGGGTGGAGCGCACAATCTTGTCGAACTGCCAGCGACGGCGGTAGCCATCTTCCCAGCTGCGGTCGTCATTGGTCTTTTCCCCGTGTCCTCCGGAAAAAGGCTCTTTTTGTTTCTTCAGATATTTCAGTCGGTCCAGGAAATGGCTCATGCGGTACTCCCAGGGCATCGGCATGCGGTTAAAGCATCGGTTTAGTGGGAATATAAAAGGCCGCTTCGCTGGGATCACCTGACCTAAAAGGGGTAGAAAAGCGAAGAATTACCCCGGAATGGGTAGGGAAAAGGCACTGAGGGGCCATTACAGTGGTGCCTCAGCCCAGCGCTGCCAAGG
>JBPCVV010000143.1:0-9720 GCA_051010195.1 Anderseniella sp. | reverse complement strand
GTATACATGTGTGGTGAGAGAGCCGATGCGCCCGGTTCGTTCGGCCTGCTTCAGGGCGGCGAGGGGAAACCAGGTGCGCGCGTCTTCAGCCGTTGTGTGGATGCGATCATAGGCAATGTGGGAAATGCGCACGTCAGGTGCCGGGCTTGTGGGATGGGACCAGACATCGTGAAACTTTGCCGCTCCGTTATAGGCAGCACCGGGCCCCTGGTCGCCTGCATCGGGATCGAACAGCGCCGCGGTTGTGACCAGTGCGACCCGGGACTTGGCGATCGGCCGGCCAAGGCCTGAAAACGGTACGTCTTCATGATGCGCCCATTCGTAGGGGTTACCGTAACCCAGGGCCAGATACCAGTCGCGCGTGCGCTGCATATAGGCAAGAGGTTCAGCCATTGCGGTCGGTCTTGCCGTCGGTTGCGTTGAGGCGCTTGTTTTTGAGGTCCTCGGCAAACACCCGTGCGCGGCGTTCGGCATCATCCTGTTGCGGTGACGACAGATTGGACATCATCACTTCAAGATCGGCATCCGTGCGTCCGGCTTCCCTGGCCAGGGTGTAATACTTGGCGGCCTCGACACGGTCCTTTTTCATGCCGCGGCCCGCCGCCAGGATCCGGGCAATGAACAACTGTGCGTCCGCATTGCCAGTATTGGCAGCGACCAGCAGCCACTGTGCGCCGATCTTGTAATCCTTGCGTAAGCCCGCATCCCCGCCATACACCATCAGGCCATAATCAAGTGCTGCTTCCGGCAAACCCTGCACCGCAGCCCTCTGAAACCAGACGCCGGCTACTTTCAGGTTCTTGTCGACGCCGTCACCGTTCACATACAACAGGCCGAGATTGTACTGCGCCTGGGCAAGGCCGGCGTCAGCCGCCTTGCGGATATGCTTGGCCGCCAGAACCGGATCGGGCAGAACACCATTGCCCTGATAGTAGATAAGACCCAGTTCATTGTTGGCTTTCAGATGACCGCCAGCAGCAGCCTTGGACAACCATTTGCGGGCTTTCGCAGCGTCTACGGTGCCGGCCTGCCCGGTCAGGTGCAGCATGCCGATCCGGAACATCGCGCCGGTATGATCCTGGGCGGCGGCCATCTCATACCATTGCACCGCATTGGCCATGTCTGCCTGCCGGCCGCGGCCAAGCTCGTACATCTCACCGAGCATGATCTGCGCCTTGACGTCACCCCTGGTTGCCAGCGGAACGGCGATCTCGTAGGCGGCCGGATAGTTCTCGTCAGAATAAAGCGCTGCCGCTTCCTTAAAGGTAGGCGCAAGCTTGCCGGTCTGGGCGTCAGCATGTGCAGACGACAAGACCAGCAACGCTGCCAGCACACCGATCGTTGAGAGTTTCATGCAGTGTTCCTTTTTCCGGCAGTGGTGAGCACACCGGCCAGCCGTGCCGCTTCGTCCGCAGACTGCCACATGGCATCAGGCGGCATGACAAAGTCGGCGCCAGCAGCGATTGCGTCCATGCAGGCTGCTTCGTCCGCCCCACCCAGGCCAATGCACGGCACCTGGAAGAGCGGCACCCACCAGGTGAGAAGGTCCACGCCTGACGGTGTCGAGAGATCAAAGGCGATATAGTCGATGTCGGTGTCACTGACCTCCATGGCGACGTGACGTGACCCGGACGCGACCAGGCCAACGCTTGCTTTGTGGCCCAGAGTTTTGTGCGCAGCCACTGCATCTTCAACGCTGGTGGTGACGTGCACGCCGTCGGCTTTTTCGTAAGCCGCGAAGCGGCTGTCATCCTTGATGAGCACGGCGATGTCTTGTTGCTGCGCCATTGGCATGACCTTGTCCGTTAACGCCTTGTCAGGTGGCAGAACCAGGCAAGCTACATCGCCCGCTTTCGCTGCAGCGATCAGGCCCACAGCGATGCTGTCTGCATCCGTGCCGGACGGTGGCATCAGGAAGAGGCGGCAATTGGGCAGGTCTTCAGCAGGTTGCGTGGTCATGGGTCGATCAAATCCGTTAAAGGTGCACGCTACAACGCCAAGTGATACCGCGGTTGCCGGGCGAAACAAATGGGCGTCGTGTCATGGCTTCACCGGCCAGGTGTCGGAAAGACGGTAGCCTTCCGGCCAGGGATCTTGAGGGTCGAGCATGACCTGATGGGTGCCGGTAACCCAGGCGCGCCCAGTGATGCACGGTATGATGGCCGGGTGACCGGCAACGCTGGTTACATCTTCAAGCAGGCAATCAAACCGTGACCCGATAATGGAACGGCCTACAAACCGGTCTCCCACGTTGAGCTGCCCCTTGGCATGCAGTACGGCCATGCGGGCGGAGCATCCCGTGCCCGTCGGGCTGCGGTCCACCTTGCCCGGATCAACGACGACAGCATTGCGGCCTGACGGGACACCATCTTCGTCTTCCAGCGGCATGGCGACCTGGCAGAACGAGATGTGCGACCAGTCAGGATTGCCGGGATGGGTGAAACCAAGCTGCTCATTGGCGGCCCTGGTGATTTTTGCACCCAGTGCTGCGATGTCCCCGGCCTCATCCGGTTGAACAGAAAACCCGAGACCAGGCGCATCGACGATGACAAAACTGTCGCCGCCATAAGCTGTATCGACACTCAGCGTACCGTGGCCTTCCACTTCAAGTTTCGCATCGAGCTTGTCGGCAAAAGACGGCACGTTGCGCACGGTGACAGATTTTACCTTGCCGGCCTCACAGTGCGCCGATACTGCCACCAGTCCGCCGGGGGCCTCAAGATTGAACCGGGTTTCCGGCTCCGACATTTCAATCAGCCCGGTGTCCAGCAGCACGGTCGAGACGCATATGGAGTTGGAACCGGACATGGGAGGTGTGTGTTCGGGTTCCATAATGATGAACCCGTACTGCGCGTCCGGGTGTTTGGCCGGTACCAGCAGGTTGATGTGCCTGAATACCCCGCCGCGCGGCTCGTTCAGCACGAAATTGCGCAGCGACTGGTCGTTGGCGATGAACGTGCGCTGTTGCCACAGGGTATCACCGGGAGGCGGGGCTACTCCGCCGACGATGACATCTCCGACCTCACCCTCGGCATGGGCGGAGACAATGTGGATGACGCGGGAGGTGCGCACGGGAAAAGACCTATCTGGCCTTTTCTGCCGCTTTGGTCCATTTGCCTTTCGAGGCGAGGCCATTCATGGCGGCGCGATGGGCAAAGGCAGCCTGTGCCGCCTTGACATTTTCCGGCTTGCCGCCCCAGGCCTTGAGCGCTGCTGCCTGCAGGGCCCGTCCGTAGGAGAACGTCAGGTTCCAGGGCAGATCGTGCCCCGAGTTCATCAGCGAAAGATGCTCAGTTGCCTCGATATCCGACTGGCCGCCCGACAGGAAGGCAATGCCGGGAACGGCTGATGGTACGCATGCCTTCAGGCATTTCACCGTCATGTCGGCAACCTGCGTGGCGCTCGCCTGTTTGGCTGCGTTCTTGCCCGGCACGATCATGTTGGGTTTAAGCACGATGCCTTCAAGATTGACCCGTGCTTCGTACAGTTCGGAAAACACGATCTTCAGAACCCGCTCGGTGACATCGTAACAGCGCTCGATTGAGTGGGCTGCGACCGGGCCGTCCATCAGCACTTCCGGTTCGACAATCGGTACGATGCCTCGTTCCTGGCACAGGGCGGCGTAGCGGGCCAGGGCATGTGCGTTGGCTCGGATACAGCCATACGTCGGTGCACCGGGGACAATATCGATAACGGCGCGCCACTTGGCGAAGCGTGCCCCGAGCTTGTGATACTCCTTCAGGCGGGTACGCAGGCCATCGAGGCCGGCGGTGATCTTCTCGCCCTTGAAGCCGGCCATGTCCTGCGCGCCGGCATCAACCTTGATGCCGGGAATCGAGTTCGTGGCCTGCATCATCTCGACCAGTCTCTGCTTGCCGCTGGCGGATGACTGGCGGATGGTTTCGTCGAACAGGATGACGCCGGAGATGTTCTTTTTCATCGCCGATTTTGCCGAAAACAGCATTTCGCGATAGTCGCGCCTGTTGTCTTCGGTTGAGTCAACGTTGATGGTGTCAAACCTCTTCTTTATGGTGCCGGTGCTCTCGTCTGCTGCAAGAATGCCCCTGCCGGGTGCAACCATGGCGTTTGCGATGTCTTCAAGTGTCTGTTTCATGTTGATCTTTGCCCCTTCGGAAGCGGTCGGTCGTTCAGGTTGCCCGCAATACTTCTACGCCCGGTAGCGCCTTGCCTTCAAGCCATTCAAGAAATGCTCCACCCGCGGTGGATACATATGTAAAATCAGCAGTCACACCGGCAAGATTCAATGCTGCCACGGTGTCACCGCCGCCGGCGACTGCAACCAGCTTGCCGGATTTTGCCAGTTCGGCTGCGTGCCGGGCAGCAGCAACCGTACCGGCGTCAAACGGTGGAATTTCAAACGCACCGAAAGGTCCATTCCAGACCAGAGTCGCGGCTGTGTCAAAGACTGCTGCTGCTTCGGCGACTGAAGCAGGGCCCACATCGAGCATCATTTCATCTTCGGCAATGTTGCTGACCGGCACGGTCCGGCTGGCGGCACCGGCGGCAAACTGTTTCGCTACCACGGCGTCTACGGGAAGCACGATCCGGCATTTATTGGCTTCAGCCTGTTTCAGAATATCCAGCGCCGTGGCGGCCATATCGTGCTCACACAATGATTTGCCCACGTGAATTCCGCTGGCGGCGAGAAACGTGTTGGCCATGCCGCCGCCAATGATGATGGTGTCGGCGAGTTTCGACAGGTTGCCGAGCAGTTCCAGCTTGGTCGACACCTTGGCGCCGCCAACCACACAGACCAGTGGCCGGGCCGGGTCTGTCAACGCGGCTGAAAGCGCCGACAGTTCCTGTTCCATCGACCTGCCGGCAGCAGCCGGCAGCAGCCGGGCAACCCCTTCAGTTGATGCATGAGCCCGATGCGCAGCGGAGAATGCATCGTTCACGTAAATATCGCCAAGCGAGGCGAGCGACTTCGCGTAAGCCGCCTCGTTTTTCTCTTCGCCTTCATTGAAGCGGGTGTTTTCCATCAGCACGATCTGGCCATCTGACAGGTCGCCGGGGTCTCCGGGTGAAAACTGTATCGGCCTGCCAAGGACGTCGCCCAGCGCGGCAGCTATTGGCGCCAGGCTCATCTCCGCAACCGGCTTTCCCTTCGGCCGGCCGAAATGCGCCAGCAGGATGACTTGTGCCCCCTTGTCCGACAATTCGCGGATGGTTGGGGCAACGGCGTGCAGACGGGTTGCGTCGGTGATCCTGCTGTCCTGCATCGGTACGTTCAGGTCGACCCTGACAAGCACGCGCCGGGATTTGACATCCAGATCATCGAGTGTCCTGAAGCTGGCCATGGTATTGGGTGTCCGATTGTCAGGCGCTGGCTTCCAGGCCGGACATTGCCGCCTGTACAGCGGCGTCCGCTGTGATGCCGAAATGTTCGTAGAGCTTCTGGTAGGGACCGGATGCACCAAAGGTCGACATGCCGATGAAGATGCCATCGACACCGATCAACTGGTCCCAGCCCTGGCGTACACCGGCTTCAATGGCGATGCGTACCGGTTCCTCGCCGGTTATCAGCTTGCGGTAGTCTGCGTCCTGCTGCTGGAAAAGTTCCATGCACGGTACTGACACAACCCGTGATGAAATTTTGTTTTCCGATAGTTTGGCTGACGCCTGCATGGCGATCTCGACTTCCGATCCGGAGGCAAAAATCACCACCTTGGCGTCATCATCTGCCTGGATGTCATAGGCGCCGCGGGCACACAGGTTTTCCTTGTTGAACTTGGTGCGGGCGGGCGCGAGTTTCTGGCGGGTCAGCGCTAGGACGGACGGGGTGCTGTCGGCCTGCAGTGCCAGTTCCCAGCACTCGGCGGTTTCAACGGCGTCGCATGGCCGGAAAACGCTGAGGTTCGGGATCACGCGAAGGGCGGCCAGGTGCTCGACCGGCTGATGGGTCGGCCCGTCTTCACCCAGGCCGATAGAGTCATGCGTCATCACATAGATCACCCGTTGCCGCATCAGCGCCGACAGGCGGATGGACGGGCGGCAGTAATCGGTAAATACCATGAAGGTGCCGGAATAGGGGATCACGCCACCATGCAGGGCCATGCCGTTCATGGCGGCCGCCATGCCGTGTTCGCGAATGCCCCAGTGCAGAAAGCGCCCGGACGGATCCTCGGCTGTGAACGGCACCATCTCGGCAGTGCGGGTGTTGTTGGAACCGGTCAGGTCGGCAGACCCGCCGATGGTTTCCGGTACGACTGGATTGATCACCTCGAGCGCGTTCTGGGAGGCGTTGCGGGTTGCAATCGGGGCGGGCTTTTCGGCAAGTTTTTCCTTGTATGACAGGATGGTCTCGCGCAGGTCTTCCGGCAAGGTGCCGGCGGTCCGGCGCTCGAATTCAACCTTCTCGCCAGACGGCATGGCCGCTACCCGGTCTTCCCATGCCTTGCGCTCACGGCACCCGCGCAGGCCGGTGATGCGCCACATGTCCCTGATAGACGTTGGAACCTCAAATGGCTCGTGGCTCCAGCCGAGCTGTTCGCGGGCCGCCCGGACCTCGTCGGTGCCCAGCGGCGCGCCGTGGGCGCCGGAGGTACCCTGCTTGGCGGGAGAGCCGTAGCCGATAATGGTGCGGCAGGCGATGAGCACCGGTTTGGCGGCGCTCTGGGCCGAAGACAGCGCATTGGCTATCTCGGTGTAGTCATGGCCGTCGACACGCATCACGTCCCATCCAGACGCGGCAAACCGACCCAGCTGATCGGTTGAATCGGTGAGGCTGACCGGCCCGTCGATCGATATCTGGTTGTCGTCCCACAACACCACGAGTTTGTTCAGCTTGAGATGGCCGGCAAGCGTGATGGCTTCCTGCGAAACGCCTTCCATCAGGCAGCCGTCGCCGGCAAGCACATAGGTCTTGTGGTTGACAATGCCGTCGCCGAAGCGGGCGGCGAGATGGGCTTCGGCAATGGCCATGCCGACCGCATTGCCCAGGCCCTGGCCCAGCGGTCCGGTGGTGGTCTCGATGCCGGATGCATGACCGAATTCGGGATGGCCTGCCGTGCGCGAACCGAGCTGGCGAAAGTTCTTTAATTCCTCGATGGTCATGTCTTCATAACCAAGCAGGTGCAGCAGCGAATACAACAGCATGGAGCCGTGGCCGGCAGACAGAATGAAACGGTCCCGGTCGGCCCAGTTGGGGGCTTGCGGATCAAACTTCAGATAGTGCGCAAACAGCACGGTTGCCACGTCGGCAGCCCCCATCGGCAAGCCCGGATGACCGGAATTTGCGGCCTGGACCGCGTCCATGGAAAGCGCTCGAATGGCATTTGCCATTTCGCTGAATTTGGCAATGTCTTCCGGGGTGGCCACTGCGGCACTGGACGTGTCGGATGCGGCGGCTGGATTAGCCGGGGTCATATGTCTCTTTTCCACCTTTGAAATTCGGCGCCACACATAGCACTCAGGCATATGGAGTCAATGGTGCACTATGCCTGCGCCGCCGCAGCTGTGAATACCGTGAATAAACATAGTTGCCAACAACCTGTTTAATGTACTGTTGACGGTATTGCCGGTAACCCCATAGAGTATTGAAGGGATTTGGCCCTGACGATCTGCGAGTAACGGAGCGTCAGGTTGCGGGAAAAACAGCTATGGCGTCTAAATCTGAGCTGGAAAAGGCAATTGCGCACTTTGAACAGGCCATGCGCCAGCTCGAAGCGGCATGGGCGCAAACCGAGCAGAATCAGGGCAAAATAACCAAACTCAATACCGAAACCTCGGCGTTGAAGGATGACCGTGCCCGGCTTGCCGGCGAACTGGACGAGGTTCGCGCCAAGGCGGAAGAGTTGGCCGAGGCCAGCCGGCAGGCGGCCCGGCGCATAGAACTGGCGATGGCGCGCGTGAGAACCGTAATCGGTGAAGAGGCCTGAACCCATGGGACAAGTGGTCATCAACGTAAACAGCCGCTCCTTCACCATGGAATGTGCCGATGGCGAGGAAGACCACCTCACTGAACTGGCCAAGCTGCTTGATACCCAGGTCAAGGAGATCAAGTCAGGGGTCGGTGAGGTTGGCGATATTCGCCTTCTGGTCATGGCCGGACTGATCATTGCCGATCAGTTGTCGGAAGCCCTGGAACAGGTCGAAAAACTGTCCGGCGAAGTAAAGGGCGCCCACAAGACCGGAACAGATGCAATCGCGCAATCCAAGCAGCGTGAATCTCAAACCGCGGAACGGATCGCGGCGGCGGCAAAGCGCCTGGAACAGATTTCAAGGCTGGCCCGGCAAAGCTGAACTCTGCGGCAATACGATGCAATTCACTGATTGCAGCTCGCGGCCTGTGCATTCGGGTCGTGTAAATTTTTTGCACAAGCGGAGCAAATTATTTGATTTGTGCGTGCAACCGTTGGTGGTGTGTCATTCGACCAGTAACAACCTGGTTGGATGCGCGCATGCCGGATGTCGCCAAACAGCAGATACGCCCGTCCCGGCGTGGCGGCGGCCGCGCCGGCCGCGCGGCAAGAACCGCCGCGGCTGACTCAGGCAGGCGCCCGACAGTTTTCACCCGCAAAATACCAACCTACGACCTGCTCGGGGAAGAGGATTTACAACGCATCGAAGCCCATGCCGACTGGATACTGAAGGAGGTCGGTATTGAATTCAGAGGCGACGAAGAGGCGTTGGCATTGTTCCGCGATGCCGGAGCGGATGTCACCGGGGAGCGCGTGCGTTTTGAACCCGGACAGGCCAGGGCCCTGTGCGCGACGGCGCCTGCGCAGTTTCACATGCAGGCCCGTGATCCGGCCAAGACAATCGCGCTGGGGGGTGACCATGTCGTGCTGATGCCGAGTTACGGACCACCGTTTGTCAGCGATCTCGACGATGGGCGCCGTTACGCCACGCTGGAAGATTTTCACAACATCGTAAAGCTCACCTCCATGTCGCCGTTTCTGAACCATTCGGGCGGCACAGTGTGCGAACCGGTCGACGTGCCGGTGAACAAGCGCCACCTGGACATGGTCTACGCGCATCTGCGCTATTCAACCAAACCGTTCATGGGCGCGGTAACCGCGCCGGAGCGGGCTGGCGATTCGATAGAGATGGCGCGCATCGCGTTCGGGTCGGCCTACATGGAAACCAACTGCGTCATCCAGGGCAATATCAATGTCAACTCGCCGCTGGTTTACGATCATATCATGACAGGGGCCCTGAAGGCCTATGCACGGGCCAACCAGTCGTGTGTGATATCGCCGTTTATCCTCGGCGGCGCGATGGGCCCGGTGACGCAACCGGCACTGCTGGCGCAGTCGCACGCGGAAGCCATGGCGGGCATCGCGCTGAGCCAGTTGGTGCGCAAGGGCTCGCCCATGGTATACGGCAACTTCCTCACCACCATGAACCTGAAAACCGGGGCACCGACATTCGGAACACCGGAGGCCAACCTGTCGACATTTGCCATCGGCCAACTATGCCGGCGGTTGGGGCTGCCGCTGCGCTGCGGCGGGCAGTTGTGTGCGTCCAAGGTCGCCGACGGCCAGGCCATGCAGGAGGCCGCCAACTCCATGCTGACCGGCGTGCTGGCCGGTTCGAACTTCATCTTTCATTCGGCTGGCTGGCTGGAGGGCGGTCTGACACTGGGCTATGAGAAATTCGTCATGGATCTCGATCACTGCGGCATGATGCTGAAAATGATGTGCGGCCTGGATATTGACGCGAATTCGCTCGCAGCAGATGCGTTTCTGGAGAACC
>JBPCVV010000142.1:0-12188 GCA_051010195.1 Anderseniella sp. | reverse complement strand
ATCGGCCAGCCGGTGAAGTGTGCCGGCTTTAAGTTCGCTCTCCACCAGCATGTCGTTGAGCGCCACGCCCTGGCCGTCGATGACCGACTGCACCCGGACGTTGGGGTCCGGAATGATCAGCGTGTCGGTGCGGTTCATGTAAGTCAGGCCGGCGACATCGAACCATTGTGACCAGGCGGTGCTGTCTTGCCTATCGCGCAGCAGCGTAAAATTTTCAAACGCCGCTTCCAGTCCCAGGTCACGAACCTGCGCAAGGGCAGCTGCGTCGCCGCACGGCCAGGCTGGACAGGCAAACAGCGTTTCGGTCTCGACATCGTTCCAGGTGCCGTTGCCCCAGCGGATGGCAAGGTCCACACCCTGGGCCTTGAGATTGTGCAGGTCGATCATCGGCTGCACACGCAGGCGGATGTCGGGATGGGCGCGCATGAAATCCATCAGCCTGGGGGACAGCCAGCGTGAGGCGAAGTAGGTGGTTACGCCTATCGTCAAAGCGCGCGATGCCGACAGCCGAAGCTCGTCTATTTTCCTCTCCACTGCGGTGAAAGCCGGCCGTATTGCAGCCAGAAGCTCTTCACCCTTAGGCGTCAGTGATATGCCGCGCGGCAGCCGCTCGAACAGGTCGAACTCCAACTCTGTTTCCAGCAACCTTATCTGGTGGCTGACGGCACCTTTTGTCAGGTGCAGCTCTTCCGCCGCGGAGGAAAAACTGTTATGGCGCGCCACAATGGCGAACACACGCAGATTGTCGAAATGCCGGAACCTCATTTCTATCGTATAATTCTGTTGGTCGCTTGGTGCAAAACTATTCGATTTTCATGAGAAATTTTTGCGAAGAAACTGTCTGTCTGCACTGTTTTCCCAAATAATGCCGAATTCTGAGATCAGTGACGTTATACGCCCGGCAAACCGAACCAGACATAACAGACCAAACCATATCGGAGGCAATAATGACTGAAGAACTCAGCCGCACCTCGGCTCTCGCGTCACGTCACAGCGCGCTGGGATCAGGTCTGGAAGACTGGAACGGTATGGGCACCGCGTGGACCTACACGAGCGATGCCAATGACGAACATGACGCGGTGCGTGAACGTGTTGGCATGTTCGATATGTCGCCGCTGAAGAAGATCATGGTTTCGGGACAGGACGCGCAAGGCGTGCTCGACCACCTCACGACCCGTGACATGAGCCGCATTGCCGCGGGCGAGGCGGCTTACCTGTCTGTCCTCACGGATGACGGCACCATGGCCGATGACGCCATTGTCTATAACAACGGTGCAGATGAATGGATGATCGTGCACGGCTCCGGCAGCACGATGGAACTGCTGCAAGCCTCGGTGGCCGGCAAATCCGTCGCTGTGCAATTTACCGATGACCTGCACGACCTGTCGGTGCAGGGGCCTCATTCGTTGGCGATACTAAACGCCCACTGCAGCTCCGAGCTGGGCGATCTGGCATACTTCCGGCACGTGGCCACGGACCTTTTTGGTCATCCATGCCGCATTTCGCGTACCGGTTATTCCGGCGAGCGGGGCTATGAGATCTTTGCCGATGCGTCGGTCATCGGCGACATATGGGACCGGCTGGTCGAGGCGGGCGTGATGCCGTGTTCGTTCACGGCACTCGACAAGCTTCGCATTGAGGCCGGACTGCTGTTTTACGGGTATGACATGACAACCGACCATACGCCTTATGAGGTTGGTCTCGGCTTCACCGTCAGCAAGTCAAAGACAGGTTATCGCGGATGCGAGGCGCTGGCAGCTGCCAGGGGCAAGGAGAAGGTCAATAATGTCTGCCTGGTCATTGATCATGATGACATGGTCAACGGGGAAGAAGAATTGTCGGCTGGCGGGTCAGTGGTGGGCGTAGTCAACAGCCCGTGCTTTTCACATCGGCTGGGCAAGTCACTGGCACTGGCGCATGTCTCGCCGGACGCAGCCGAACCCGGAACAAAACTGGGTGTGAAGGGTGGCGATATTGAAACAACCGCAACCGTGGTTGCCATGCCGATTTACGACCCGCAGAAACAGCGCACCCATCAGAGCTGAACACCTGTTGAAGTAAGTTCGATGCCCCACCGCTTTGTCATCCTCGCGAATGCGGGGATCCAATGCCGGTAAGGGCATGCTGTGGGTGTGGATTGGACTCACATTTTCACGTTCACGGGAATGACGAAGACCGAAAAGGGATTGAACTTTCATTCGACTTATACAGTGACCACGCACCAAGTCCGCGGTCGTCGTTCTATTCTGTGTTTCTTGCTTCCGCGCGCAGTTGTTCAACCGTTTCCCTGGCACGTTCAAGATGATTGTCGGTCACATGGGAGCGAATCAGGCTGAAGGCGGTCAGCAACACCGTCATGTCATCGGTAAACCCGAGGCCGAGGACAAAGTCGGGCACCACATCAAACGGCATGATGAAATAGGCCAGTGCCGCCAGCAGCATGGCTTTGGTGCGGAACGGGGTGGCAGGGTCAAGGGCGGCGTAGTAGGCGGCCACGACCTGATCAGCCATCGGCACACGGGCAAGATTTCGCTTCAGCTTGGACCAAAAGCCTTTGCGGACGGTTTCTTCATTGCGGTCAACGGTGCCCGGCATGATGATATCTTCACCGTCAAGATCGGGGTATTGCTGCTGGTTTGCCATGATTTACGCCCCCGGGAGTTGAAACTAGGTACTGACTTGAATATGGAAACTGTCTGGTTGAGTTACAAGTTACGGGGATTGCGGTACAGATAAGCCCCGGAATTCAGGAGGGACGCGGAATGAGAATTGATGATGGCATGGCGGCTGTCGTGACCGGCGGCGCATCAGGCCTTGGCGAGGCCACGGCCCGGGCGCTGGCCGCAGCAGGTGCCAAGGTTGCCGTGTTCGACATGAACAGCGAGCGCGGTGGGCGGGTTGCTGCCGAAATTTCCGGAGTTTTCGTGAATGCGGATGTAACCTCGGATGACAGTGTTTCCGCCGGCCTTACTGAGGCCCGCGCCGCCCATGGCCAGGAACGGGTGCTGGTCAATTGTGCCGGCATTGCCATCGGCGAGAAAACCGCAGCCATCGACAAGAAGACCGGCGAGCCCCGGTTTCACGCGCTGGCCAGTTTCGAAAAAACCATAGCCGTGAACCTGATCGGCACATTCAACATGATTTCCAAGTGTGCCGCCGGCATGATTGCCAGCGAGCCGGTGACAGATGACGGCGGGCGCGGCGTGATCATCAATACTGCCTCGATCGCCGGCACCGACGGCCAGATCGGTCAGGTCGCCTACGCGGCGTCCAAGGGTGGGGTTATCGGCCTGACACTGCCGGTTGCGCGTGATCTGATGCGTGACGGGGTGAGGTGCTGCACCATCATGCCGGGACTGTTCCACACCCCCATGGTTGCCGGATTGCCGGAAGAGGTGCGCGCAGCGCTTGCGGCAAATGTTCCATTTCCGGCGCGACTTGGGGATCCCTCTGAGTACGCGAAGCTGGCGCTGGCCATCGTTGATAACGACATGCTGAACGGCGAGAGCATCAGGCTCGACGGCGCGCTGCGCATGGCACCGCGATAGAGGAAGTTTCATCTGCCGGTGATGTAGATTACGCCCATGATGACGATGACGGCGACGAATTGCAGCAGCACCCGGGCGCGCATCAGTTTTTGCGAGGTATTGCTGTCGCCTCCACGCATCATGTTGAGCAGACCGAGGCCCAGAACAACGGCGACGGCAAATATGGAAATCGGAACCAGGTATTCCACGAACGACATGATGCCTCACGGCTTTCTACTGGAGTACCGGACACGTATCCGGAGCGCCAGATTCAAAGGATAACCCTGTTGGGCATTGCCTGTGGTTCAAGATGACCTGAGAGCCAGTTTTTCCTGCCAGCGGTCAGGTAGAAAACGGCGGGCCAGCGCCGCCATCCTGGTCGTATAGGTAACATGATAATGCGGCTTGGGGTTGCCGCTTTCCGTCGCATGTACCAGGCAATCAAGCACTGCGTCGGGACCGAGCCGGTATTGCGGCCACCAGCTGTTGCCGGTTATTTTCCGGGATTCTTCCGGCGTCTCCAGCGGAGCAGGCTCGCTGCCGGCCACGTCGGCCAGCTCCGCAAGGCGTTTCTGGTACAGGTCGGTGTGGCGCGAACCGGCCAAGTCGACATTGGTCTTCAAGGCACTGAGCGCGTGTTGTGTGAAGCGCGAACGGATAGGGCCGGGCTGGATGGAGCTGACCCCGACGCCGGACCCGTGCAATTCCAGCCGTAGCGTGTCAGTGAGGCCTTCCAGGGCGAACTTCGAGGCGTTGTAGGCACCGCGATAGGGCGCAGCGATTATGCCGAGCACCGAAGAACACTGCACGATGCGTCCCGAGCCCCGGTCCCGCATGGCCGGGATCAGGCGCGTTGTCAGGTCGTGCCAGCCAAAAAAATTGGCCTCGAACTGGTCACGCAGAACCTTGACGCTCAAGTCCTCGACCAGGCCCGGCTGACCGTAGGCGCCATTGTTGAACACCGCGTCTAGTTTGCCATCGCACAGTTTCAGCGCCTGATCGGCACAGGCTGCGATAGACTTTGCATCAGTGTAGTCGAGCGTGAGTGCTTCCAGCCCTTTGACCTTGAGCATTGCAATATCTGCCGGCGTGCGCGCCGTGGCGATAACCCGCCAGCCGCGCTGCTGCATGCCTAATGCACAGGTGTAGCCGATGCCGGACGAACATCCGGTAATAAGAATGGTGCGTGACGCCATGTCAGATCAGTTGCCCTGTTCCAGCAGGCGGCGGGCAATGACCTGGGCCTGGATCTCGCCGGCGCCTTCAAAAATGTTAAGAATCCTGGCGTCGCACAAAACGCGGCTGATCTGGTATTCGAGGGCGAACCCGTTGCCGCCGTGGATCTGCAGTGCGTTGTCGGCGCATGTCCAGGCAACGCGCGCACCCAAAAGCTTGGCCATGCCGGCTTCCACGTCGCAGCGCCGGTCGGCGTCTTTTTCACGGGCCGAGAAGTAGGACAGCTGGCGGGCCGCCATGATTTCCGCCGCCATCAGGGCCAGTTTGTCGGAAATGCGCGGAAACGATACGATTGGTTTAGCAAACTGAACCCGGTCGGTGGCATACTGCAGGCCCAGGTCAAGGGCGTTCTGTGCCACGCCGATGGCGCGGGCAGCGGTCTGTATGCGGGCTGATTCAAATGTCTGCATGAGTTGCTTGAAGCCCTGGCCCTCTTCCCCACCGAGCAGGTTATCCGCCTTGACTTCGAAGTCTTCGAAGCGGATTTCATACTCCTTCATGCCGCGATACCCAAGCACTTCAATCTCGCCACCGGACATGCCGTCGGCGGGGAACGGGTCTGTGTCGGTTCCGCGTGGCTTCTCGGCCAGCAGCATGGAAAGGCCCTTGTAACCGGGTTGTTCCGGGTTGGTGCGAACCAGCAGTGTCATGACGTCTGCGCGCACCGGGTGGGTGATCCAGGTCTTGTTGCCGGTGACCTTGTAGACGTCGCCTTTCTTAACGGCACGGGTGCGCAGGGATGCCAGGTCGGACCCGGTATTGGGCTCGGTGAAAACGGCGGTTGGCAAAACCTCGCCAGAGGCGATGGCGGGCAGCCACTTTTCCTTCTGGGCTTCAGTGCCGCCGGCGATAATCAGTTCGGCGGCAATTTCAGGCCTGGTGCCGAGCGATCCGATGGCAATCCAGCCGCGCGACAGCTCCTCCGACACCACACACATGGATTCCTTGCCCAGGCCCATGCCGCCATATTCCTCCGGCAGGGTAAGCGCGAACACGCCTAGTTCAGCCAGCTTGGAGATGATCTCAAGCGGCACGTATTCATTGTTGCAGTGCCAGTCGTGCGCGTGCGGGGCGACGTTCTCCTCGATAAAGCGGTTCATCTGGGAACGCATTTCATCAAGCATGCCGTCGAGACCGCAATCTCCGGTGGTGAGATTGGCGCGACTGTCGATCATCAGTTCTACCAGCCGGGAACGGCTGGCCGGTGTGGACCCGGAGTGCAGCAGGCTGCCGCACGATCCATCCTGCAGTTTCGCAGCCGCATCTGCAGCAATGCCAAGTTCATGCAGCCGGATAAACTCCTGACCGTTCATCGGGATGCCGCCGGAAATGTGATTGAGATACTCGCCAAAGACAACCTGGGCGATCAGCTGTTCGAGTTCCGTGAGGCGTCCTTCGCCTGCAAGCGCATTATGCCAGGTGCTGATGTTGCGCAGCGTCTCGGCGTATGTGGCCAGCCAGGCCAGACCATGTACGGCGTGCTGTTCGAGTTCCACCGCGGCGGAAGACACACGTCCATCGGCCACCACGCGCTCGGCCATGTTGGCCCGTGCATGAGCGAACATGGTGTCCACTTCGCTGACCGCCGAAGCCATCAATTCACTCAGGCCCGGCAGGACGGCGGATGTGGGGCGGATGTCTTCAGCTAGGCTCATCGGGCTTCCTCAGGAGTTGCCGGTTGCAGCGGCGTGGTTGTGAATTCAGTATAGCGGTGAATTGCTGCAGTGCAATATAACCAGAGTCACGACTTTCGGGTAGCCAGCATAACCGCACCGGCGCACACCACCATGCCGGCGATCTGAATCGGCAGCAGGCGTTCATCAAACATCAGCCATGCAATCACTGCGGTGACGCCCGGCACCAGATAGAACAAGGTTGTCACGCGGGAAATCTCGCCGTGTCTGATCATCAGGTACAGCATGGAAATCGCGCCGATCGACAGGACGAACACGAGCCATACCATGGCAAAGATCACCGATCCGTTCCAGGTGATCTGATAGCTTTCGGTGGCCAGGGCGACAATCCCGGTAACCATGGCCGCGCCGGCAAACTGCCAGGCATTGCCGGTCCGCAGATCCACATCGGTCATAAAGCGCTTCTGGTAGATCGATCCGAACGTGATCGACAACATGGCCAGAACGTTCGCGCCGACGGTAAGCGGGGTAATGCCGGCAGCGTCGAGAGTGAATTTGGGCCACACGACAAGCCCGACGCCGGCCAAACCGATGACAAGGCCGGTCCAGTGGCGACGAGTTATTCGCTCAGACAGCATCATTCCCGCCAGTATGGCCGTCATCAGTGGTTGCAGGCCGACGATCAGCGCTGAGACCCCTGCCGGCATTCCCTTCCAGATCGACCAGAAGACAAAACCCAGGTAACCGCCATGGATCAGAGCGCCGGTCATCAGGCACTGCAAGGTTGTGCGCCGGTCCGGCCAGGATGCCCGCATGATCACGGCGGCCCCGGCCAGAAGCACGGCAACGATGGCAAACCGGATTGACAGGAAGCTGAAGGGTTCCGCGTAGGGAGCAGACAGCCGTGATCCGATAAAGCCGGTGGCCCAGAACAGCACGAAGATGGCCGGGATCAGCCCGAGCCATGTTGGCGCACCACCGGTGGTATCCTGGTCTTTATGCTGGCTGGGCGGTGTCATGGTGGCTCGGCGGGAATTGTTGTGTTTGTCGAATGCCGACAGGCCCTAACCCGTTTGCGGGGGCAAAAGCAAAGTTTTTGGCTCCGCACACTTGTCTTGCACATTTCATATTCCATCTACCAATAGAACCAGGATATCCCGCGTTTGATATGAAAGGCCCCGCAGACATGTTCGATCCGCAGAAACTTCTTGATCAATTCATGGGTTCAAACGTCCAGAACCAAGACGGCGATGCTCAACCGCAGTCCGGCGGCGGTGTACCCGACAGTTTGAAGGGGTTTGGCGGCGGACTGGCCGCCGGTGGCTTGGCAGGTTTGCTGCTGGGAACCAAGAAGGGTCGAAAAATGGCCGGCATGGCTGCCAAGATCGGCGGCGTGGCCGTGTTGGGCGGGCTTGCCTACAAAGCGTACAATGACTGGCAGGCTTCCAAGGCAGGCGGCCCCGGCGCTGGACCGGCGCCGGCGGCACCCGCGCCGCAGTCGCCGATGAAGAACGTGACACCGGAAGCTGAAGGCACCGCCTTCCTGCCTGCGCCTGCCGAAGAGCGCAACGCGCTGGGCGTGAAGATCATCCAGGCGATGATCGCAGCGGCAAAAGCTGATGGTCACATCGATGCCGAGGAGCAAAAGCGCATTTTCAACAAGTTTGACGAGGCCGGCCTGGGCATGGAGGAAAAGGCATTCCTGATGGATGAATTGCGCAAGCCGCTGGACATCGATGCCATTGTTGCGCTGGCAAACAATACCGAACAGGCAGTTGAACTTTATGCCGCGTCCTGCCTGGCAATCGATCCGGATGATCCGGCCGAGCAGGCCTATCTTGCCATGCTGTCGACCCGCCTGAAACTGGCTCCGGAGCTGAAGACGAACATTGAAGCGGAAGTGGAAAAGCTGACCGCCTGACCGTCATGAAGTGATGCAGGCGCCTGGATCAGCATGGTCCAGACGCCTGCTTTGTGGTCATGATCTAAGCCAGAAAAGCTCTAGCTGCCGCAGGCTTCGAGAACGTCTTCGAAGGTGCGCAGTCCCGTGGTTGGTGCGTTGACCAGCACGGCCATGTTGCCTGGCAAATGCTTGTTCTCGCGCATGCGCATGTGACCCTTTGGGATGTCATTCCAGTCGTAGACTTCGGACATGCACGGATCGATGCGGCGGTTGATGACCAACCGGTTGGCCTGGCTAGCCTGCATCAGGTGGGCAAAGTGCGAGCCCTGGATGCGTTTCTGATGCATCCAGACATAGCGTGCATCCATGGTGATGTTGTAGCCGGTGGTGCCGGCGCAGAACACAACCATGCCGCCGCGTTTGCAGACCAGCGTGGACACCGGAAAGGTTGCCTCGCCCGGGTGCTCAAACACCATGTCGACATTGTTGCCCTTGCCGGTGATGTCCCAGATTGCCTTGCCGAACTCACGTGCCGATTTGGCCCATGTGTTGTATTCGGGTGTGCCGACGGTCGGCAACTGACCCCAGCAGTCGAAATTCTTGCGGTTAATGACGCCCTTGGCACCAAGGCCGAGCACGAAATCGGTCTTGTCATCTTCCGAAATGACGCCGATGGCGTTGGCACCGGAGGTGGCGATCAATTGCACGGCCATTGACCCCAGGCCGCCGGATGCACCCCATACCAGTACGTTCTGGCCGGGCTTCAGCGTATGGGGACGGTGGCCGAACAGCATGCGATAGGCAGTGGCCAGTGTCAGCGTATAGCAGGCGCCTTCTTCCCATGTCAGATGCTGGGGCCGCGGCATCAACTGGCGAGCCTGGGCCCGGCAGAACTGCGCGAAAGACCCGTCCGGCGTTTCATATCCCCAGATGCGCTGGGAGGTGGAGAACATCGGGTCTCCACCATTGCACTCTTCATCGTCGCCGGCGTCCTGGTTGCAGTGAATGACCACTTCGTCACCGACTTTCCAGCGTGTCACCTTGCGGCCAACGGCCCAGACGATGCCCGAGGCGTCTGAGCCTGCAATATGGTAGGGGTTCTTGTGGCCGTCGATCGGCGAAAGCGGAATACCGAGCGAAGCCCATACCCCATTGTAGTTCACACCTGCAGCCATCACCAGGACAAGCACCTCGTCGGAATCAATCTCCCATGTCGGCACCACCTCGACCTGCATGGCGGTGTCCGGCTCGCCATGGCGTTCCTGGCGGATGGTCCAGGCATACATTTCCTTCGGGACATGCCCGAGTGGCGGAATTTCACCGATCTCATAAAGGTCTTTGCGCGCAGCGCCGGAGTTTGCTGCCGGTTCTGCCGTGTCGCGAACTGCTGATACACCCATAATTGATCTCCTGCATAAATTTCCGGCATAGCATCGGGCAGATAATGCTGCATTGCAACAAAGAATTTACCTAACTCAAACTTTCCAAAACCTGTTTACTTAATGGCAACCTCGATGGCCTAACCTGGCATCTCGATCAATGGGACGACTGTATCAGGCTGTAGGCATGAACGATTTTCTGAGCCTTCTGGGCATTAACATAAGCTGGGGTTCGTACTTGCCGTTCGCCTATGGTGATCTTGGCACGACGCCCCTGTTGATCGTGTGCGCGATGTGCCTGGCGGGCACCACAATTATCAATTCCTATCTGAAATTTAGTTCTCTTTTCAATACGATAGTGAATTTTGTGGGGTTGTTTGCCGGTGCCTATATCGCCAACATGTTCGCTCGCACTTACCACATTCCGGGTATCGACAGCATGGTGATGATCGCCGTGGCTGCCAATATCGGCATGGCGGTGGCTGCCATGATGCTGCTGGTCTACTACCGCAATTCCTCAGACTAGGCGTTTCCTCGCCGGAATTTTCGTGATTCAGGGGGGCGACGGCTGCTGCCTGTCCCGACAAATCCTAAAGTCTGGTTGCGCTGCAATAAACTTCATGCTTCGTTTATCGGCAATCGCCTGATAATTACGTCCTGCAGAATATGCGGGGCGGCAAGCGGTGCGTTTTTCAACGCGAGCCCTTGAGATAACAAGCAACCGGATCAGCAGTTCGATGAGTGACCAGCCAAATCGTGATCGTCCTTGGATCTTCCGCACCTATGCCGGGCACTCCACGGCCAAAGCCAGCAATGAGCTTTACCGGCGCAACCTCGACAAGGGCCAGACCGGCCTGTCGGTGGCCTTCGATTTGCCGACCCAGACCGGATATGACAGCGATCATCTGCTGGCCCGCGGCGAGGTCGGCAAGGTCGGCGTGCCGGTGTCCCACATCGGCGACATGCGCACGCTTTTCCAGGACATCCCGCTGGAGCGGATGAATACGTCGATGACCATCAACGCCACGGCTGCCTGGCTGCTGGCGCTTTATGTCGCCGTTGCCGAAGAGCAGGGAGCAGCACGCGCAAGCCTGACCGGCACCACGCAGAACGACATCATCAAGGAGTACCTGTCGCGCGGCACCTATGTGTTTCCGCCGCAGCCGTCGATGCGGCTGATCACCGACACTATCACATGGTCGCGGATCGAGTGTCCCAAGTGGAACCCGATGAATGTGTGTTCCTACCACCTGCAGGAGGCAGGCGCCACGCCGGCGCAGGAGCTGGCCTTCGCGCTGGCCACCGCCATTGCCGTTCTGGACGGTGTAAAGGCGTCAGGCCAGGTGCCTGATGATGATTTTCCGATGGTCGTCGGCCGCATCAGCTTTTTCGTGAATGCAGGCATCAAGTTCATCACCGAGCTGTCGAAAATGCGGGCCTTCACCGAGTTGTGGGACGACATCTGCCAAACCCGTTACGGGGTTGAAGATGAAAAGCTGCGCCGCTTCCGTTATGGCGTGCAGGTGAACTCGCTCGGGCTGACCGAACAGCAGCCTGAAAACAACGTCTACCGCATCCTGATCGAAATGCTGGCCGTGGTGCTGTCAAAGAATGCCCGTGCCCGTGCCGTGCAATTGCCGGCATGGAACGAGGCGCTCGGACTGCCACGGGCCTGGGATCAGCAATGGTCGCTGCGCATGCAGCAGATCATGGCATTTGAAACCGATCTGCTCGAAAACGGCGATATTTTTGACGGGTCGGAAGTTGTCGGCGCCAAGGTCGAGGCGCTCAAGTCGGCGGCGCTTGAAGAACTGGCGGTCATCGAGAACATGGGCGGCGCGGTCGCAGCGGTGGACAGCGGCTATATGAAAGCCGAACTGGTCAAGTCCAATTCGGCGCGTATCAAGGCAATCGAAGAAGGCCGCGAGACTGTTGTGGGCGTCAATGCCTATGAGACCAGCGAGCCATCGCCGCTGTCAGGTGGCGATGGCGATAGCATCCTGACAGTGCCGGAACACGTTGAACAAGAACAGGTTGAACGCCTGAAGCAATGGCGCAAGCAGCGCAATGCCGCGGACGTTGAAGCTGCGCTGTCGGATCTGCAAACAACGGCGCGCGACGGCAGTAACATCATGGATCCGTCAATCGCGTGTGCGAAGGCCGGTGTTACCACAGGCGAGTGGGGGCAGACCCTGCGCGATGTGTTCGGCGAGTATCGTGCACCCACTGGTGTCGGCACGGTCGTTGCCCTGGCGGCGCCTGAAAACGCGGACCTGGTGTGCGAACAGGTCGCCGCCCTGTCGGAGCGGTTGGGTGTGCCGGTGAAATTCCTGGTGGGAAAGCCCGGTCTGGACGGACACTCGAACGGTGCGGAGCAGATCGCGGTTCGGGCCGGCGAAGTGGGAATGGAAGTTATCTATGAGGGCATTCGCCTGACCCCGGAGGAGATCGTGTCGGCCGCAATCGAGCAGCAGGTACACGTGGTTGGCCTGTCCATTCTGTCCGGCAG
>JBPCVV010000141.1:0-3465 GCA_051010195.1 Anderseniella sp. | reverse complement strand
AAACGTTTTAGGCTCCGCGAAAAGCGAAGATAACCAACGTCACGGCGATGAAGGCCCTGTGGCCGGACAGTCGGGCGAAGCCGTTGTGGACCCGGTTTGCGGCATGAGTGTCGATCTGACCGGCGGGAAACCGGCTTCCACATGGATGGATACCAGGTATCACTTCTGCAACACTTCCTGCCATGACCGTTTCAACGTCGATCCTTACTTTTATGCATCGGGCAATAGTCAAAGGAAAAAGCAGGTTGCCGCAAAAGACACGACCTACACCTGTCCGATGGATCCGGAAATTGTCCAGGACGACCCTGGCAGCTGCCCGATATGCGGGATGGCGCTGGAGCCCATGGGCGGTGTGTCAAATGAACCGAACCATGAGCTGATTGATTTCACAAAACGGCTATGGGTCAGTTCGCTGGCAGCAATACCTCTGATTATCCTCACAATGGGTCCGATGGTCGGCATTCCGGTCAGGGAGTGGATGGGGGAACGCTTGGCCTTGCTGCTGGAGTTTGCCTTGGCAACACCGGTGGTTGTTTGGGCGGCGTGGCCGTTTTTCCAGCGCGGCTGGACATCTGTTGTCAACTGGAACCTGAACATGTGGACGCTGATCATGATCGGTGTCGGAACCGCCTATCTTTACAGCACTGTTGCGACTTTCCTCCCGGGTCTGTTTCCGGCGGGGCTAAAAATGGAAGGCGGCCATATGCCCGTCTATTACGAGGCGGCGGTTGTTATCATAGCCCTGGTGTTTGTCGGGCAGGTGCTTGAACTGCGGGCCAGGGAGCGTACGGGTGATGCGATTCGCGCCCTGTTGGACCTAGCCCCGAAGACGGCACGACGGGTTCTGCCCAACGGTGACGAATATGATGCGCCCGTTGAAAATCTGATGGCGGGCGACCGGCTGCGGATCCGGCCTGGTGAGAATGTGCCTGTCGACGGCGTCGTCATGGAGGGCAACTCGTCTGTTGATGAAAGCCTGGTCAGCGGGGAGCCGGTTCCGGTTGAAAAGACCAGGGGAGATCCGGTCACGGGCGGCACCACAAACAAGAACGGTTCGCTGATCATGCAGGCGCGGCGCGTCGGCGATGAAACCATGTTGTCAAACATCGTGGCCATGGTGGCGTCTGCGCAGCGCTCGAGGGCGCCGATACAGGGCATGGCTGACAAGGTTGCTTCGTATTTTGTTCCGGCTGTTGTGCTTGTGGCGATTCTGGCATTCGCGGTCTGGCTGACCTTCGGTCCTGATCCGGCACTAACGTTTGCGATCGTGTCGGCTGTATCGGTCCTGATCATTGCCTGTCCGTGTGCGCTGGGACTGGCCACGCCCATGTCGATCATGACTGCCACCGGCCGCGGTGCGCTAACTGGTGTCCTGATCAAGGATGCAGAGGCGCTGGAACGCATGTCCACTGTGGACACGCTGGTTGTAGACAAGACCGGCACCCTGACTTGGGGTAAGCCTGAACTCACCGATTTGATTGCATTTGGAAGCAGAAATGACGAAGGCGTGTTGGCCCTGGCAGCTGCTCTGGAACAGGGATCAGAACATCCGCTGGCGGATGCCATACTCCACGAGGCCGAGAAACGGGGTCTGGCATTCGGAAAAGCTGATCATTTTGAAGCAATTACCGGGAAAGGTGTCACCGGTAAGGTAGCCGGTCAGGCGGTTGCGCTGGGTAACCAGGCGTTGATGCGCGATATTGCGGTTGATGTTGTATCGGCGGAGAAAACAGCTGATCAATTGCGCGCAGGTGGCAAGACAGCCATGTTCATAGCTGCCGGGGGTGAGCTTGCCGGCATCGTCGCTGTGGAGGACCCAATCAAGCAATCGACAGCAGCGGCCATTGAAGAGCTGCATGAGGCCGGCCTTACAATCATCATGGCGACCGGCGACAACGAACGAACGGCCCGGGCAGTTGCGGCTGAACTGGGGATAGACGAGGTGCGTGCCAGCATGCTGCCGGAAGGCAAGAAGGCGCTGATCGATGATCTGCACCGCCAGGGACACAAGGTGGCCATGGCGGGTGACGGGGTCAATGACGCTCCGGCACTTGCAGCCGCAGATGTCGGAATTGCGATGGGAACCGGAGCGGATGTTGCCGTGGAAAGTGCCGGTATCACGCTGCTGAAAGGCGATCTTACCGGGATTGTGAAAGCCAGGAAGTTGGCTCAGGCAACCCTGCGCAACATCAGGCAGAACCTGTTTTTTGCGTTCGCCTACAATTCAACCGGTGTGCCGATCGCTGCAGGGATATTGTATCCGCTGACCGGGACATTGTTGTCTCCCATGATCGCCGCGGCCGCAATGAGCCTGTCGTCGGTATCGGTAATCAGCAATGCTCTGCGACTGCGGCGCATCCGGTTGTAGAACCAGACTTTCCTGTTGCGACGCGGCAGAGATCGGTTACTCCGCCGGTGCACTGGACGGCATGTGCCTGGTATCAGTGTCGCGGCTTGCCTGCAACTGTACCTGCAGAGTTTCAACGCAAATCCGGCCTGTTCTCAAGGGCTGGTAAACTGATCAAAATTCGGCAGTCGCTCAGGACCGTACGCCGAGCATATATATCTGCCGTTAGGCCGGACAGCTCTCCTCGGTTGTCCGGCGCTTATTCTAGCGTTTCCAGGAGGCCGGCAAACAAACGGCATTGCGGCACCAGCGTCGAGACCAGCAGATGCTCGTTGAAGGTGTGGGCATTGGTGCCGCCGACACCCAGTCCGTCCAGGGTTGCGATACCGAGTGCACCGGTAAAATTGCCATCGCTGCCGCCGCCGGACTGGCAATGTCCCAGGTCTCTGTCCATTGCATAAGCCAGCTCGCGGGCGTGGTCGAACAGCGCCATCGTCTTTTCATGCGGGTGGGCAACCGGACGCAACAGTCCAGCTTCAATTTCGATGCGCACGCCGTCTTCCTCGCCGGCCAGGGCAGCCATGTTTGACTGAACCTCGTCGAGCAGGTCATCGTTGGGCGCAACGCACAGGACCTGGGCTTCACAAAGGGTCGTCACGACGTTCACGAACGTGCCGCCGTGTACGGTGCCGACGGCATAGGTCGTTCCCCTGTCATAATCGTTCAGTGCTTCGATGCGCTTTATAAGGTCGGCCATTTTGGCAATGGCGCTGCGCCCCTGGGCTTTCTGCAGCCCTGCGTGGGCAGGTTTGCCGTGTACTCGGACCCAGAAGCGCTGTACCGCGTGGCGGCCCGTGACGAAGTCGCCCCAGGGCCGCAAAGGTTCCGGTACCAGTACATGTTTGTGCTTGCTGGCTTCCGTTTCAATTCGCTGTCGGGATGACGGGCTGCCGACCTCTTCGTCGGGGGTGAACATGAAGGTGACAGGCAAGTGCGGCCCGATGTCCGCGTTTTGCAAGGCCATGAAGGCCTCTATGGCGATGCGGTTGCCGCCTTTCATGTCAAGGACACCGGGTCCGAACAACTGGTCACCATCGCGGCGAATGGGAAGCTTGTCC
>JBPCVV010000140.1:0-5371 GCA_051010195.1 Anderseniella sp. | reverse complement strand
AACTGCCAGCCAACGGCCGTGGCAACCGGGGTTTGCCAGTCAAACCGTTTGAACAGGACCGTCCCGAGCCCCCATGACAGCGCCGCCCCCAGCATGATCAGTGAACCCACGGGAGCCGACCCAAGTACCGCCACGTCATGGCCGATCAGGATACCAAGGCCGGCCATGCCCATGCCGAGGCCCGCAAAAACCGCGAATGACACGCGCTCCTTCAGCACCGGAATGGCGAACAACGCCGCCCAGACCGGCATGGTGAAGGCGATGATGGACGCCCTGCCGGCCGGCACCATCGTAAGCCCGAAAGCGGAAAACAAATGCCAGCCGACCATGTTAAAGACGCTGCACAGCAGCAACCGCTTGAGATCGCCTGGCGGCACGCGCACACGGTTGCCGGAGAGGCCGGAAATGGCAAGCAGGGCAGCACCACCCGTCGCCAGGCATATGGTGCGAAACCACCACGGGCTGAGTTCGCCAAGCACAATTTTCATGGTCGGCCAGTTGACACCCCAGAACACGGTAACCGCCGCCAGCAGCGCAAACCCGGCAATGGGCAGTCCGGCCGGCGACGAGTGCCTGGAGCCGGATGTGTCAGTCAACCTGCGGTATCTCGCGATCCGGGTTCGGAACCTTGAATCCGGCCTGCACCGCCGGGCGCGCAGCGATCGCCTGGTACCAACGCTTGACGTTGGCAAATTCATTCGGGTCAACGCGCTGCCATTCAAACCGAGATGCCCAGGGCCAGATGGCCATGTCGGCGATCGAATACTCGCCCGCCACATATTCTTCTTCAGCCAGCCTGCGGTCAAGCACGCCCCAGAGCCTCTGGCACTCAGCGGCATAGCGGGCTTCGGCATATTCGGACTTGCCCGGGTTGAAGTGCAGGAAGTGGTGAGCCTGGCCGAGCATCGGGCCAAAGCCGCCCATCTGCCACATCAGCCATTCCATGGTCTGCCAATGGCGAGGGCCTTCGGTAGCGAGAAACTTTCCGGTCTTGTGAGCCAGGTACAACAGGATTGCCCCGGACTCAAAAACAGTCTGGCCATTGTCGTTGTCACGAATTGCCGGAATCTTGTTGTTCGGCGACATCTTCAGAAAATCCGGCTGGAACTGGTCATCCTTCATGATGTTGATGGGATGAGTAGTGTAGTCCAGCCCGAACTCCTCAAGCGCAATGGACGCCTTGTAACCGTTGGGGGTGCTCCAGGTGTAAAGATCAATCATTTTGGTCGTGGTCTCCTTGGGGGGTCGAAAGATGAATGCTTTGCGGGTGCGGTGACGTCAGGCCAGTATCAGCTGGCTCGCCGCTGCTTCGAGATCGAGGATAACGTTGTAGTGGGCCGGGTCGGGAAATGTAATGCCCGACAACAGCAATTCTGCGCGAACGTCACTTAGCCCCGGATCTGCAATTGCCTGGCGAAGTGCGGCGCGCAGCCGCTCCATGGTTTCGGCCGTTGCGGTCAACGATGTGATGTAGGGAAGCCCGGGAACTTTCGGGCTCTGTCCCAGCACCCTGACGCGCGACACCAGTTCCGGTTCAATTCTCGACAACAGTGCAAACGTTACGGCATCTATGCACGCGACGTCGGCCTCACCATCGGCGACCGACTGCAACGAGCGGCGGTGTCCGCCAGAGCGCGACAGTGACCTGAAAAACGGATCCTTGCGGGCATGCTGATGGGCGGCCGCAGCACGCAAGGCCAGAAGACCCGACATGCTGTCGTCGGTATTGTACACCGCGCGCGAATTCCTGCAGTCAGCCAGCGAGTACAGGTTGGAAGACGCCGGCGCTATGATCATCGACGAGTAGAACCCATCACGATCACACCCTTTGCAGGCGTAGACGGGCAGACCCAGCAGCCGAACATTTCCGTTCAGCCGATGCGTGAGCGGGTAGCCGCAGGTTTGCGAGAACAAGAGATTGGCAGAACACCAGTGCCGCTCGAGGTCGTCGGGTGTCACACAAACGTCGGGCACATCGGCAATGCCTTCGCGCTGCATGTGACCTGCAAGACCGGTCCACCAGGCACTGGTTGCCGCGGCCAGCTCCGGCAAATCATACATGGGCAGCGAGGCAAATTTCATGGGGGGACGCTGATCCTTGCTCACGGTAAGTAAGAAATTGGCAGAGTTCTAGCAGCTAATTCGCCAACCCACAAAGCTCACACACGGTTTTCCCGATCCGTGGCATAACGGAAAACGGAATGACTTGCAGTTGGTGAAATACGCGTTAAGGTTGATGGGCAATACAGCGCTTGGTGGTCATTAATTGTCTCTTAACGGCAATACGGATGTGGCCAGGCTGCTGTTACGGTTGAGTTTAGAGTGCCGGGCAACGGCACCAGGGGAACTGAAAGCCGCTCGTATCCGGGCGCTTAACAGGGTGGGAAGACAGACATATGCTGCAATTGGCTGGCAAGCGGTTGGTACAGATGGCGCTGATAATGGCCACTGTGTCACTGCTCCTTTTTCTCGCGTTCGAAGCAGATAAATACAGTCTGGCAGGCAAAGTGCTCGGACAATATTCCACCCAGGACCAGCGTTTGCTGTGGCTGGAACAGAACGGTTATAACGCACCTTTCATCCAGCGCTACTTCACCTGGGTCATCAACGCGGCGCGCGGCGACTTTGGCGAATCCGTACAGTTCGCCACGCCGGTGTCCACATTGCTCAAGGATCACCTGCTGAATACCGCTGTTCTGGGTGGCCTGGTGTTTACGATTACCGTTTCCATAGCCCTTGTGCTTGGAGTCTTGTCGGGTATCGCTGAAGGTTCGCCCCGTGATCGCGCCATCACGGTCCTTGCCGTTATCACAACATCCGTACCGGAATTTGCGTCCGCCACCATTCTTGTCGCCATCTTTGTTTTCTGGCTGGACATACTGCCGGGAACATCTCCCTTCAGTAACGGGCTGACGTGGGCAGATGCGAACCAGCTGGTGCTGCCGGTAATGGTGCTTGTGATATACAATTTCGGTTACTACACCCGAATGACACGGGCCTCCATGGCGGAGGTGATGACGTCGCAATACGTGCGAACAGCTATCCTGAAAGGCCTGCCGTACAAGCGCGTCATCCTGCGGCACGGTCTGCGCAATGCGCTGATTGCACCGTTTACGGTGATGATCCTGCAGCTCAATTACCTACTGTCTGGCGTCATCGTGACCGAAGTGTTCTTCTCCTACAAAGGCTTCGGCAAGCTGCTCTACGAGGCGGCCCTGTTCGGCGACATCTTCGTCATTGAGGCCTGTGCCATGGTGGCGGTTTTCATCGCGGTGTTTTCGCAGTTCGTTTCCGATATCGGATACACACTGCTTAATCCACGCATCCGGTTCAGCTGAGGAAACAGACCCATGACAGATACAACAGCTGAACAAACCAATACCCCTGATAGCGCGACAGGGTTCTCGCGATTCCTCGCAGTCTTCGGACTGCTGCGCGAGAGCTGGGTCGGCATGATCGGGCTGTTCCTGGTCGTGTTCTGGGTGTCCATTGCGATCTTCGTCGACCTTCTGCCGTTGCAGGATCCGCTGGCCCAGACACGCGGCGCCATCAACCTGCCCATGCTGACCGAAGACAAGAACGGCATCATGCACTGGATGGGTACCGATGATCGTGGCCGCGATCTGCTGGCCCGCCTGCTGCACGGCTCCCGCGTCGTGCTGTTCTGGTCGACGCTGGCGACCATTGTGGCCTACTCGGTCGGCATGATCATGGGTGTGACCGCCGGTTATCGTGGCGGATGGTGGGATGAAATCATTTCGTTTATCGGCAATGTCCTGCTGTCGTTCCCGCAGATCGTACTGCTGCTGGTGATCCTGACGGCGTTTGGACCCAATTCCAATATCGGCATCTGGATGAACCAAGCGCTCGGACTGGACAAGACGATTGTGTCCGGCGCGCTGATTATCGTGGCGATCACCTTTTCAACAGCACCGCAGGTTGCCCGTATCGTGCGCGGCATCGTGCTGGACCTGAAAACCCGCGACTATATCGCAGCGGCTGAAGTGCGTGGCGAAGGTCCGTTGTGGATCATGCTGGTCGAACTGCTGCCGAACGCCCGCGGGCCACTGATCGTGGATGCCTGCCTGCGCCTGGGCTACGTGATTATCACCATCGCACTGCTTGGCTTCCTGTCGCTTGGACTGCCGCCCCCGGATCCGGACTGGGGCAAGATGATCTCGGACGGGCGCCAATGGGGCTATAACGGCCTGAACATCATGCTATGGCCTGCTCTCGCGATCTCTTCGCTGGTACTGGGTTTGAATTTGCTGGCCGATGGCCTGCGCGAAATTTCGCTGAGGGATTGATCCTATGGCCACACCGGACAAGAACACACCTGTTCTGGAATGCAACAACGTCTCGATATCGTATTATACGAGAGCCGGTGAAATACCCGCTGTTGTTGATTTCAACATGAAAGTCATGCCCGGCGAGGCTGTCGGTATTGTCGGTGAAAGCGGCTGCGGCAAGTCTACGGTTGCACTCGCCATCATGCAGTATATGGGCAAGAACGGCGACATTGTCGGTGGCGAGATCAAGTTCATGGGGCGTGACATGCGCACCATGTCGGAAGAGGAACTGCGTGATATTCGCGGTTCACGCATTTCGATGGTCTACCAGGAGCCCATGGCTTCGCTTAATCCTTCCATGCTGATCAAGGAACAGCTAAATGAAGTCCTGATCTATCATGAAGGCATCAGTGACGAGGAGGCCACCAAGAGATCCATCGAGATGCTGGATGCCGTGCGCCTGCCTGATCCGAACCGCGTGATGGAGTCATTTCCGCACCAGATTTCCGGTGGCCAGCAGCAGCGTGTCGTCATTGCCATGGCCTTGCTGTCCAAACCACAGTTGCTGCTGCTGGATGAACCCACAACCGCGCTCGACGTGACAGTCGAAGCCGGCGTTGTCGAGTTGATCAAGGACATCTCGGCACGCTTCGGCACGTCGATGATCTACATCTCGCACAATCTGGGTCTGATCCTGGAAACCTGTGACAAGATCGCGGTGATGTACTCCGGAGAAGCGGTCGAGTTCGGGTCGGTCAAGCAGGTGTTTGACGAAATGCGTCATCCCTACACCCGTGGCCTGTTCAATTCCATTCCCCTGCCCGGTGCTGACCGGTACTCAAGGCCGCTGGTTCCGATCCGGGGACAGCTGCCCATACCCCATGAACGTCCGAAGGGTTGTAATTTCGGCCCGCGTTGCGACCATGTCAAGGACTGGGTTTGCAACTTCGAGGCGTTGCACATGCAGGACGTTGCTGCCCATCTCGGCCACCAGGTCCGCTGTGAACGGTATCTGAACATCGACTGGGAAGCGGCAAAACCGAAAGTCGTGACAGGTGATGCCATCAATTACGGCGAAACTG
>JBPCVV010000139.1:0-4513 GCA_051010195.1 Anderseniella sp. | reverse complement strand
ATGACATCGGCGAATGGCTTGAGGCACTTGGACTCAGACGGTACGAAAAGACGTTCACCGAAAATGAGATCGATCTGAATGCGTTGCACCATCTCACAGAAGATGATCTCAGGGAAATCGGTGTTGCACTGGGCGCGCGACGCAGGCTGCAGGCGGCAATTGCTGAACTAAAAAACAAAGTTGAACTGGGTGAGACGGCAAAAGCGACGCCGCAAACCGCTGCCCGGGAAGAGGCCGAACGTCGACAGTTAACCGTCATGTTCTGCGATCTTGTCGGATCGACGCAATTGTCTCAGGAGGTCGATCCTGAAGACCTCAGATACATCATGGACGATTATCGCAATGCAGTGGCGAGTGCGGTTCGAGTTCATGATGGCCACATTGCCAAATTTCTCGGCGACGGCGTATTGGCCTATTTCGGCTGGCCGGTTGCGCACGAAGATGATGCGCAACGAGCTGTTCTTGCGGCCCTTGCCGCCATGCAGGAAGTTGAGGACCTGCACACCGGCGACCGGAGACTTGTCGCACGTGCCGGCATTGCGACGGGACCGGTTGTTGTTGGAGACCTGGTTGGTCAAACCACTGAAGAGCGTGGCGCCGTGACCGGTGTAACGCCCAACCTGGCTGCGAGGCTGCAGGATTACGCTGGCCCCGGCCAGGTCATCGTGCACAAATCTACAAAAAGGCTGATCGGCAGCGCATTTGAATTGTCGGATAAAATTGTTTGCGCACTCAAGGGGTTTTCAGAACAGGTTGAGGCTTGGCTGGTAAAAGGTGCTGCACAATCTCAAAGCCGGTTCGAGGCAATGCGCGGCGTTGGACTGACCGAGTTTGTCGGGCGTGATTATGAAATCGGGCTGCTGGTGGATCGCTGGCACAAGGCTCGTGACGGCGAGGGCCAGATTGCCTTGCTCTCGGGAGAAGCCGGTATTGGAAAAAGCAGAATCTTGCGGGAGTTTGAGAGCAGGCTGGCCAGCGACAATGTTGCCATCCTGCACTACCAATGTTCACCCCACGAAATCAATGCTGCATTTTATCCAATTGTAGCAGAGATCGAGGCCGCAGCCGGATTTCGCCCGGACGACACACCTGAGCGAAAACTGGAAAAGTTGGAGACCCACATAGGCAGCATCATGTCCGGAATTGACGATGCGGGTCAGACTGTCGCAACCATGCTGTCGATTCCGACGCCGAACCATGTGGCTCGCGAACTGTCTCCGCAACGACAAAAACAGCGCACCATAGAAATTGTGGTTGAACGAATTTCGCGTATGGCCGGGACACAGCCGCTGGTGCTGCTGGTGGAGGATGTGCACTGGATTGACCCGTCAAGCCTCGAGGCGTTTGACGCGATAATTGCCGGCATGCGCGAATTTCCCGTACTCGTCTTGCTTACCTTCCGGCCTGAGTTTGAACCCAAATGGACAGGTTACGACAACGCCACCCTGCTCTCACTCACGCGCCTCAGCCGAAAGGAAGGACGGGTCATCGCAGAGCGGATAGCCGGCGGCAAAGCCTTGCCGAATGAGGTTCTCGAGCGGATCCTGGAACATACCGATGGCGTGCCGTTGTTTGTTGAGGAGTTGACAAAGGCCATTCTCGAGGCGGGCATCCTCAGTGAATCTCAGGATCGTTTCGTTTTGAAGGGAGCGCTGCCGGCCCTTGCAATCCCGACAACACTGCAGGATTCCCTGATGGCCAGGCTCGACCGGCTGGCGCCGGTCAAACGCGTGGTACAAGCTGCGGCATGTATCGGACGGGAGTTTGATGCCGACTTGCTTTCGTCCGCCCTGGCTATGCCGCGGGAAGAGCTCGATGAAGCCATAGAGGTATTGCTCAACGCCCAGCTGATTTTCCGGCGACGAAGCGTCAGGCAGGGCAGCTACATTTTCAAACACGCACTGGTTCAAGATGCAGCTTACGCAAGTCTACTCGTCAGTGCCCGGCAAAGTCTGCATGAGAAGCTGGCGCTGGCACTGGAGGCAAAGGACGATGCCGACGCTCTCGAGCTTGCAAGGCATTTCTCCGGTGCCGGTTTGTGCGAGCGCGCATCCAGCCTGTTTCTTGAAGCGGGTCGAAAATCTCTTGCAGCCAGTGCTCTTCCCGAAGCCATTGGTACGCTCGAACAGGGCCTTGGTGACGTCGAGGAAATAACTGAAGAGGCAACCCGCGAGCGCTTGGAACTGGGGCTCAGAGTCGCCCTGGGAACAGCAAGAATGGCGAATTTTGGCTGGGCGCACCCAACGGTGTCCGATGCCCTCGAGCCGGCATTTCCCCTGGCCATAGCACTGAGCGACAATGAAGCTCTCGGCTCTATTCTGTGGGGTCTTTGGGTTCATTATCAAACCCGGACCAATTTCCCGAAAGCTCATCACTGGCTGGCTGAACTCCGTGATGTTGCAAAGGCGAACAGCACGTCAAATCTGCCGGTCATTTTCGACATGTCCGTTGGATGCCAGTATTTCTGGGAGGCCGACTATGTTCGTGCCATCGGCCACACCGATCACCTCAAGAGAATTTACAACCCTGAAAAACACGCCGCCATTACGGCAATGACGAACCACGACCCTATGGTTTTTTCCCAGCACTGGGCAGGCAGCATGGCAGACTGGATCGCCGGCCGGGCGGATCGCTCGCTGGAGCGTCTTGAAGAAGCCGTCGAGGGTGCGAGAAAGATTGGCCACCCGTTTAACCACGCCTTTGCTTTGACAGCCGGGGTCACCGCCCTGTTTTATTGCGGTGATGCGGAAGCCGTTCTCGATTATGTTGACGAGGTTGAACAGGTTGTCGAGCGTGAGGCACTTGGTGATTTTGCCCAGTATGTCCTGGTAAACCAATGGCGGGGCGCCGGTTTCGTCTTCGCAGGCCGGCATGACGAGGGCTATGAGCTTGCAAAACAGGGCAACG
The DNA here is from genome assembly GCA_051010195.1 of Anderseniella sp. Lineage (GTDB taxonomy): Bacteria > Pseudomonadota > Alphaproteobacteria > Rhizobiales > Aestuariivirgaceae > Anderseniella. Next base: position 1,606 of record JBPCVV010000139.1, on the reverse strand, counting down.
ACTTTTGGAATGACGCTGGCGGGCGTGTTTGCAACGCCATGTTTCGCAGTTGGATCGCACTCGGATTGATGGGCCTTGGCAAGACAAAGCAAGCGCAAGACGTGGTCCAGTTTACAATTCAGCATTGTCGTGAATCAGGCGATTGCTACATGGAACCGGAATGCATCCGGTTGAATGGAGATTTGGCTTTGCAGATCAACAAGTCTGATACTGGACGGGCCGAAGCCTGCTATCTTGAAGCCATCGATCTGGCGACAAAACAGGGCGCACTGTCCTGGCAATTGCGTTCTGCGACATCCCTTGCACAGCTTTACCAATCAGATGGCCGACCGGCGGATGCGCGCGCCTGCCTCGAACCGGTTCATGAGAAGTTCTCAGAAGGTCACGCCAGCCAAGATCTGCGCAAGGCCCGGACGCTGCTTTCGCAAGTGTCGTGATGTTTTCCAACGAAGTTTGAACATCCGCAGTCTTGGCGGCTCTCCCGGCAAACTCCCGAAGACGTACTTTGTCAAAACGAAGCGCCCTACCTCTACGGGCTTGTGATCGGCGGCGGCCGTCGTCGTTTACCGGTAACCGCATTGCCGGCAATAGCGACGAGCAGGACAGCGCCGCCGACAAGCGTGTTGATCGTCGCCGTTTCACCAAGGAATAACCAAACCCAAACTGGGCCAAGCAAGACTTCCGCCAGAGACAGCAAAGTCAGCTCCGCGGCCGGCAAGCTTCTCGACCCGAGCGTGTAGAGGATCAAGCCCGCGCCGACCTGGAATACCCCCATCCCCATCGCGATGCTGCCATCTCTTGCATCCAGGACAACGGACAATCCCAAGCTTTGGCAGATCGCAAATGTGATGATGATGGCAAACAACCCGGACAGAAACACAGAGGGCAGCATTTCGCCGGCTTTGCCGTACCGCAAAGCCACGGTGAACACCGCAAACCCAAGCGCAGCCCCCAATGCTGCAAGGCTCCCGGCCAAGGCTATGTCGTCAGACTTGTCGGCGACCATGATGGCGATGCCGGCAAAGGCCACGGCAATGGCGATCAAGGTTGCGGTGCGCACGGGTTCTTTAAGTACGATCCGACCAAGAACCGCCGCCATGAACGGTGACGTAGCAAAAAGCAACATGGCATTGGCAACAGACGTGGTCTGGATGGCGTAGATCCCGCCGGCATAGGCGGCCACCAGCGAGAGACCGGCAATGACGGCGGGAAAACCAACACGACGGACTTGTGTAAACGGGCTTTCGCGCGACCGCAGGCGCACCACGATATACAAGAACACGGTGAGACTGATCGAGCGGTAAAGCAGGATCTGCCAGACCACCGCATCCTCGATTAGTCTGATGCCAAGCCCGACCGTTGACCAAAGGACGCCCGCTGCAAAGACGAAGAGCACACCATGTCTGTGTTCAAAAGCTATGCTTGAAGTGGAGGTCATGGCTTTTCTGTGGGATCCGCTTGCACAAATGTCACTGGAAAGCCTAGCGGCTGGCTGACGGCTTTGCGCTCTTGTTCGCGACATCCATCAGCTCGAAATGCCAAAATTACAGCGAAAGTCTGCTCTACACATTGCTGGCATAGAGCGGAATCATGTCATCGCACGGGA
>JBPCVV010000138.1:0-2898 GCA_051010195.1 Anderseniella sp. | reverse complement strand
CCCGCCCTTCGGGTTTGAAGGAAAACACCCGCCTGACGGCGAAAAATGCTCGACAAGGCACAAAGCCTTGCCTTGCGCTTTTTCACCATCATTCGAATGATTTCTTTCAAACAGAATTGTATAAGATTAATGGGTCCTGACCCTAGCTACAAAACCCAAGAGGAAAAACCATCATGTAGTTTCTGAAAACTACGGTGTTCGGCGGTATCGTATTTCTTGTGCCAATCGTCATCTTTGCATTTATCGTCGGTAAAGCATTCACGTTCACGCGGAAGTTTACTGCACCGATTGCCGACTTATTGCCTTTCGGTCCTGTCGTTGATGCCATTGTTGTTAACCTGCTCGGGATAGCCCTCGTTGTGTTGATCTGTTTCCTTGGTGGGTTGGCTGCGAAATCAGAACTGGTCGCTGACTTGGTTGACAAACTTGAAGTCAATTTTCTTTCCAAAGTACCGATCTATTCGCTCATCAAAGGCACCGTATCCGCCACACTAAAGGTTGAGGATGCAGAAGGGATGAAACCTGTTCTCGCACACCTTGATGATTGCTCACAAATTGGTTTCGAGATCGAGCGCGTTAGCGGTGGCAAGGTGGCCGTATTCCTGCCTGGCGCCCCAGACCCTAAATCAGGATCTGTATGCTATTTTACCGAAGACCGTATTACAAGTCTGGACGCCAGCCTGTTATCGACCATGAGAGTGCTCAAAGGCTTTGGGAAGGGTTCAAACAGTGATTTGAAAGCATTGTGAACTGCAAATTTAGTTCAACACAATGTTCCCCATCAGCCTCAAAACCCCAATCTGCGCGCACGCTGTCGGACGGAACTACTGTTTCAGGCTGTCAGGCGTCGGACAGGTAGGTTTGATCTGAAATAGCGTTGTAGGAGGGTGAATTTCAAAGACCTGCAACGTCAGCTTTCAGCTGCTTAACAGACTTACCCGGCGCGTGGTCAGAAGGTCCGCTTGTGATCCTTAGCTGACCGAACAACTATCTGGCATAGAACTGTTTGCGGAGTTCCTGTCTTAGTCTCAAACGCTCGGGATATTCTTCAAGGAACTTTTTGGGCGGCTTGCCCTCCCATACCTGAGCAAAGACACGCATTTTGTTGCCGCCGTAGATTTTGGCGAGGTCTTCGTTGGTGTAGCCGCGTGCCCAGAGATCGTCCGTGATTGCAGCGAGGATCTTTGCAAGCTCACCATTCCCGCTAGCGCCCTTGTTGAACGCATCGATCATGTAGCCGCCATCGTTGTAGAGGTCAGCGTTGGCTTTGGCGAACTCGACCACCAGCTTGGTCGAGAACATGTCGTCGGTGGCGATGCCAACATGATCAACGCCGACCAATTTGACGTAGTAGTCGATCATGTCGGCGGCATGTTTGGGTGAGATATCCTCGGGCCAGATGCCGTCCATCATCCATTCAGTGAAGGTTGGCGAAACATAGCCCCCGGATTTGGCTGCGCGCATAGCCTCGTCATCCGGGATTGCACGGTAGCAACCGCGCGGCGTTGCGTTCGGCTCGCTCTTGTAAAGACCGGCAGGAACCGAGTGCGTGTAGACGTAAGGCACGCCCGGATAGTTCTCGTCCATATAGTCCATGGCGTCATTTGCCGTCTTCGAACCGGTGTGGCTGAGGTCGAGCAGGATGCCGAAGCGCACCAATTCGTCGATCACTTCCTCGCCGTAGGGGGTCAATCCAATGTCGAGACCATTGTAGGCCGAAAGCTGACCGGACCCGGTGCGGAAGGTGTCGTTGTAGGCAAGGATCATGCTCTTGATCCCAATGTCTTTGAGAAGCGCTATTCGCTTAAGGTCACCATTCAAAATTTCTGCGGTCTGGCTATTCCATATCACCGCTGTTTTGCCCTGAGCATGCGCGGCCTCAATGTCACGCGTTTCATTCACGATGATGTAGTTGTCGGGCTGCTGGGCCATCGCGGCGCGGAAGTGGTAATGCTGTTCCCGGAACGTCTCCCAAGTCATGTCAGCAGCGGCCACCGTCATCTCATGGCCTGTTATCCCGTTTTCGCGCGCTCGGCCAAAATAATCGTGAAGCTGTTTATATGCGGTCCAACCGGTGCCGTACGGACTGGCAAGCATTCCTATGACAATCGATTCTTTGACAAATTGCTTGGCTTTGTCTGAAGCATCCCAGGTCTTGCTTTCTTCACTGGCGAAAACGCCTGTGGCCATGAAAAGTGTCAGTACACAGGCATATAGTGACGGTTTCATCCTCATCCGGAATCCTCTCCTCTATTTAAGCCCAGGGACGTTTTGCAACCACGTAAACTTTTGCATTTTTATGTGTAGCTCATGACCGTTGGATGTAAAAACAGATCCTTGCACGTCTCAAATTGATATCTGGATTTGGAACGAAGCGGACTCTTCTCACTCACCAGATCGACGTTTGCTTTCGGGAGTATAGAAGACATCGCTCACGCCCATTGGCCACGTCTGCTTTTGACCCGACTGAGAAGTTCGCCTGTCGGTGCGTGAAGGGGATTATGCGCTATAAATCAACGTGCTACGATAGCCCACGAAATGTCTGAAGATGAATGAGCTGCGGACGCTCAGCTGCGGACTGGTACGGAGATTATGTGCCATCAACAACCATCCATCCAGTTCCGTGCTAAAGGCAGCTCAGCGGACAAAGCGTGGGAGAGGAGAGGATATGCTATTTTCTGATCGAAGCCGTTGTTCGCCAAATCTTGCTCGGAAGCAGGGCGCTGTTGTTGCATCCTTATTGCCCAGTTGCCTGTTGTTTTTCGCCATCGTGTTCGGTTCGTTTGTCGGTCTCGGTTCGGATTATGTGAACGCGGAAGGCTCCAGCGAGAGCGAAACAGCACCATCTGTACGAGAACTTCCGGTTCCCAGAACAGAATCCCCGCGCCGCACCATGAC
>JBPCVV010000137.1:0-5001 GCA_051010195.1 Anderseniella sp. | reverse complement strand
CATTGTCTGCCAGATTTGCGGTGCCGTAGCGAACGACGTTGGCATAGCCCCACATCTTTTCGAACGAGCCCTTGAAACCGTCCATATCCATGTTCAGGAACGGGCCGATTGCCCGATCACCGCCCGTGGCGGCGCTGATCAGGACGTCATAGGGGGCGAGCTCTTCGAACAACGCCTGTAGCGCATCACTGTCGCGCACATCGCCCTGTTTGAGGCTGATGCCTGGGCCCGGATCACCTGCCTTGCTCGGGTCTCGGCTGATCGCAATGACTTCACCACCAAGTGCTGCCAGTTGTTGGGCTGCTGCCAGACCGATACCTGAAGTGCCGCCGAACAGTACAATTTTCTTACCTGAAACATTCATGTCATTTTCCAATTTTTTTGCGATGAGGAGCCGCTTCCTGCCTGCCTCGGGGAACTCAATTGACTAGCTGTATTACCGGCCTTGAGCAATACCTTCCTGGCTGCCCGTGACCGGCGATGTTGTCGTGACGCAGAGAGACAGGTGATATTGAGCTGCTTTATGTGCCTGAAAGTAAAAAAGCCCGGACGCAAGGTCCGTGATACTCTCGTTCGCGGCAAAGAAGCGATCTGTCACCTGGCTATGCTCACGAGTCATCTGAAGCCACTATACCGGAAGCGCGGCTGTCTGTGAGCCGCGAAGGGTGTATTGACCAGCCCGGAAGATCGCGCCCTTGTTGCCCATGCGTCGTTTTGGCGAGCGACGTGCTCAGGTGTTCCACGGGACTGCCTTCGTAGACGGCTGACGGCAAGACCATTTCCTTCAGGACCAGTGACAATGGCAACAGTGTGCTGTTTTGTTCGATTACCGTGCCTCCCATCACAGTAGCTCCGAAATTGATCGCGCAGCGATCCGAGAGGCGGGCCTGCTTTACCTGCAAGGTCAGGTTCTCAAACGTATGAAACTGCAAGAACCCGTTGACAATGCAATCGTTACCGAAGTTCACGGCATTCCAGTCCGATGTTTGCAGCGGCTGTGCGACAATCGTTCTTTGGCCGATCACACACCCCATCGCTCTCAAAATCACATTTGCGAGAATGGTGCCCGACAGGAAGTTTAGCGGTCTCCTGCACCAAGCGAAAAAGCAGTCCTGAGCGAAGAAATAGGCAAAATGTTTCCGAGACCAGAAGGCTGTGGAGTGATCTCTTCCCCATTCTTTGCCGACCAGGCTGCTCTTTACGACGACACTCAGGAGCACCATCGTTGCCTCCGTGGCAATCAACGCCAGCGCCGAGCCGGCAACCGGATGAAAATCCAGGTGCAAAGAACCACCGAACAGGAGCGCAAAGACGAGTAGCTCTGCAGAGGGCAGCAATCCGATGCTCAACACATCGAAGATCAATACCCGGGCCATGAAGAGCGGAAAACCCGGCGGCGTTTCGGCACCATCAACTGCATCAGATTGAACCCTTGGAAACTGCACCGGCGGGTTTCCAACGACCGTAACTGGGCTACCGGGCCGTGTACGCATCTGGCATCGGAAATCTGCCTGACTTGCCGGCGTGGAAACGCCTATGAGAAAGTTGGAGGGGAAGCGCCCATGCTCGACCACGCAATTGTTGCCGGTGAAAAAGTCCCACGGCATGTCAAGACGGTGAAGCTTGATGTGCTCTGAGCCATAGTCGAGCATGTTTGTGAAGCAGCCGTTGGACCAGAACAGCTTGGGGGCCGCTGTGGCGAGCTCCGGGACCAGATTGAACATAGCATCACATTCCGATGCTCCGAGCCGAGTAAAGCGCATTCCTGCAAGAGCTCGTAGATACTGCCCGGTAATCGACCAGGTCCATCGTTGCTGGATCGCATTCATCATCTTTACTCGAAACAGGAGAAGGGCGGCTTTCACCCCGCTCGAGGGATAGAGCCCAGGAGAAAAAGCTGTGCAGCGCAGGAACGCGCAACTCAAGACAGAAGTCACAACCAGAACAATCCAGGTCGTAATGACGGTGTAAAGAATGAGGTGCCAGGCAATTTCGTAAAACGGTGTCGATCTGAAATATGTACTCGCCAACTCCGGGTCGCTGACGGGTATGAGATCACGCGCGTACCATGAGATTATAGCTACCGGAACTATAGTGAGCCAGAAACTCACGATGATCTGGCCGAGAATGTTGATCGTCTCCAACAACCAGAGCGGCAAGTTGTACCGACAGGCTTCGGTGGTTCTATTCAGCTGCGTGCAATGACCCGTGCGGTGCGCGGGCGCCCCTTCCCAAAGTTCATTTGGCCCCGTGTCGTGGAGAATGGGGGTAAACGGAGTAATCCACGTGCCAGCTCCGACCGTCACGTCCGGGGCGACTGCCGCGCGCATGCCGATTTTGCTGGAGTCGTTCAGCCGGATTGGCCCGACAACCAGGTTTTCGCCAGTCCACCTCACAGTGCCAATGTAAGCCCCGGTCTGAATCGAAACGTCATTACCAATGGTGATAAGATCGAGCGGGCCTGAGAGCGCTGCGTCATGTGCGCATTGCAAGTTGGTGCCCACTTTGGCGCCGAGCTGCCGCAGTGCAAAGGCCAGGAGCGGCGCGCTGCGAAATAGTACGCCCAAGGGTACGAGGACCGAAGCCTCCATTCTTCCAATGCACCAGATTCGCAGATGCATCCTGCTCCACTTTGGATAGGTACCTGGTGTCAAATCATTCTTGAAGCAGTCGCCTCCCATCACAAACTTGATAGCCATGACCCAGCCGAGACTTCCGAAGGGCACAAGGAGAGCCGCTACGTAGAGGATACAGCTTGCCGCGATGAAGCCCCATAGACCAGTGGTCATGAAATACACTTCAACTTGGAAGTGACCGAGGATACCGAAGAGGCCTGCGAGAGCCGGCGCGTAGATCAAAGCCGCGAAGAGAACCTGGAGCGTAGTGAAGTATCCAATGGACAACACCTCAGCGGCTGCCTCATCTCGCCCGGCCGTGGGTTCCGCACACTGCGCCGGGAGCGACGTGTCTACAGGCAGAAGCTTTCGCCTTTGTGCGCTTTTGACCACCTTCCGTGCGGTGTTGCAGTCCATCATCAGGTCTCGAACCGTGATCGAGTAACCTGCTGATTGAAGGCGTTGTGCAAGACGCGCAATGGCGATCGAATGAGCACCGGCATCGACGAAGCGGTCGTCCCATCCCAATGGCGTCTGACAAACTTCCTGGCAGATTGCCAACACTTCCTCGGCGCCAGGACCCGCCAGCCGAATGTCATCCGCGCCATGGGTTACGACGTTCGCTGCGAGTTTCCTTGAAACATCTGGCAAATCACCTGGGGTTTCGTCTGCTGCAGACGGAACGGATTTCGACAGCTCGGACAGTTGCGGCAAACGAGCCCTGTCGATCTTGCCTGAAACAGGTTTCATTGTGAACTGACGCACCAGAAAAATCCGCGTGGGAACCGAGGGTGCCGGAAGTTGTCTTGCCAGGACCTGCGTGACATGGGCGGCCCATTCCGCGGATGCAGGAGCAAGTTCCTTTATTGGACCCTCTGCGATGGATGGAGCCAACACGAACGCGACGAGCGATTCATTCTGGTAGTCCAGCACTGCGGCTTCGATTTCATTGAACTGCGTTTGTAGAATGTCCTCGACCGCCTGTGTCTCAACTCGATGCCCTCGTACTTTGAGCTGTGCATCGATGCGGCCCAGGAAGTGAACACGCTTGGTCTCAAGGTCGATCTTACATCGGTCACCAGTTCGGTAAAGGCGACCGAATTGTGGGTGCTCGAAGAATTTCTCAGCCGTTTGCTCGGGCAGGTTGCGATATCCGCGTGCAACATGGACTCCGCCGATACATAGCTCGCCCACTTCTCCATGGTGTACAGGTGTCAGTTCGCCAACCTCCAGTATGACGTAGGTCACATTAGGAAAGGGCGTACCAATTGTAATGGGCTCGCCGGGCCGCAAGCTCTGCCGACTCGTATCGGTGCTTGCTTCTGTAGGGCCGTAAGTGTTGATGATCTGTCGCCGGCCTAGCGTCCACGGCTCTACGAGTACGCTGGGAAAAGCTTCGCCTGCTGGAACAATGTAACGGCATAGTGGATAAGGCAGATCGATTTCCGGATTTGGCGTCAGCGTCGTAAGCAGCACGGGAGGGCAAAAGAGAACAGTTACCTCCGCATCGCGCAGGACGGGCAGCAGATCGGGGCCGGAACGGAGCTGGTCACTGGTCAGCATGACGACAGCGCAACCTGACACCCAGGCGCTGTACATCTCGGAGATGCTGCCGTCGTAGCCTAGCGAAGAGGTGAGTGAAGTTGCGTCCACACCGGGAATCAGGTCGAAATAATCAGCGTAGGTCAGCGCAAGGTTCACGTAACCTGCATGTGTGCTTTCGACACCCTTTGGCATGCCGGTGGTTCCGCTTGTGTAGAAGATTGTGGCCAGGCGTTGGGAGGGATCGTCCAGCCACTGCGGCAGCTCTCTCTGGGTTGTTGTGTCGGGCAGTTTGAGAACATCAATCGTCGGGAGATTCTCGAACCTATCCAACCCTCTGGTCACAACGGCAACGGGCTGCGCATCGTCGAGCATGTGCGAGATGAGTGCCTCGGGCAGACTAGTATCCAGGAACAGGACTGCCCCACCGGCCCGCAGAACGCCAAGGTGGGATGCCACGATATGCCAGTTGTTCTGGGGCATGGCGACGGCAACCACCTGATCAGGACCTGTGAGATGCTGAGAAAGGGCCTCAGCGATAATCTCCGCCCGCTTGTCAAGCTCGGCAAACGTCAAGGTCTCGCCGGTGACAGGGATCTGCAAAGCGGGAAGGTCAGGAAACCTCCTCGCAGACCGGCTGAAGATTTCGTTTAGCCACTTAGCTCCCTTTTGATGCGGTACATTGACGAAATGGGTGTCGCCGAAAACCTCCGTCAAACTGTATGGGCAGGTGTCTATCTCTTGCTGGTTTTCCGCTGAGGCCCAGAGATAGCGGCGCCATGCCACAAAGGTCAGTGCAATCAGTGCCAGTATGAACAAAGCAAGTAGTATGGCTGACATGAGG
>JBPCVV010000136.1:0-32255 GCA_051010195.1 Anderseniella sp. | reverse complement strand
ACGACAGGTCGCCGTCCTCAACACTGGCAGCGGTCTTGAGGCCTTCCAGGTAGTCGTCGGGGATCTCGATGGCCGCCTTGTCCATCAGGGTTTCAGCGGTTTTTTCGATCAGGTCAATCGGGATCATCGCGCAGCCTCCACCAGGGTTTCCGGTTCGCCGTCGGGCAATATGGTCTCGCCGGGTTTGACGATTGTAAACTGAACCGCTTCACGGGTCACATCAACCTCGCCACCCGTTCTGCGAGCAACGGTGAAATAGGAGCTTTCCATGGTCCCGCTGTCAGGGAAGTCTTCCCGGTAGTGAGCCCCACGGGAATTCTCACGGGCAAGCCCTGCCCTTGCGATCACGTCCGACACATCACACAGGCTCGCCATGTTCAACCAGTCATGCCAGGTCAGGTTGAATGCCAGGTTGTCCGATGCAACACCGGTTTCGTGCAATTCGGATTTCAATTCCGCAATTCGCTCAATTCCCCGTTTCATGCCGACAGCGGTACGCAGGACACCCACATCATCCCACATGGTTTCCTGCAGTGCATGGCGCAGCCGCTGCACGTTGCCGTGCTGCTTTGAAAACGGCAATTGCGCTCGCTCCAGTTCAGCCGCCAACACTGCCTCATCCGGATCCCGCAATGTGGTCATGGTCCGGACGTCGGCGGCCATCACATCACCGGCAACACCGCCATACACGGTTGAGTTGGCAACGCCATTGCCGCCGAGCCGGTTGGAGCCGTGTGCGCCGCCGGCGTCTTCGCCCGCAACATACAGGCCTTCCAGTTCAGTACGCGTGTCCGTATCCACCACGACACCGCCCATGAAATAGTGCGCTGTCGGCACGACCTCGACCAGGCCTGCCGCGAGATCAAACCCGCAGTCTTCACAGCGCTTCACCATGCCCTTGAATTTCCTGCGCACATTGTCCGGTCCAAGGTGAGCCATGGCAATATAGACGCCGCCGTTTTTCGACGAATTGTTCTTGCGCATCTCCGCATAGATGCCGCGACTGACCACGTCGCGGGTAGCCCGCTCACCCAGATCGTCATAGTCGAACATGAAACGCTGTTCGGCACCGTTCAGCAGCCGTCCGCCCGCCCCGCGCAGGCCTTCCTCCAGAACCGTGCCGGTCATCTTGGTGTGATCGCCCGCCAGCAGTCCGGTCGGATGGAACTGTACCATTTCCATGTCGCGAAGCGGCAGTCCGGCCCGCAAGGCCATGGCCAGGCCATCCATCGTCTTGTCGCCGGACGGCGTGTGATACTTGTACATGGTCGGCCCGCCGCCGGTTCCCATCATAACCGCCTTTGCCCGCACCAACCGGAACTTGCCGGTGCGCATGTCGATGAACAGCACACCGGCGATGGCAGATCCGTCCGCCGTCGGGATCAACCCGATCGCCCGGTGTTCCTGCAGCTTTTCGACCGGCCGGGAGAGCACCTGTTCCATCAGCCGGTTGATGATTTCGATGCCGGTCAGGTCACCTTTGTGAACCGTGCGGTCGGCGGTCTGGCCGGCAAACGCCTTCTGGTGCAGCGTGCCATCCGCATTGCGGTCAAAAAAGCAACCGATCTCATTTTCCAGCTCGCGAATCCGCACCACTGCCTGCTCGCACAGTTTCCAGGCCATGTCCTGGTCGGGCAGCCACTTGCCGCCGATTATGGTGTCCATGAAATGCCGCTCGACCGTATCACCGCCGCCAAGCGCCACATTGTATCCGCCTTGCACCATGCGGGTGCAGCCGCATTTGCCGATCAGGCCTTTCACGGCAATGGTGATTTTTGTCCCCGGCGACGCCGACTGCTGTGCATGCAGTGCGGCGAACATACCGGCGCCACCGGTGCCGAGGATCAGGATGTCGGTGTCGTGCCGTTCGATAGAGCTGGCGGATATCATGGTCATATCGCCCTCAGCAGGAACACGCCGGAAATCAGAAACGAAACCGCTGCCGCACCGGCCGCCAGGGTTTTCTGGCGGTCAGACCAGGGCAGCCATTCCAATGCCATCAGCCGCAGGCCGCCAAACATGTGCAGCGCCAGCAGGAAGACCAGGCCAAACTCAGCGAATTTCACCACGGTCAGTTCGGTCCACCGGAAAAATCCGTCGAGGCGCTCCGGATCGGTCAGGGCCAGTGCCAGCGTGTAGAAATGCACCGGTAGAAACAGCGCCAGGGCAACGCCTGATACCCGGTGCAGGATAAACGCATACCACAGCGCATGTGTGCGGTGCGGGCGTATCATGACAAGGTCACCGCGATGACAGAGCGTGCTCCCAGCAGGAACAGGCCGATCGCCGTGGCCCAGGTGAACATCTCCAGTAATGCGCCTTTCAGACCCAGCACTTCATGGATGACGACTCGCAGCCCAATTGCTGCATGGATCGATACTGCAATGACAAAGCTGCCGTAAAACAGAAACCAGGCCAGGCTACCCTGGGTACGTCCCAGTATCTCGGCTGCAGACAGCCCGCCCTGCACCGCGTAAATCATCACCACCAGGTGTCCGAGCACCAGTGGCGCCATCAGCAATGCGGTGATCCGCTGCAGCATGTAGAGCCTGACTGTCAGCATGCTACTTCCTCCCCTTCAGGAAAGACAGCGCGGTTGCCCGCTTCAGGCCGGCAATGCCCGCCATCGGGTTCAGGTCATTTGGGCAATGGTGGCTGCAACTGCCCTGGCTGTGGCAATTGTGGCATCCACCCTGGCCCGACACCGCCTCCAGAATAGTCTGCCTGCCGGCATCCTTGGCGTCGTTATACAATGTCCATGCCCGCAGCAGGGCCGCCGGGCCCAGATAGTCAGCATTGCCGGCCACCGTATCGCAAGCGGCATAACAGACCGAACAATTGATACACTCTATTCCCTTGTTGGCTTCCAGGCGCGCACCATCTTCAGGGTCGATCTGCTCGATGGAATCTTCGCGGGTCCGGGACGGATGATGCCTGCCCTCGGCGGCAACCCATTTGTCGAAGAACGGATCCATATCTGTCGCCAGGTCCTTGATGACCGGTAGGTTGCGCAGCGGGCCGATGCGGATCCGGTTGTCCTGCAGCGCCACCTTCACGTGGGTACGGCATGTCCAGCGCGGTACCCCGTTGACCATCATGGCGCACGATCCGCACATGCCGACACGGCACGCAAAGCGATATGACAGGGTTGCATCACGATGCTGCTGTATCCAGGAAACCACATCCAGGATGGTCTGGTTTTCCTGAACCGGAACCCCGAAGTCTTCATACCGGCCCGACACAGCATCGCCACGCCAGACCGAAACCTCCATTTCTGCAAGGTTGGACGACAAATCACTGCTCCACTATCAGGACAGGCACCATCATCCATCCATCTATATGTATATGGTTTTCTAACGAAAAGAGATAAAAACTAATCATATCCGTTAGATTTAATTACACTAAGCCAATAACCTCAATCCATCACGGCATTTGATTTGCATCAAGATATGTCTCGTTTCAGCCCTTTAACATGGCGCCCATCGTCAACTTTGAGGTGGCCGACATGTTTAAAACTATCGTCGTTGCAATTGATGGATCCGAACAGTCTGCGCATGCCCTGGCAACAGCTTGCGACATCGCGGACAAATACAAGGCAGCCGTTCATCTGGTTCACTCGCCAGAACTGGAAACCACCGCAATCGCGGTTGGCTCTGGTGCGGTCGCCATTACACCAGAACCGGAAAAGATTGCCGCAGCAGGCAAACATGTCATGGAACAGGCGGTGAAACAGGCAGAAGCCCAGGGCTGTAAACCGGCCGAATGCATCATCGGCAATGGCGAGCCGGCCGACGAAATCCTGCAGCAGGCTGAAAAATCGAAGGCCGACCTGATCGTCACCGGCCGCCGCGGTCTCGGCGGGCTCGCCAGCCTGTTGCTTGGCAGCGTGTCGCACAAGGTCAGCCAGAATGCACCGTGCACCTGCATGACCGTGAAATAGGCGCCAGCCCGTCTGAAATTTTCTCCGCGGACAATGTCGATTTCGAAGATCGCCGTTCGTCTGGTATGTACCAGGACCATGATGGTCCCGGTTCATCGCAAGGAGAAATCAAATGCAGTACATGCTTCTCATCTACACCGCCGAAGGGTCAGGCCCGCAACCGGGGACGGATGACTTTGGCCCGTTCATGAAGGGCTATGTCGACTTTACCGAGAACGTCAAACAGGACGGCAAATTCGTTGCCGGGGACGCCCTGCAACCGGTGGCAACCGCCACGACCGTTGCCACGCGCAGTGGCAAGACGGAAACCATGGACGGACCGTTCGCCGAAACCAAGGAACAGTTGGGCGGGTATTACCTGCTGGATTGCGAAGACCTCGACGAAGCCGTCAAATATGCCGCCATGATACCGTCTGTCGAGCACGGTCGCATTGAAGTGCGCCCGCTCATGGTGTGGGATGACTAAACACCCATGCTGCCCCCTGCCGCGCTGGAAAGGACAATCGACCGCACCGTCCGCGAGGAATGGGGGCGCATACTTGCCTGCCTGGTGAAAACGGTTGGCGACCTGCAACTGGCGGAAGACAGTCTGCAGGACGCCGTCGTTTCAGCCATGAACCACTGGCAGAAAAACGGTTTGCCGAACTCACCGGCAGCATGGCTGCTGACCGCGGCCCGCAGGAAAGCCATCGACCGGCTGCGGCGGGATCGCAGCTTTGCATCGAGGCAGGATGAAATTGCCTATCTCGCCGAACTTGACATCCAGACGCATGACGATGGGGCGGAAATCATTCCGGACAAGCGCCTCGAAATGATCTTTACCTGCTGCCATCCGGCACTGGCCGAAAAGACCAGGGTGGCGCTCACCCTGCGCACGCTGGGCGGGCTTACCACAGAAGAAATAGCTCACGCGTTCCTCGACAAGCCCGAGACCATGGCGCAACGCCTGGTCCGGGCGAAAAGCAAGATTTCCCTGGCCGGCATCCCCTACAGGATTCCCGACAGCGACGTGTTGCCGGAACGCACTGCGTCTGTCCTGAGTGTGATCTACCTGATTTTCAATGAAGGCTACGCTGCATCGGCAGGCGACCGTCTTACGCGCACCGCCCTGATTGAGGAAGCCATCCGCCTGGCTCGTATTGTCCGCCAGCTCATGCCGGATGATACCGAGGTCAGCGGTCTTCTGGCGCTGATGCTCTTGCATGATGCACGCCGCGTTGCACGTACCGGAAAGCAGGGCGAACTAGTGCCGCTGGAGAAACAGAACCGGGCGCGGTGGGACAAGGCAAAATTCACCGAAGGTGCTGCCATCCTGAAACAGGTTTTGTCCCGGCAACGCCCCGGTCCCTACCAATTGCAGGCCGCCATAAGTGCGGTACATGCCCAAAGCCCGTCATGGGCCGCAACCGACTGGCCCCAGATAGCAGCCCTCTACAGTCTGCTCTATGCCATTCAGCCCTCGCCGGTCGTTCGCATCAATCAGGCTGTGGCGGTTTCCTATGCGAGATCTCCACAGGCAGCACTGACAATGCTGGATGAGGCAGCGCTCAACGGCGGGCTCGACGCCTATCAGCCCTATTTCGCAGCACGCGCCGACGTGCTGGCCCGCGCCGGCAAGACGGAAGACGCCAGGGAATGCTTCGCCACGGCAATCGACCTGTCGGACAACAACATGGAGAAAACTTTCCTGCGCGATAAAGTGGCGACGCTTTGACAAGGAACGTTTTCACATCCGCACCTAAGCATTTGCAAAAACTCAATTAAATCCACAAACTTGAATCAGAACTTCGTCGGCTGCGGCACCGGCCATCCCATACCAGTTGGTGTCAGCGGGATCGATGTCTTGACGGCGGATGATGTGGCCTTGTTCGTTCATTGAAGTTCATGCAGCACGTTGAGGGACTGTTCGATTGTGCTTTCCAGTGCACCTTCAGCATTGATCCTGTGCCAGCTGACCGGTCCAGCAAACCGCGCCGATTGCTGGTGAACTACAGCCGCTGTCGCGTCGGATGCATCGCCTGTGCGATTGCCGACGCGTTCGACAAGGCAGTCTTCGTCTGCTTCCAGCCACAAGCCGACAAATTGTGCGCCGGCATCGGCCGCAACCTGTTCAACCGCAGAACGCTCGGCCTGGTCCAGAAAAACCGCGTCAACGATGACCGGGTGGCCTGCCCGAAGGGCGATTGTGGCCTTGTGGAGAACCCGCTGATAGACAGCATCACTGGCTTGGCGTGTATATGTCTGCTTTGGCAATCTGGTCGTTTCACCGACACCGAACATCTGTTTGCGTTCGACATCGGTGCGCAGATGCACGGCACCGGGACACCGAGCCACTCGCGATGCAAGGGCGCGCGCCAGGGACGTCTTGCCGGTTCCTGACAGCCCGCCAACCGCGATCATGCAAGGCCTTCGGGTCGCAAGGTATTCTGTCGCCTCTTTGAGATACGCGTGGGCATCAGCAGCCACATCAGGCAGGGTCTGGGATGATTGTTGCAGGCGGGTCACGGCAACCATGGCCCGCACTCCCGCACGGCAAGCCATGAACAGCGGCAGAGCCTGCAATCCCGATAGCTGGTCCTCGCTTCCAGATTGCGACAGATACCGGTTCAGAATGCGGTTTGCGTGAGCGTCTTGCCCAAGATGACCCAGGTCCATCAACAAAAACGCCAGATCATACAACACATCACCGGTTGCAATTTCATCATTGAACTCTATGGCATCGAACAGAACCGGCCGGCCATTCAGCGCTATGATGTTGGACAGGTGAAGATCGCCGTGACAACAGCGAACATATCCCCGTCGGCCACGTTCATCCAGCAGTTCGCGACATTGGCGCAGTGCGGCGTTCGCCGCCTTTGCAAACCGGCGCACATCCGGTTCTGGCAGGAACCCTTCCGCCTGATCAAAGGCGGTACACAATCCATCGACAATCGCCGCCATTCTGGCGGCTGCCTTGTCATCACGCACAACAGGCGCTGCCGCCTGATACCGGGCAATCTCTTCGGCCAGGTTGTCCATGAACCCGATGGTCAGAGCATCGGTCTTGATCAAATCGACGAGGAGTGAGTTGTCCGGGAACCGCCGCATGCGCAGGGCCCATTCCACCGCTTTTCCGGCCCCGTTGAATGCAAGCCTGCCAGTTGCTTCGCGGGTAACGGCAACAACATCCAGGTAAATCTCCGGCGCATGCGGCTGATTAATCTGCAGTTCGTAGTCGCAGGCGGCTCTACGTTTTTCCAGCGTTCCGAAATCGAGGTAAGGCAGAGTGACGGCCTTCTTGATCTTGAAGGCTTCGTTCCCGGCCAGGAATACCCGGGCGGCATGGGTCTCAACCACATCCACCGTCCGCACCACGTCCCGATAAGATGCCGGGTCGGACAGAAACGCGATGACCTCAGCTTGATCTGAGGTTGCGTCAGTGTTCGCAGCCGTTGCTCTCGCCTTCATAACCTCGCCGCCAGAAACAGTATCAGGCCGAACAGGGTCGAGTATGCGGTCCGAAACCGGCTTGCAATTCCGGCAGACACATCGGCGGGCGCATGTGCCGGCCCGAACGTGTCTTTCGTGGCAGCGGTCATTTGCTGTCTCCAATCGCCGTCGACGACATTAGGGTTCCGCCCAGAAATACATAATTGACCGCTCACGGCTTTGACGATGATCAAGTACCGACACCGGTAGACTGGTAGATTGAGGCCCCAACCAGGAGGCATTGAAATGAAACCTGTTCGAACCTGGATACTGCTGGCAGACGGAACCCGCGCGCGTGTCGTATGCAACACCGGACCCGGCAAAGGTCTGGAAGTAGTACGAGGGATGGAGTTTGAAGGAGACAATGTCCGGTCAGGTGATGTAATGGCAGACCGGCCGGGGCGTACCTTTGACTCTGCCGGGGCTCATCGCCATGCGATGGAGCCGCCCTCGAACCCTCAGCGCGAGGCAAAACGGTCCTTTGCCGGAGAGCTGGTCGCCGGATTGCAGGATCAGCTACAGGCGCAAGCCTTCGACCGGCTGGTGCTGGTGGCTGCACCTGCAACACTCGGTGATATCCGCAAGGCGCTTACCAAACAGTTGCTTGCGACAGTTTATGCCGAGGTGCCCAAGAACCTGGTGCATGTTCCCAATCAGGAACTGGGCGGCCATCTAGGTGACGTGTTGGCGATCTGACCACCAAAGTTCGCCTGGCAGTCTGCCTGCAGTTGACCGCCGTCAAGGAACCATCGCATCGCATGGGGTGGCATAGCGCGCATGGACGGTCCCTTTCTCTTTGTTCTCCGTCAGGCGTCAACGCATTTCCTGTGCGGTGATAACGCGAAAGGTCCGCATCTCGCCATCCTGCTCGCGGATTGAAACATACTCGCCGGGCCGGAAGCGTTCATCGCCAAACCGATAGCCCGTCTCATCGTCATCCTCGTTGCCGTGTATGTCGTAGTGGAACGCCCAGGCACCGCCCGGTTTGCGGACCAGGTGTCCGATTTCATGTTCGTCGGAACCCCAGAAGCGCGTCACCCTGCACTTCTCGCGATTGGCTTTCCACTGCGCCGCGTCAATTCTGTCCATGTTGTCCAGCGGTGCGATCAGACTGTAGCCGTGGTCGCGGCTGCCCTGCGGAAAATCCTGATCTCGGGCAAGTTCCATTCGGATATGTTTCATGGTCATGGAAAAAGGCCTCCGTAATTGGGAAAGGAATAGAAAACTGGACAAACTCAGTGCGACATCAGCACCGGAACCGTCGTGTTGTTCAGAACATATTCGGTGGCGCCGCCAAATACGAATTCGCGCACCCTGGAATGCCCGTAGGCTCCCATCACAAGCAGGTCGGCACCAATATCTTCGACACGTGCCAGCAGAGCCCGGCCGGCATCGGCGTCAGCCGTGGGCATTGGTTCAGCGGTGACATTGATATTGTGACGGGCAAAAGTTGCCGCCAGTTCTGCACCCGGCACATTGCCTGACAGGGAGCGCTGCCTCTGAGGATCGACCCAGACGATGCAAACCTCGCTGTCTGCCGGCAGAAGCGGCAGCGCATCGAAACAGGCCCGTGCCGCCTCCCTTGCACCGTTCCAACCCATCAGCACCTTGCTGGCAATGGTCTCGAACGCCTTGCCGCGCGGTACCAGCAACACAGGCCGGCCCGCTTCCATCACCACATACTCGGCAAAACTCGGCTCGACACCGCAACTCTCATTTGGCACCACCTGCGCGATTATTGCCAAGTCGGCAAACCGGCACTGTTGCACGAATTCACGCCCTATGGACGAATTGAGGGCGTCCAACTCACGCCATTCATGGGACAGTGAATTCAGCGACATGGCACGTTCGAACTTTTCGCGCACCTGTTTACCCATTGACTGGTACCGCTGGCGCTGGGCATCAACGACGTCAGCCATGGCAATACCGCCATAGACGGCATAGACCTCGACGGACGGAATAATGTAGACGCCGATGACATGCACTTCGTTGCGGGCCGCAAGATGACTGCAGGTGGTCAGCAGGTTATCCAGATTGTCCGTATCATTGAGGTTGACCACAAAGGTTCTCGGGTTCACGCCACATCCTCCTGGTTGGGTTGCGGACACATCATGCAGCCAGAGACACATGAGGCGCATTGATCAAAGTCATATGTCCGCGACCGCTGTTGTGTTTGAGTAACCCTCACTTGAGGCTTGTGTGTGTGATCGTAAAAATCCGGGGCGCGCGGGTGCCATTGAACCTGCCTCAGCCCGGCGTCTCAGAAACTATGAACAATGATGACCAGTCTGCACAGATACCTGGCAATATCGGCCACTGCGGCCGCTCTCGGGTCAAGCGCCATTGTCGGCCTGGTTCCGCCCGTGCACCCGCCCGCACTTGCAACCCAGGTCACACATGACAAGCCGGCACAGAAAGCACGCGAGCATGAATTTGGCGACGCGTTCGTGGTATCGCTGGGCGGCAAACTGTACGACAACTACTGGGCAGGCTCGGGCAGTACCCCGCCGGCAACGCGAAACCCTTCATTCCCGTCAGATTTGTCGGTCAGCCATACCGACAGCTGGCGCTGTGTATCATGCCACGGCTGGGACTATGACGGTGCCGAGAAAGCGCGCGGAAGCACACAGCAGCAGCAACAGTTTGTGAGCCTCAGGCACCTGCAGGGTACCGATCCGTTTAACATGCTGGAACTTTTCACCAAAGCTCATCCCGATCAGAAAGCTCTGGCGTCTGGCGGATTGCCGCTGGACCTGTTGCTGCTGTTTCTCACGGTAGGGCAGTATGATCCGAACAATTTCAAACCGGAAAAGTCCCTGTCAGATAAGAACCTGGCCCGCGGCCGGGACATTTTTGAAGGTGTCTGCATGTCGTGCCACGACCCGAACGGCAAATCAGGTTTCCAGAGCCTGCCAGGCGTACGCGGCAGCCTGGGCTGGCAGGCACGCCACCAGCCCAGCAGAATGATACACAAGATCATCAATGGTGTGCCGGGTGAAAGCATGCTGGCTCTCAGATTCATGGACGAACCGGCCATCGCCGATCTGGTCGCCTATCTGAAAACGCTGGATACGGATGCCGGTCAGGTTGATCCCTGATTTTTGACTACCCGGGTCCGGAATTCCTCATCCAGCAATGCCTCCAGCCGCACCAGGTCTTCCGGTAGCGGCTGTCCAGTTGCCTTCAGCTGCGCCAGTTCGGCATGCAGATGTTCAAGCACTTGGTGGGCATCTTCCGCTTCGTTTTCCGCTTCACTGAAGAACAGGTTTATCCGCGTGATCAGGTCATCGAAAGCCATGAATTCAGCCCTCCTTGGAATTTGCGGCTTTCCATGCGGCAAACCCGCCACCAAGTGAAAATACATCTGGATAGCCCATTTCCTGGAGCGTCTTAGCAGCAAGTGCCGACCGCCCGCCGGTACCGCAGAACAAGACGATACGCTTGTCTGGCTGCAACTTCGGATTATGCGCCGGACACTCAGGATCCGCGTGAAATTCGAGCAATCCTCGCGAGGCATGCACGGAGCCCGGGATAGTGCCTTCGGTTTCGCGCTCGATTGCCTCGCGAACGTCCACGACGACCACATCCGGCTCGTCCTGCAGGTATGGAAAATCCTGCACCGAAACCGTTTCGATGACCGCGTTCGCCTCTGCCAGCAATGCCTTGAAACCTGTCTCGAGCACGATGCTTCCTCACATAGACTTGTTTGAACAATGTTCCCCGGACCCGACCTTAGCACATTTCCACGCAACAGAGCTGTCATACTGGCCGGGCCCGGTCACCCGTCTGACAATTACCCGTGTTTGCAAGGTCATATTCCTGTCGGTTGCACCGTATCGTTACAACCCATCATGACTGATTTCTGCCGCCTTCCCTTGATTTGCATCAAACCTTTCACGCCGCAATGGTTCCGTGAGGGACACGAATTTTGATTTGGGCCATGTCGGGCCGGGCGCTGTCATCTACCTGTTCTCTATCACCTCGCTGGGTATTCTGCTGGCAACCATGGCGCGCTCGATGCCGCAGTTCGCCCTGCTCCGGTTTGGAAAGGCAATTGTCAATTTCTCCTGAACCTGGCGATCACTGCTCAAACGCAAACGCCGCCTTGGCCGGAGCGAGTTGCGGCATGCCAGCCAGGTAATCGGCCGCACGCGCTGCTATCATTTGTGTCGGCGCATTCAGGTTGGCGCTCATGATTTGCGGAATAACCGAAGCGTCGACCACGCTCAGACCCTCAACGCCGTGAACCCGCATCTGTTCATCGACAACACTGTCCTGCCCATGACCCATGCGGCATGTGCCGCACGGGTGAAAATCGGTTGTTGCGGCGGACCGCACCCAGTCCCGGATTTCTGAATCGCTTTTCACCTGTGTACCGGGCTCCAGTTCCACACCACGCAGACCGTCGAACGCTTGCTGCGCAACCAGGTCACGGGTCTTGTGCACCCCTTCCACCAACTCAGCCAGGTCGCCCGGTTCCGCCAGATACTCGAAATGCATGGCCGGCTTGTCATAAGGATTGGCAGACTTGAGGGAAATCGAGCCACGGCTGCGCGGGCGCAACTGATCAACATGGATGGCAAACGCCTGTTGCAGCTTGATTATGCCTTCATGGTATTCAAAGCCGACCGGACCGAAATGATACTGCAGGTTGGGATAAGCCACCTTGTCGTTGCCGCGGATCAGGCCGCCGGCCTCCCAGATGTTGGAGGCGGCCATGCCGGAGCGGGTAAACACCCACTGCAGTCCGGCGGCAGCCTTGCGCCACGGCGTATCTACCTTGTGAATTGGAAAACTCTTTGTGCACTCGTACTGCAGGATGACGCTGGCATGATCCTGCAGGTTCTGGCCGACACCGGGCAGGTGAACCAGCGGTTTGATGCCCTTGTCGTTCAGGTGGCCGGCCGGCCCGATACCCGACAGCATCAGAAGCTGCGGTGAATTGATGGCTCCACCGGCCAGAATCACCTGGCTGCTTGCATGAACGATCCGTTCCGCACCCTTGTGGTCGAACGCGATGCCGTAGGCACGGTTGCCGGTAAACAACACACGCTTGACCATGGCCCGTACCAGAAGGGTCACGTTTTCCCGTTTCAACGCAGGCCTCAGGTGTGCCACGGCCGCACTGCACCTCCTGCCGTTTTTCCGGGTCGCGTCCAGGCGGGCTACGCCTTCCGGATTGAAACCGTTCAGATCATCCGAGCGTCCCTGCCCGGCCTGTTCGCCTGCTGCGATGAATGCGTCATACAGGGGATTGTCAAAACTGCCCTTCGACACACCGAGCGGACCGCTATCACCGCGCCAGTCGTCACCTCCGCGATCCGATGTTTCACCCGCCTTGAAATATGGCAGGCAATGCGCATAGCTCCATTGTGTCAGGCCGCACTCACTGGCCCAGCGGTCATAGTCCAGCGGATGGCCGCGCATGTAGACCATGGAGTTGATCGACGACGAACCGCCAACGACCTTGCCCCTCGGCATGAAAACGCTGCGCTCATGCAGCTCCGGTTCAGGTTCGGTGAAATAGTTCCAGTTGAGTTTCGGCTCATGCCATGTCCGGTAGACGCCTGCGGGTATATGGATCATCAGGTTATGGTCCATGGGTCCGGCTTCCAGGACAAGAATTGTCTTGCGTTGATCCGCGCCCAGCCTGTTTGCAAGCACGCAGCCGGCTGATCCGGCGCCCACGATAATATAGTCGAACGTATTCATGCCGTTGCCCCGGGCATTCTTTCGCAAAATTCGGTCGCCGATCACCTTGGACGACTATGCCCGTGCCCACCCGGTCATGTCCACACAAGAACCTTGGCGCCAGCACTGCACGCAGCTTGTTAAAGCAGCTCGAGCAACTCAAACCATGGCCACATCACGCGCATGTTTGTTTCGTGTGCAATGCCCGCCTGTTAACACATAGATTGGCGGACCGTGTGCGGTCGCAATAACCAGGAGCATTTCGCATGGTCGAAAAGCAGTATCCCACTCTGCGCCTTGCCATCACTTCGGCGGCAACCGGGGTTTGCATGTCCATTGCCCTGCCCGCCCAGGCTCAGACCGAACCTGAAACCCTGCGCGGGTCGGCCACCGCCATCGATGGTCGAACCCTGAACATGAACGGCAAAAAGCTGAAGCTGGCCAACATTACCGTGCCGGCACCGGGAGACAAATGCATGATGCGTGGCAAGGTGCGCGATTGCGGCAAGTTTGCCCGGCTCGGGCTTACCGAACTGGTTGTTGCAGCCACCATCGAATGCCGGAAACTGACAGCACATACATACAGCTGCAGTACCGGGAACGGCTATGACCTCGCTCTCGGCCAGATCCATGCCGGCTGGGCCGTTCCGGCAAAGTCGGCGCCAGCACATTACTTTGCCAAGATGAACGAGGTCAGAGCCAAGAGCCGCATGTTATGGTCAGCATCGCATGCAGACGGCAGCCCCGGTTACGCATCAGCGTTGCTCGACAAAAATTGACCGGGCAGATTTTTGCAGGCGCTACCTTCGGACCTTACTGCTCTCCATTGTACGGCACCACCAGTGTCGGAATATCGGCCCGCCGCAGAACCCGTTTCGCCACCGTTCCCAAAAATGTGTGCGAGAAGCCGTGGTCGTGCGCGCCCAGCACGATCAGATCGCATTTAAGTTCCTTGGCCCGGCGCAGGATCACTTCAGCCGGGTATCCGTCGACGAGCTCTATTGACTCGACCTGTTCACGCACGTCGCGGTCTTCTTCCGGCAATGCGGCCCAGAAGTTCTTCTGCCGCTCTGCCAGCACAGCTTTCGCGTGTTCATGCCTGGTGCTCATCGCCTTGTCACGCGATTCCTCATCCTGCATGAACATCTGTATTGTGACCCTCGCATCGTCACTGAGCGGTTCGACCACATGCAGAACATGCAGCTTGGCACCGGTCATCTTCGCCATGCTCGCTGCATGGGTCAGCGCATAAGTCGAGTTTTTCGACAGATCCGTTGTGAACAGGATATGGGTTACTGTTGGTTTCATAGTTAGCGACCTTTTCTTTGTAACCGGATCAATAGCCGAAGAAGCGTGGTAGCCACAGCGAGATTTCCGGGAAGAAGGCGATCACGAAAATCGCAACCGTGTTGATGAGCGCAAACGGCAGCGCCTTCAGGGATATCTCCTCAATGGAAATCTTGGAAATGCCTGAGGCGATGAACAGGTTTTCGCCCAGTGGCGGCGTCTGGAACCCGATACCCAGGGTACAGACCATCACCACGCCGAAGTGGATTGGGTCTATGCCCATGCTGTAGGCCACCGGCAGCATGACCGGTACCAGGATCAGGATCGTGGCAAGAGTTTCCATGAACATCCCGACGAACAGCAGGAAGAAAATGACCAGGGTCCAGATCACATAGATATTGTCGGTAAACGACAGCATGCCTTCAGCAATCACCGCGGGAATTTCATTTTCCACCAGAAGCCTGCCGAACACGGTTGCAGTGAACATGATCAACAGCACGCGGCCGGTAAGCCAGGTGGTGGTTTCAAGCGCGGTGAAGAGTTTCTCCCACGACATCTCCCTGTAAATGAACGTGCCGACAATCAGAGTGTAGAAAATGGCAACGATCGCCGCCTCTGTCGGTGTAAAGAAACCGGAATAGATACCGCCCAGGATCACCACCGGCGCCATCAGGGCCCAGAAGCCACGATACAGTTCGCACCAGATGTGGCGGGCAGACCAGCCTTCGGTTGTTCCCTTGTAGTTGTTCTTCTTCGCCAGAATGTAATTCATGATGAGCAGACTGCCGGCGATCACGAACGCAGGCACGAAACCGGCGATGAACAGCTTTGGAATGGACACGGTCTGGAAGGTACCATGCGCCTCCACCGCGGCTGGCGGAGGTGGCATGCCGAGTGCGGCGATGCCGAATATGATCAGCGGTATCGACGGCGGGATCACGATCCCCAGACCGCCCGCAGACGCGGTGATCGCGGACGCATATCCCTTGCTGTAGCCACGTTCGATCATGGCCGGGATCATCAGCATGCCAACGGCGGCAGTTGTGGCCGGGCCGGAACCGGAAATCGCCCCGAAGAACAGGCATGCGACAACGGCTGCCGCCGACATGCCCCCGGTGAACGGGCCGGCAAAACTCTCGGCAACATTGATCAGTCTTCGCGACAATCCGGCGGACTCCATCAATGCTCCGGCCAGGATGAAGGCGGGCAGCGCCATCAGTGGGAAGGAACCGACCGAGGTAAAGGCGATCTGCACGAACTTGATTGGATTGTCTTCGAGCACAATGAACGAAATCAGTGTCGAGACACCCAGTGCAACAGTGATCGGCGCACCGATGAACAGCAGCAGCAGGAATGATCCAAAGAGGATTAAGATAATTTGAGCTTCCATTATACCAGTCCCCTCTTCAATGATCTGTCTTTGCGGATTCGGTCTCGGCCTTGATGGCATCAAGGTCGATCGCATCCGGGTCACGCATGTCCTGATTGAGCACTATCTTTTTATAGTTCACCTGCAGGATGCGTATGGTCATCAAGGTGAAGGCAATCGGAAGCACGATGTAGACCCAGCTCAGATGGAATCCCAAAGTCTGAGAAGACTGGAATTTGTTCATTTTGTTGAAAATGAAATCGATCGCGAGGTAGACAAAAATGACATTAAACGCCAGCCAGAACAGGTCTGCGAAGGCTTCTATATATTTGATGGCTCCGGGCCGCAGGAACTTGAACTGAAAAGTCACCCTGTTGTGGGCGCCCATTTTGGCAGCGTAGCTGGCTCCGAAGAACACGAACCAGACGAACATGTAGACCGAAAGCTCTTCAATCCAAGAGAACGAGAACGAAAACAGTGTTCGCACGATGACCTGCAGAAACAGCAGGCATACAAAAATTGCCAGCAAGGTTCGACAAATATAACTTTCGATATTATCCGCAATTTTCCAGAATTTGCTCATCCGGCCCTCTCCCCTTTGCAAGAGGGCGCCGGGTGGCGCCCTCCGTTATTGTATGAAGGTTATTCAGACACAGGGTCGCGACCAATTTCGCCAAGAACGGCATTCAGTTTTTCAACACCGCCAATGCTCTCGTAGAATTTGGGCCACACTGCCTTTGTTGCCAGATCGATGAACTCGGCTTCATCGTTTTCCGGATCGCTGATTTCCATGCCCTTGTCGAGCAGGATCTGCTTGATCTCGGCTTCCTTCTCGCGCAGGAACTTTGCCGACGCTGCCGTTGCAGCCTTGCCGGCCTTCAGGACGATGTCCTGATCTTCTGCGGACAATCCCTGGAATACCTGTTCGGAAATGATGAGGGGTTCAATGGAGAATATGTACCTTATGTTGGTGACGTATTTCTGCACTTCATAGAACTTCATCGCGTTGATGGTCGTGTAGGGATTGTCCTGACCGTCAACAACCTTGGTCTGCAGGCCCGCGAAGGTTTCCGACCATGCCATCGGTGTCGGGCTGATGCCCCACGACTTGTAGGTGTCGATCATGATCTCGTTCTTGGGCACGCGGATCACCAGGCCTTTCAGGTCAGCAACGGATTTCACCGGCTTCTTCGAATTCGTCAGGCGGCGGAAACCCGTGTATGTCCACGCGATGATTCTGACACCGGCGTCATTGATGGTGTTCTTGGTCAGCTGTTCGCCAATCGGGCCCTGGGTCAGCTTTTCAGCATCTTCCAGGCTCAAAATGACATATGGCAATGTGAACACGCCAACCGTCGGCGAGAATGGCGTGATGTTGTTGATCGCCAACAGCGACATGTCCAGCGTGCCGATCGCCGCTTCGTTCACAGTGTCCTGCTCCGAACCAAGCTGACCGTTCAGAAACAGTTTTGCCGTGTGTTTGCCGCCGGAAAGCTCTTCCAGTGCCTTTACAAAACCAAGCCCGGTTGCTTCCTGGCTGCTGCCGCCGCTGTCGCCCACGGCGATCCTGAATTTCTTGGCTGATGCGCCGGATATGCCGGCAATTGATATCGCTGCGGTAAGCGCAAAGGCCAGGGAAAGTTTGCTTAAAGGTTTCATGTGATATTCCTCTCTGTTAAAGGGACGATTGAAAACTGAACGGCAAATAGAGACTTCATCAGTTATTCGAGCCTATTTTGAACTGGCCAGATATGCAAATGCGTGCCAATTTGCCCTATTCCCCCAACAGGCGGGGTAATGCAAGAACTGGCGCCCGGAACTTCGGGGCAGCAAGCTTTGAAATCTCGGCCTGAAAGACAGCCTAGCAGCCGGGAAAAGTTTCAGAAATAAGAAGCTTTGTTGAAAAGCTTGCATATTAGTGCAACATTATTTCATGGCTAAAACAGCGCTTCTTCGCCGCCTCAGCGATGTAGACTTCCGGTTGCTTCGGGTATTCCGGGCAGTTGTTGCATGTGGTGGTGTGTCCGCCGCGGAGCTTGAGCTGAATATCAGCAGATCAACCATAAGCCGGCATCTGACCGATCTGGAATTCCGCCTTGGCAGCAGGCTCTGCCATCGCGGACCGGCAGGGTTTTCATTGACCGAGGAAGGCAAACGCATCCATGCCGCAGCACTGCAATTGTTTACCGCTATCCATGAATTCCAGGCCGAAGTAGATGAAACCAACAAGGATCTGGCCGGCAACCTGTCGATTGCGTTTTTTGACAAGAATGCAACCAACCCAAAGGTCAAACTGCCAGATGCACTCCGGGCCTTCGAACGCATCGCACCGAAGGTCAGGATCGAGGTCTATGTCGAACCGGTAAACATTGTCGAAACCGGTGTGTTGAGCGGGCAGTATCAGGTCGGCATCGTTCCGATGCACAAAACCTCGGACAATCTCGACTACCACGGGTTATACAGCGAGGCCATGTATCTGTATTGCGGCAGGCACCACCCCCTGTTCGACAAATCCGACAGCGAGATATCCCGGCAGGACATGCAAAAGCAGAAATATGCAGGTTTCCCGTTTCACTCTCCGAACATGATGGCCAGCCATGACTGGAAGCTGAAGCGCCAGGCCATCGTCAACAATGAAGAAGCGCTGGCAACGCTGGTCCTGTCCGGGTGCTATATCGGATTTCTGCCCGATCATGTGGCAAAGCGCTTTATCGATACCGGTGACATGCGGGCGCTGAGACCCGATGTCTACAATTACCCCAGTGACCATTCTGCGATCGTACGCAAGACACCGAAAATATCGAGGCGGGTGGAGAAATTCCTGGACTGCCTGCGAAACGCCCACGAACAATAATACCACAATTCATGAAAGACCCGAGCACACTGTCGGGACAACCAAATGGACCAGAAACACACAGAAGCCGTTGCGCGCAGAATATATGAGGCCAATGTGCAGCGTGAGCAGTTTCAGCCGCTGCGTGGACCCGATGAGCCTGAAACACTTTGCGACGCCTATGACATTCAGGATGCGTTGTATCGGATCATGCAGACCGAGGCCAACGCCGGGCCGATAGCCGGCCACAAGATTGCAGTCACCTCTCCCGATATTCAGAAGCTGTGCGGCGTGGATCAGCCTGTATATGGCAGCATATTCGCGGCCACAATTCACCACTCGCCGCATGTTGCAAACCACGCAGACTTCATTCGGATTGGCGTGGAGTTTGAGATCGCGCTGGAAATCGGTGAAGACGTGCCCATGCACGCAGCGCCGTTCAACGCGGAAACCATCTCCCGGTTCGTGGCGTCTGCCATGCCGGCTTTCGAACTGATCGAGGATCGCAATGCGGACTATAGCGATCTTGATGCCAAGTCGATCTTGTCCGATCGGTGCTGGTGTGGCGGCGTGGTTCTGGGCGAAGCGGTCACGGACTGGCGGCACATCGAGCTTGGAAATCTCACAGGCACGGTGACGCTGAACGGAGAATCACTCGACAGCGGCAACACCGGAAATGCTCTCGGTCATCCGCTCAACGGCCTTGCTTGGGTCACAAATCACCTTGCCGGTCGCGGACGGCACTTAAAGGCCGGTGAAATAGTCATGACCGGCAGCGCACTAAAAACCCGCTTTTCGGCGCCCGGCGACGGCTACACCTATACAGTCCAGGACCTGGGTGAAGTAACATTACAAACAAGCAATAATAGTCCAGCCGCCAAATAACCTGTGTTGCTGACCGCCTCACACTGATTTTTAGCTCCCCAGGGTGTTTTACTGTTCAATATCTGTGGCCGGTGCCGCAACTTGCTCGGCACGTATTTGAGCGCGCATTCTGTCCGTCTGGCACAACCTGTTCGGGCAATCATAATTAGCACGGAATCACCACATTTATGACTGGCGTCGGCCAAATTCTCGTCCGGAACGGCTGTAAACATTAACACTCTGTTAACCATACCCGAATGACCGGCGGCGACTTCAGGGGTAAAGATAATCGGCGGCGTTAAGGGGTGTAAAAGTGAGGAAGTTGGTAGGCGCCCTTGTGGCCGCATGTCTGGTCGTACCAGTTGTAGGGGTTGTTCACGATCAAGGTTTGCTTCCAATTGTCAGTGATGCTCAGGCCGAAAGCCGATCATCGTTACCTGCTGGCCATCCCCCTCTAAACAACTCCCCGGGCGCCGTGAACATCTCGCCGGTGTCGGCTGAGTTGCAGAACTACCTCGTCGAGTTGAAGAAACGCGCGCCAAATCATCCTCCTGTAACCGGTAGCGGTTCGCCGGTGACCACTGAGTTACAAAAATACCTGTCTGAGCTGAACATGAAATCGCCGCATGGCAAGATTCAGGTGGCCCAGGCCAACACAACTGGCAAGTCAGACCAGACCGACGATCTGCTGATCGAGGCAGACAGGGTGCTGGGCGCCAAAGGCAAGAAGAAGAAAAAGCAGGAAAGCGTCAAGCAGGACAGTGCCAAACAGGACAACAAGTCCGAACCCGAGCGCACAGTTGCCGAACCGGACGAAAAGCAGTCCGGTTATGAGAAAACCGCCAGCAAGGATGACAAGGACAAGAAAAACCTTACCGCCGCTGAAGAGCACCTGCAGCTGTTTGTCGAAAACCGGTATCCTGCAGCAGCGACCTGCGGAATTTGCCATCCCAAGCATTACAAGGAATGGTCGGTCTCCCAACACGCCTATGCGCAGATCAGCCCGATCTACCTGTCGCTCAACAACAAGATCAACGAGCTGAGCAACGGTTCAAACGGCGATTTCTGCCTGCGTTGCCACAGCCCGGTGGGCGCGAATCTGGGCGAGAGCACATTCGAGTCCAATCTTGACCGCCACCCGACGTCTCGTGAGGGCATTACCTGTGTCGTCTGCCACCGCATCGACAGGGCCTACAATAAGGTCAGCGGCCGCCTGGCACTGGTCGAAGGCGGGCTGACCGCACCGGTTTTCGGTCCGGAAGGCAATGCAGGCGTCGAACAGGTACTCGACAAGCCCGAGAAGTTCCGCGTCGTCACGGACGAGAAAGAGCCGGGCCGCAAAATTCATAACAAGGCCAAGGTGTTCGCGCCGATCAAGTCATCGACGTTCTGCGGCAGTTGCCACGATGTGACCTTGTTCAACGGCTTCCGGCTTGAAGAGGCTTTCAGCGAGTACCGCCTGTCACCGGCAGCAGCCCGGGGCGTCACCTGTCAGGACTGCCACATGGGTAAGATTGAAGGCAAACCTTCAGGTTATGATGAAGGGCCTGCCGCGGTAATCGGCGATGTTCCGACCAAGACACGCAAGCTGACCCGCCACCTGTTCTCAGGCCCCGACTACCCGGTTGTTCATCCTGGTATCTTCCCGCACAACCAGAAAGCGGCCGAATTCAAGACCATGCGCGAATGGTTGGAGTTCAAGCACAAGGATGGCTGGGGCACCGACAAGTTTGAGGACGCCGTCCCTGCAGGGTACAAGTTCCCCAAATCCTGGGAGTCGGTTGACGATCGTTACGACGCACGCGAGATCCTCAAGGAGCAGTTCGAATTGCTCGAGTTTGCCAAGCGGGCACGCCTAGAGGTTCTGCGCAACGGATACAAGCTTGACGATGTGGTTGTGGAACGCGCTGACGTTGGCGGTCTCGCCTTCCGGGTCAAGGTTCGCAACGGCACTGACGGCCACAACGTCCCGACCGGCTTCACCGGCGAACGCCTCGTATGGCTCCAGGTCACCGTTACCGACCGCAGTGGCAATGTGGTTTTCCGCTCTGGCGACAGGGATGCCAATGGCGACCTGAGGGACGGTCATTCCTCATACGTTCATGCGGGCAAGGCCGAACTCGACAGCCAGCTGTTCAGCCTGCAGTCAATCTTCGTGACCCAGAACGGGCGCGGCGGTGAAATCGAGCACGTCATTCCAATTCCGTTCCCGACGTTTGCCCTGCCCCGCGTGCTGCCGTCTACAACTTCACTCGTGTTCAGCGGCGAACCGGCCACCGAGCGCAACCATAAGAAGGGCATCGAGCCAAACGGTCATCGCTGGGCCTCCTACAAAGTCAACAGCAGCCAGTTGACAGGCAACGGTCCTTACAAGGCGACCGTCAAGCTGAAGGCGCAGGCCGTGCCGATAAACCTGATCACCAGCATTCAGAGCGTCGGCTTCGACTTCCACATGACACCTCGCGAGGTTGGCGACGCGTTGATTGCCGGAACCCAGACGCTGTGGACGAGGGAAGTGACCCTGGGCGCAACAGCTGTTTCGAATTCCGGGTCCGGACCCATCCAGCTGGCACCCGCCGCGTTCGGAGCGTCAGTCCCCAATGCAACCGTGGCGCCCGGCCGTGCGGCTCCGACCATTGCGGTTCCAAGACGTCGTCGACAGACCGCAGACCCGCAGGTCAAGTGAGAATTGTTTGTGGATTAGCGGAGGCCTCCCGTGCCTACCAAACGAAAAGAAGACTGAGAGTGAACAGGGCAACTCAATGACGGATACGCCACATTTCAAGGGGTTTTCGCGCAGCACATTGCTGATGCTGTCGATCCTGACCCCGGGCATCCTGTATTCGATCTCGGCCACTGCAACCGAGTTGAGCAGAAAAAACTACCAGCACAACGTCACTGCCCACAGCAAGAGTGACCCGCTGGTAACACCGACGGGTGGCGAACCGGCGGAGAGAACTGGGGAGCACTGGTACAGCTCGTTCTGGCCGTTGGGTGACAGAACCGAAATTGCCAGCCTGAGAGACGACTACGTCGACTTCAGAACGGAGACATCGGAAAACGAGGAGGACCGGTTGCCGGACCGGCCAGCGCTCCTGTACGAACTCGGCAATGGCTTTCTGGACACCGGTAACCTGCATCCCGGATTCGAGATCCCCTTTATTGGAGCGGTCTGGCAACCAAGGTTGTGGGCGTACATGATCAACCGTACCGCGTTTCAGTCCTTTGGTGCCGACCAACGCGAAACCGAGATCGCCAACCGGCTTGACCTGTTTGTCAATCTTCAGCTCACCGGAACCGAAAAAATTCTTCTGGGAATACGCCCCACGGACAACAACCGGCCGGACAGGTTCACACGGTATACATTCGAAGGTGCCAGTAAGGGCTTCAACGATGAATTCGGCTTCAATGTCGAAACCCTGTTTTTTGAAGGTGACCTGGGCAGCCTGTTCCCCAATTTGGACCGGGAGGGGCAACGGCCGATTGACCTGGGCTTCACCGTCGGGCGCCAGCCGGTCATATTCCAGGAAGGCATTATCATAAACGATACGATCGATGCGGTCGGCTTTGTTCGCAACAATATCCCGTTCCCCGGCACATCCAACCTGCGGGTTTCGGGTATGTATGGCTGGAACCGGCTTGACCGCAACGATTTCGACCGTCCCGGCCGCGGGGCAAACATGTTCGGCCTGTTCATAGCCGCAGACACCCACCTGAGCACTCTCAACTACGACATGATCTACGTTGACGATGACGGCAATGGAGACGGCCTCTATTTCGGTGTCTCGGCCATCCAACGCCTGCCCTGGCTGTATGGCGTCAGCACTGCATTTCGGGTCAACACGTCAATTGCACTCGAAGATGAAATTGACGGGAATGTCGTGGGTAATGGAACCCTCATTACGTCCGAGTTGTCCAAGACCGTCACTGGATCCGACGATATCGTTTACCTCAACTCTTTCCTCGGTCTGGGCAATTTCACGCAGGCCGGCCGGGAAGCCATCGTAGGCGGCCCGCTGGCGAATACCGGCATTCTGTTCGCATCACCCAACCTCAGTACCTACGGGGCCGAGATCGATCCTTTCACGTCCGACAGTGTCATCGGTGGTGCCATTGGTTACCAGGCATTTTGGGATGACAAGCGCCGCAATCTGATTCTGGAAATCGCCGGACGCCGCGATATCAGCGGCAATGGCCTGGACAGTGTTGGCTTCGGCGCCCAGTTGCAGCAGGCCATAGGCCAGCACGTCCAGCTGACGTTTGAGACTTTTTACACGATCAACGAGGGCCGCAACGACAACTTTGGCGGACGGGCGGAATTTCAGTTTGTCTACTGAGGCCTGCGTGCCAAGCGACCGCCGCCGTGCGGAGATGATGAGGGATTACAAATGGAGTTGACCGAACTTACACAGCTTGTAGGGATCATGGTAGCCGGTGCAGCATCCATGCGCGCGGCAATCGGCGTGGCGTCGTTTGCCGGCCGCAGATACCAGTTCGCCCGACAGGAGAAAAAATACGTTGCCGAG
The DNA here is from genome assembly GCA_051010195.1 of Anderseniella sp. Taxonomy (GTDB): domain Bacteria; phylum Pseudomonadota; class Alphaproteobacteria; order Rhizobiales; family Aestuariivirgaceae; genus Anderseniella. The sequence goes on along the minus strand of JBPCVV010000136.1, from coordinate 8,277 downwards.
TTTCGTCAGGCGACGGCCGGCATTTTCCAGAGCCACCAGATCCAGCGGCAGGAAGTTCCTCTGACATGGCAAGGCAGGCGCAAATTCCGCGTTGTTAACCGGGTTTACGAGAACCTTAACCAGGATATCTGTTCATTCTACCTGGAACCCAATGACGGCAGATCGATTCCGCCGTTTCGGCCCGGCCAGTTCCTGACGTTCTCGGTGCCTGTTCCCGGCGAACCCGAACCGGTGACCAGATGTTACTCCCTGTCCGAAAGCCCCGCTGCCAGCGGGTATTACCGTGTCACCGTCAAGAGACTGGACGCGCCGGCCAATGCGCCCGAAGGAACACCACCCGGCCAGTCATCGGACTATTTCCACAATCACCTGCAACCTGGCTCGCTCGTCGAGGCCTTTGCGCCTGCGGGATCGTTCTGCCTTGAGGAACATTCTGGCAGGCCGGTCGTCCTCGTCGCCGGCGGTGTCGGCATCACACCTATAATCAGCATGTTGAACACGCTGATCGCCACACGATCAACCCGTGAAATCTGGCTGTTCTACGGTGTGCGCAACAGGGCCGAGCATGCCATGTATGACCATCTGCAGCAGTTGGCTGCCCGGGTGCGCAACCTGCGCATGGTTGTCGCCTACAGCAGACCCACCAATACGTGCCGGCACAATGTGGATTTCCACATGAGAGGCCACATAACCGCAGACCTTATGCGGCCCATCCTGGAAGGCCGCGATTGTGAAATATACCTGTGCGGACCCACGCCGATGATGAGATCTCTTCTCACAGGCTTTGAAAACATCGGGGTTCCAGCCGAAAACGTCCGGTTCGAGGCGTTTGGTCCCGCCTCCCCCGCTGCAGCCGACACAGCTGAAAAACCACGCGAACACAAGGCCGAACAAACCTTTCAGATCGAGTTCGCTCGGTCGGGAAAGAAAGTGGCGTGGCAGTCCGGCGACGGATCGATCCTCGAACTTGCCATGGCCAATGGCATCAAGGCGCGCTGCGGGTGCAGGCAGGGCGTTTGCGGCACCTGTGCAATTGCCCTGAAAAATGGCGAAGTCGACTATGAGCGTACGCCTGAAAAGACGCCGGCTCCCGGCAAGTGCCTGCCATGCGTAGCGCAGCCCCAAAGTGATCTCGTGCTCGACATGTGACTCCGCCGCACCTGAGCAGCAAAGCCCACGCAATTCCCACGTCCGGCTGTAAGCTGATAGGGTTGCACTTACTTGCACCCGTCGGCTCAGCAGCTTTCATGAAGCTGCCTGAACAAGCATCACCGCTTCGGCCGCATGATCCCTGCCTCGGCTTGGCTTACTTGTCCGGAATTTTGGTCTGCGTGATCGGTGTGATGATGTCATTGACATGATACTGGTGGCACAGCAGGCAATCCTGACGGACCTCCTTCTTGCCATGACACGAGGCGCAGGTTTCCTTCTTGACCGGCGCGAAATTCGACACGAACTTTTTCGGGTCATTCGACTTGTAGGTCTCCAGGTAGCCCTTGGCTCCGCTCAACTCGTGACAGGTGAGGCAGCCCTTTTTCGCGCTGACCACACCCAGGTGAGGCTCGTGGTTGAACGTTGTGAACAGGCTTTCGTTGGTCTTCGCCGACGAGGGCGTCCATTTCATGATCCGAGCCTGGCTGGCGGTCGCATCCACGCTGTGGCACTTGGTGCACTGGCCTTGCGCATCCTTTCCGGTAAGTTCCGTGAACACGGACGCCGCTAGGTTTCCCTGGGCCTTGCTGAACCTGCTGGCGGAAAAATCAAGCCAGCCCTCTAGGAAGGTGTCGGAATGCCCGGTGGGTTTGTAAAAGATGGTGTAATCCTGACGGTACCAGCCGCCGAACTGGGCCCAGGTTTCCGCGTCGGTATCCAGTTCTAGTGGCTCGGGCTGGCTGTCTTCGGACAATTCCAGATCGCTGTCGGCTTCCACGTCAGTTTCCCCGTCGGATCCAGTGTCAGGCTCAGCATCAGCAGTGGACTCTTCCGCCTCCGCGGTATCCGGCTCATCAGCCCCATCGGTATCATCGGTTGCCAGATCCTCCTCCGGCTCAGCATCCTCGGCTGCTTCCTCATCGTCGTCATCTTCTTCGGGTGGCTGGTTGCCCTTGAGCAACCGGCCAAACGGGTCCACGCGCCATCTTTCCGTCTGCTGGGCAAGCACGATCGGCCGGTTCGGCGCTCGCCGGTCGCCGCGTCTGCCGGGTAATGCACTGCGAACCTGGCCCAGCGTGGCATTCTCGGCCTGATCGGCGTTGGCTCCGTCCACCGACACCGTATCGGACGCATCCGAGGTCGTGGTTGCCGGTGTCGGCACTTCGGCCCGCTTGCCGTCACCTCGCTGTGAGATTTCCTCGCCAAGTTTCGGCAACCAGTCCCGCAAAGCGCCAATAAGCACATCGCGCGGCATGCTCGCTGTGAGATTTGTGAGCAATTGCTGGTCCATCGGCTCTTTGCCGTCGGATCCGAGCTCTTTCAGAATGTCTGCGGTTCCGGAATTCGTCAGCGCATGGAACAGGTGTTTCACTTCCCATACCAGTTTCCCGACCTGGACAATCTGCTCGTCGCTCGCCTGGGTCAGATCCAGCAGGTCCAGCTCATCCGTGGCGGCCAGAATCTTGCGGCCTTCCGCTGTGCGGCCAATCAGCAGTTTCATCAATGAACTCAGTTCCGCCTCGGACTCGTCCGGCCATGAACCGATATCAATTTTTTTCTCCCGGAATGTCGCAACATCGACGCCAGGCAGCATCAGCATGGCGACACCCTTCGGACCTGTCGCCCGCTCGGCGCCGACAATCTGCCCCAGGTGACAGGCGGCGCAGCTCTCGGCAAACGGCTTGACATTCATGTGCCCCTTCTGCGCGCTCACCGTATGGCACCCGGAACAGGACTCCGGTGTCGTACCGGCGTTTTCCGGCTTTGCCTTCCACTCGGGGAAGTGTTTTCCAAAATGGCCGGAATGATCAAAATTGACCCGGGTCCTGCGCCTGAACGGATACTTGTCAAAATCCGGATGATCGGTGTTGAAGCTTTCAAACTGGACCTGGTGACAGGTGTGGCACTGCGCGTCCGCCATGTCCCTCAGCTTGATATCGCCGCCCTGGTGTTCCTTGTGGCAGGTGGCACAGAACACGCCGTCCTTGAAGGTGCTGTCGACCGGCAACACGGTCTTGCGGACCCGGGCTGTGACCGGCAGTGCCGGTGCGGCCGGCCCTGCTTTGATCTCGCGCACATAGGCATCAAGCTTCGCCATTTCGAGACCATGGGGATTATGCGCAACCTCCTCCCCCATCTTGTGGCAGGTCAGGCACGACGAACTGTCCTTGCGCGGGTCCGCAGTTGCAAACACCGCATGCAGCCAGCCGAACTGGCCTTTTGAAACTCCGGAGTGGCAGTCGGAGCATTGCTCAAGCGTGCTGTGCGAGGAGGTCAGTGGGCCAGGCATGAACAGCTTTGTGTCCGCCGCATAACCGATTGTCAGCATCACAACGCCCGCGGTAAACAAACCAAGCCACCACGAAACGATGTCCCGTTTCGGGCGCGGCATGTTCTCTGATCTGCGGGTAAATCTTGTGAGGTTCTTGAGCCAGTCCAGGAGTTTCATGTCACCGGACTCCTGACGAATAGGCATATACAACCGCTATATGCAGAATTGACAGGACGATCAGGGAATAGGTTGCCGGAATGTGCACAAACAGCCAGGAATGCAACAGCCCCTGAACGGTATACTGGTGATCAAGGTCGTACTTGGCCGTCACAAGTTTCTTGATTGACGACAGTGTTTTCCTGTCCGGCGCATTGACCCGGCGTTCCAGGTCGGCAATCTCGCTGCTCATCCGCTCCAACGGCCGCCGCGATCCGCGCAGATGCGCTCTCAGGTTCTGCGGCTTTCTGAAAAATCCCCGCAGCCGGTTGACGTAGAAGTCGGAAACCTCCGACGACCCGTCCGGGGTGACCGTATCCAGAACCAGCGCATTGACTTCGCGGAACAGGTTCAGGCGAACCGTCGGAATTTGGTCGAAGGTGATCTGCTCATCATGTTGCTGCTGCAGTTTGCCGGGTACCGAAGTGGTCAGATACAAGCCCACAAGTCCACTGACGACGACCAGCGCGAAAAGGATCCACAAGGCCCATTCAAGTGTGGTTTCAGGGAAAGAGAAGCTGGTGTGAAACAGGAAGACGGCAATCACCACATAGCCCAGATACACATGCATCTTGAGCCAGGTGGCGGCCCTGCCGAACGTGCTTGCTGGAAGCTTTTTTCTGATGTGAAACAGCAACTGCACGAACATGAAAGCTGTCAGAATCCAACCGTCGAGGAATCTCGGGTCACGCAGTGCGCTGCTGTAGAAACCGACCAACCAGTAGACAGCCGCAATCACAATCAGAGTGACCACTGTATTCCGGGCAATACCAATCATACTGGTTACACGCGTGACTGCCGGTCAGACAAACTGTCCATGTCACGTATGTCGATGCGTGTGAGTGCATCATGCGGACAGGCCCGCTGGCATGCCGGGCCACCGCTATGTCCGGCGCACAGATCACACTTGGTCGCTTTCAGGTGTGTGCTGCCATCTTCATCGACGAGTATGGCGCCGTCCGGTCCCCTCACTTCCCTCATCTGGATATTGTTGTAGGGGCACGCGCTTGAACAGGTTGCACATCCGATGCATGTGTCGTCGTCAATAACCACCGATCCGCTGAACGCATCGCGGTGAATGGCACCCGTCGGGCAATCGATGAGGCAAACCGGATCCGTGCAATGCATACAGGCGCTGGTCACCATCAGGTTGGCATGGGTACGCCCGGTTCGGACAAATCTCGGGATACCGTCATGCGCCGCCGCGCAGGCCCGGACACAGTCATCACAGCCGACACATCGCGTCGTGTCGATAACCATGGCATTGGTGGCATTGATGAAGCGGTTGTCGACTACAAAATCAAGCAGGGACAGGTCAGCGTGTGACACCCGCCCCGGGGCGGACGCAATGCCCTTCACGCCGCGTTTGGAGCCCGACAATATGAACCTGCCAACGATGTGCTCGGGAATTCGGATCAGGTCTGTGTAGCCGACTGAGCGCAAACCCCGGCCGGCTTGCGGATGGCTACCGAACAGCAGTCCTTCCTCGATCTCGTTCAGGCCGAAAACGTCACCGCTTTCCAGGAACCCGACCGAAAACTCGTTTTCGTGAGCTGTTTCGGTGACGCGCGCGAAGCCGGCGCGAATGAGAAACATGTCTTCCAGATAGTGCCCCTGTTCGATGATCAGCGGCTCCTGCCCGATCAACTGTTCTCCTTGTTGCCTGCCGGCACTTTCACGCTGGTAAAGGTGAGACCAGTCAAAACTGCCATGGCGTTGAAACGAGCACTCGCGGGCAATTGCAGCCAGTGTTTCAGCATCGACACCAGCGAACAGTCCGCTTTCCTTCAGTCCGACTTCGACACTCCGGGCGCGGTACAATTCCTCCACCCGGTAACGAAACGCGTCCGACCAGTGCAGCAGTTCGCGCGCGCCGGGCCAGGTTATCTCCAGGAGCGCCGTCTTGTCAGCATCGGCAATGGCCGTGTTGCTGCGCGGCGTACGTGTCAGGGCCTCCACCTCGCCGAACATCTCGTAGCGTCCAAGCCCAACCGTCGGCAACCGTGTCACCTTGGTTTCACCGCGGCCGAACTTTCCTTTCAGCAACGGGCTGAGCCAGGGCAACGCTGTTTGCCCTGCAGCATATTCAGCGCCTGCATCGTCCGACACACGGACACCACCGTTCAGCACAACAAATATCGATGTCTCGTAACTGCCGGCAGCGTAGACAATGTCTCCGCGCGAGTACCACCTGATCGCGCAGTCATTGGTGATGATGTCTGCAAGTGACAAATCTTCCGGAAAGTCTGCCGGATCGATCTCGCCCAGGATCTGGGAGGACAGGATCAGGTTGACCCAGTCGGCATGAATTCGCTCACGGCCAAATGCTGCGTCCCAACGCTGTGGTTTTCTGACAAGATTGCCTTGCGCCAATGGTCTGTCCCCTGCGGTTGTCATGCCCGGCGACGGCACAAACTGGATGTTCCCTAGCGGGAAACTTTCTTGGTTCTTGATGACCTATATTTTTCAACGCCCTACAGGTTTCAAGTGTAGCTTTTCGTATGGTTAATTTGGGGCGCTAAGGTGCTATGGCGCGGCCATAATTTGGCGAAATTGTGGGGTCGCACCGGCGCAGCCGGAACAGGACGAACGGCGCATTACTCGGCCGGTTCGCCCTTATACTTGCTTTCTTTCGGAATTAACGGATCAACAGCGCCGAATCCACTTCCGTCATACTTGGAATTCAGGGCCAGCGTTGTCCGTGCAATGCCCTTGGCAGCCTTCAGCAAGGCCTTTTTGTTATTGAGTTTCAGACCTGCGGAATATCCCAGTTTCACGATCTTGCCGACTTCGCCTGCTTTGGGAATCGCGGTGGCAACCTTCTTCATTTTCTTGCGAGCTGCATCGGCACGCCGGGCCATCCTGAAGGCATATACCTTGCTCTTGGTGGCAACCGCAACGGAGCGAAGCGCGGTTTCAAGCTCAACGGCCAGACCGGTGATATACAGCATGCGTTTTCGTGCTGCATTGGCCTTGTTGTTCGACTTGCCTTTCGAATACCAGACATTGTGGCGAACCTCGCCCTGCGACCAGGAAACCAGCTCAAACGAACTGCCCGCGGGGTGTCCTCCGACATTGACCAGCTTTTCCTGTGGAACCACGTGGCAACTATAGCAATTCTTGGCCAGCTTATAGAGTGCAGCGGGCCGGATCATGCCCAGTTTCTCAGCCTTCTTCCAGCGTTTCGCTTCTTCGGCCTTGGATTCTGTCTTTTCGGTCTTGCCGGAAAATTCGCTGTGCACCTTCTCCCAGTCTTTACCGGCGGAATGGCAGCTTTCGCAGGAGATGCCGGCAATCGGCTTTTTCTTCTTCCTCTTGACCTTGGTGGTGAAATGGCAGGTCAGGCACAGACTTTCCGACTTGATCCGCTTGATCTTCATCTTGTTGGCGATCTTGCGGGCTTCCCTGCTGCGCGGCATTTTCTTGAAGGTCGTGGAATGATGGGTCTTCTTCCAGATCTCGGTGGTCTTCTTGTGGCACTCGGCACAGGCATTCGGCCCGACAATCTTCTTGAAGTTCGGCGCCTTCTTGACAGATTGTGAGGTTGCAGATGCGAATGCCAGCAGCACAAATCCAGCTGCCAGGACAATAACCTTCAGAACATGGAACCGTGTCCGGTCATGGCATGTGTCCATGTAGTGAAACCCCAACAACCTAACTCTTGCCGGAGGTTTTCAGGTTTTGACTGTATCAGAACCGCGCTCCGGACCATTTCGACCCGGTGCAGGCTATTCAGCCATTATGGCGTCAAATTGACTCAAAAGGGACTCTCCCGCCACACCATCCCGAATGCACACATATGCGTCCCGAAGTCCGATCCGCCCAGGCAATCGTCCGCACAGGAATTATCCTGGCAACCCGTTGATATTGATCAAGGAGTATCATCTGTCGGTGCGTCAGTATCAGCAGTATCAGCAACCCGCAACTTCCGGAACCACGTCCATGCAGCTCGAACACGATCACAGTATTGAAGGCATCAGGGCCAGGCTGGCCACCGGGACCCGGCCCAATTACCTGCGCGACTGGGTCTATGGCGGCATTGACGGAGCAATCACCACATTCGCCATTGTCGCAGGCGTGCTGGGGGCCGGGCTGTCAGCCAAAATTATTCTGATACTGGGACTCGCCAATCTGCTGGCAGACGGATTTTCGATGGCAGCAAGCAACTACACGGGCACCAAGACCGAAGTTGATGAACTTGCCCGCTACCGCGAAATCGAAAAACGCCACATCAGGCTGGAGCCAGACGGCGAACGTGAAGAGATCCGGCAAATCCTGCAGGGCAAGGGTCTTGAAGGTGCCGCCCTTAACGATGCGGTGGCAGCAGTGACCTCAAGCGAGGAAACCTGGATCAACACCATGCTGGTTGATGAGTATGGCCTGTCCACCAACCTGCGCTCACCACTGAAATCAGGCCTCGCGACCTTGGCTTCGTTTATTCTGTTTGGATCCATCCCGCTGGCACCGTTTGTGTTCGGGTTTGCTGATGCATTCGTGATTGCGCTCGCCATGACGCTGGTGGCGTTCTTCCTGATCGGCACCGTCAAGAGCCGATGGTCCCTGGCAACATGGTGGCAGTCCGGACTTGAGACCTTGGCGATCGGTCTGGCGGCATCCGGTCTTGCCTATGGTGTCGG
>JBPCVV010000135.1:0-12570 GCA_051010195.1 Anderseniella sp. | reverse complement strand
GAAAACGGATCCTGGAAGATCATCTGCATCTGGCGCCGGAATGGAGCTGCGGCAGCGCGGGATTCCAGCGCCGTCATGTCGGTGCCGTCAAAGGTGATGGTGCCGCCGGACGGTTTGTAGATGCCGGTGATCATGCGGGCGATTGTCGACTTGCCCGAACCGGACTCGCCCACCAAACCAAACACTTCTCCGGGCTGAATGGCGAACGACACGTCCTTGACTGCATCCAGGTACAGGCGCCTGGACGGGAACAGCGAATGGCGAGTGATGAAGCGCATGTGAGCGTCGTTCAACTCGACCAGGTTACCGGTCAGCTTGTGTTCCTCGCGCACCTTGCCGAGCCAGTGAGTGGCCAGGTTCAACCCTTCGGGGCGTTCCTCGGCGTCCTCGATATAGGTGACCAGCGGGAAACGTTTCAGGCGTTTGTCCGGGCGCGGCACGGCGGAGATCAGGCTCTTGGTATAGTCATGGGTCGGCTTCGACATGATCTGCTGCGTAGTGCCGGTTTCAACCACGCGGCCGCGATACATCACTGCCACCCGGTCGGCGGTTTCGGAAATCACCCCCATGTCGTGGGTGATCAGGATCATGCCGACCTGGCGGTCGCGGCACAGGGCCTTCATCAAGTCGAGAATCTGCGCCTGTACAGACACATCCAGCGCCGTGGTGGGTTCATCGGCAATGACCATTTCAGGATCGGCACACAGCGCCAGGGCAATCACCACGCGCTGGCGCATACCGCCGGAAAACTGGTGCGGATATTGTGCGATGCGCACGGCCGGGTCCGGAATGCCGACCTGATCAAGCAGGTCGACCGCCCTGCTGCGGGCTTCGGCCTCGGCCAGGTTGAGATGGCGCTGGATAGTATCGACAAGCTGGCGCTCGATGGTCTGCAGCGGGTCCAGCGAGGTCAGCGGATCCTGGAAGATCATGCCAATGCGGGCACCGCGTATCTTGCGTTGGGCGGCATCGTCAAGATGATCGATCCTGTCGCCTTTCAGCAGGATGGTGCCCTCGGTCATCTCGCCGGGCGGTTCCAGCAGGCCAATGACCGCATTTCCGATGGTCGACTTGCCGGCGCCGGACTCACCCACAATGCCAAGGATTTCGCCGGGCTCGACCGTGAGGTCAAGACGTTCGACGGCAACAACATGGCCGCGGCGGCTGGGAAACTCCACCCTCATGCCTTCAATGGTGAGCAGGCTGTTCTGTTCCACGTCGGCTTTCATCTGAGTTTGGGGTTCAATGCGTCGCGCAGCCAGTCGCCGAGCAGGTTGATGGCCAGCACCAGCAGCACCAGCGCGATGCCGGGGAATATGGTGATCCACCATTCACCGGAAAACAGGAAATCATTGCCGATGCGGATCAGCGTGCCGAGCGACGGCGTCGTCGGCGGTACGCCGACACCGAGGAATGACAGGGTCGCTTCGGTAATGACGGCAATGGCCAGGTGGATGGTGGCAATAACCAGTACCGGGCCCATGACATTGGGCAGAATATGCCGCCACAGAATGATCAGCGGGCCGATGCCGATGACCCTGGCCGCCTGAACGTATTCCTTGTTCTTTTCAACCAACGTCGAGCCGCGAACCGTGCGCGCATACTGCACCCAGCCGGAAATACCGATGGCGAAAATCAGCACGTAGAACACCAGGTCCTGGTGCATGTCGCGCGGCAGCACACCGCGCGCCACGCCGTCGATCAGCAGGGCAATCAATATGGCCGGGAATGACAGCTGGATATCGGCGACACGCATGATGAAAGCGTCCAGCCGGCCGCCCACATAGCCGGAGACCAGGCCCAGCGAAATGCCGAGGATCATCGAAAAGATCACCGAGGCAAACCCGACAAACAGCGAGATCCTGGCGCCGAAGATGATGGTCGAGAAAATATCACGGCCCTGGTCATCTGTGCCGAGCCAGAAGCGCGGATCGCTGCCTTCCATCCAGGCTGGCGGCAGGCTCGCATCCATGATGGAAATCGAGGCCAGGTCAAACGGATTGTGCGGCGCGATCCAGTTGGCGAATATCGCGGATACGAAAAACAGCACCGTCAGGATGGCCGATATGATCGTCACCGGTGACCGGCAGAAACTGTACCACAGGTCACTGTCGGCAGCCCGGGCCAGCCAGCTCTTCTGGGTGTTTTGCACCGTTGTGTCAGCCATTGCCGCCCCCCGATCCCTAATGCCCGCCGGCGCTGTCGACGCGCAGGCGCGGATCAACAACCACATACAGCATGTCGACGATCAGGTTGATCACCACGAAGAAGAACGCGATCAGCACCAGGTAAGCCGCCATGATGGGGATATCCACATTGCCCACTGCCTGGATGAACAGCAGGCCCATGCCCGGCCACTGGAACACGCTTTCGGTAATGATGGCGAAAGCGATGATCGATCCGAGCTGCAGTCCGGTGATGGTGATCACCGGCACCATGGTGTTTTTCAGGGCGACGACGAAGTTCACATAGCGCTCTGCCAGGCCGCGGGCACGGGCGAACTTGACAAAATCGGTGCGCATGACCTCGAGCATTTCAGAACGCACCAGGCGCATGATCAGCGTCATCTGAAACAGGGCAAGGGTGATGGCCGGCATGATCAGTGATTTCAGGCCCGACGCCGTCAGCAGACCCGTTGACCACCAGCCAAGCTGGACCACGTCGCCGCGCCCGAACGTGGGTAACCATCTCAGCACCACGCCAAACAGCAAGATCAGCAATATGCCGATCAGGAATGTCGGCAGCGATATGCCGACCAGCGACAGCGTCATGAAGGAGTGCGACAGCCAGCTGTTTCGCCGGATCGCCGTGTAAACGCCCATGGGAATGCCGATGGCCATGGCCAGAAATGCCGACACCAGCGACAATTCGAGCGTGGCCGGCAGGCGTTCCGCGATCAGGTCGGACACAGGCCTGCGGTGCTGGTAGGAAAAGCCGAAATTGCCCTGCGCGGCATTGACGGCGAAGCGGCCGAACTGCACCAGGAAACCATCGTTCAGGCCAAGCCGTTCCTTCAGCTCTTCGCGCTGCTCCAGGGTGGTGTCCTGGCCCACCATGTTGTTGATCGGGTCACCTACATAGCGAAACAGCGAAAACGCGATCAGCGCCACGGTCAGCATGACCACGATTGACTGCACGAGCCGTTTTGCAATGAAGGTAAGCATCAGATCCTGTCACACTGAAATATGTGAAGACCGGACCATCGATCAGATGAACTGACGGATGGTCCGGCCGTGATTGCCGGTAAGCGGTGGTTATTTCTTGACCACTGCGTAGCGCAGGTCGAACTGGTTGTCGGGGCGCTGCACCACCTCGACCTTGTCCGACACACCCCACGACAGCGGCTGCTGGTGCAGCGGGATGTGACCGACTTCGTCCTTGTGGATCGTGAACACTTCGTCGATCATCGCCTGACGCTTTGCCTGATCGGTTTCAGACTGAATCTTGATGACCAGTTCATTGATCTTCGGGTTGCAATAACCGCCGAGATTGAACGAGCCGATCTTATCTTCACCTCCGCGGCAGGCGATCAGCGATGAAATCACGTTGTGGCTGTCAAAAGTCGACGGCGTCCATCCGAGCAGGAAGAAGCTGGTGTCATAGCCGTTCTGGGCCAGTACCTTGCCGAAGTATTTCGACTTGGTCTGGGCCAGCAGGTTCACCTTGACGTTGATCTTTGCCAGCATGGCTGCAGACGCCTGGCAGATCTGCTCATCATTGACATAGCGATCGTTCGGACAGTCCATGGTGACTTCAAACCCGTCAGCATAACCTGCCTCTTCCATCAGTTTCTTGGCTGCGTCAACGTCATATGGCATACGAACGTTCAAGGCTTCGCTGTAGCCGTTGATCTGCGGCGCAACCATCAAGCCTGCAGGAATGGACGCACCGCGCATCACCTTCTGCTTGATGGCATCAACGTTGATGGCGTGCATAAACGCCTTGCGCACGCGTACATCCTTGAACGGGTTCTTGCCCTTGATGTTTGACGTTGTCAGTTCGTCGCGCAACTGGTCGAAACCGAGGAAGATGGTGCGTGCTTCCGGGCCTGCCAGTGGTTTGACGCCATCAGCATCTTGCAATCGCTTCCAGTCCTGCACCGGCATCGGATAGGCAAGATCGATATTGCCTGAAATCAGCGCGGCCACCCGGGTTGCATCCTGGGCAATCGGGGTAAAGATGGCCTCGGTGATATTGGACTTCATGCCCTTGTCCCAATAGTCGGGATTGCGGGTCAGCACGGTTTTAACGCCGGTCTGACGGGACTTCACGATGAACGGGCCGGTGCCGTTAGCGTTGAGGTTGGCATGGTTGCCCTCGTCGCCGCCCTTCACATTGGTGGCTTCCGTGGCCTTGTGTTCTTCGGCCCACTGCTTGTCCATGATGTAGAAGATTTCAAACTGGTTCGGCAGGATCGGATTCGGCGTCGGGGTAATGATGTCAACCGTCAGATCATCGACAGCCTTGGCTTCCTTGATCAGGGCTGCGACCACTTTCATGTCGGAGCCTTCAGTGTTCAACCGGTTGACCGAAAACACCACGTCATCAGCCGTGAGATCATTGCCATTGTGGAACTTTACACCGGGACGCAGCTTGAAACGCCATACGGTCGGTTCAATGTTCTCCCAGCTTTCCGCCAATGCACCAACGATCTCCATCTTGTCGTTGCGCTTAACCAGGCCTTCATAGATGTTTCCCTGGAAGCCCAGTGTCAGCGTCTCAAAAAGGCCATGTGGGTCCAGTGTCTGAGCGTCACCCTGAAACGCCCACCTGAAGGTTTCCGCGTTTGCAGCCGATGCCCCGGCCACGACCGTTGTGCCTACCAGCAGTGCTTTAAGTGTTTTACTTAACATGGTCATTTTTACTCCCTGTTGCTAACCGTTATGTTTGTGGGTCGAACCCTAACCCCAAAGACACGCAGTCTGCAATTGCGGACTGCAGGATTTGGAATTGTGCCAAGGGTCCGGGCCCTAAGGTGATGCCGCCATCTCGTCCTTGAAAATCATTCCGTCTCGCATCACCAGCCGGACATGCGCTCCATCACCCTCCAGCACACCGATATCATCGAGCGGATTGCCGTCGACAACAATAAGGTCGGCCTTGAAGCCTGGCTTCAACTGTCCCAGTTCGGTGTCCTGCCTGAGTATTTCCGCATTGGTCATGGTGGCTGATCTGATGGCGCCATGATTGCCCATCACCGATGCCTTCAACGAAAACTCGTCTGACTGGTATTTGTGCAAGGGGCCAAGAAGGTCACTGCCATGGCCGATCTTCACACCGGCGTTCATGCTGATCTCGACCGCCTTCATGCCGGCATCAACGATCTCGCCGAGCTTCTGCATGGACACGTCCGGCATGCCGAAATCGGCGCCGTGCTTGTTCATGGCGAAATAGGTGATGCTGGTCGGCACATGGTAGACGCCGTTGTCGGCCATCAGGCTGGCTGCCTCCTCGTCGATCAGGTTGCCGTGCTCGACACAGCGCACGCCGCACTCCACCACGCGCTTGATGGCATGAGGCGTATAGGCATGGGCGGTGGCATAGGTATGCCAGGCATCGCATTCCTCTACGATGGCGCGCATTTCGTCCACCGAGTACTGGGTGTTCTGGATCGGATCCGTCGGTGATGCGACGCCGCCGCCGGCCATGATCTTGAGCTGGTTCGCCCCTTTGCGCAGTTCATCGCGGGCCGCGCGCCGGCACTCGTCGACGCCGTCGGCGATGCGACCCAGTTGCTGGGCAGAGACCTGGCAGGCGCAGGTGATGATGGTGGACATTTCCGTCGGGGCGCGGAAATCACAGTGCCCGCCGGTCTGCGACAGGGCCAGGCCCGACACGAACAGGCGCGGGCCGACGATCAGGTTGTGATCAACCGCATCGGCCATGCCGCGGTCAGCACCGGCGGCATCGCGTACCGTGGTGAAGCCGCGCATCAGCATGGCCTTCATGATCTGGGCGGCGCTGGCGATGAGGTAGGTGACCGGCACATCATTGAGACGACCCAGATTGAGCATGGTCGCCTTGACGTGGACATGAGCATCGATAAGCCCGGGCATCAGCGTCTTGCCCTTGAGGTCGATGTCGCGGGTGCCGGATGCCGCGGTCAGCGGCTTGTCGGATATTTCCTTGATGCGGTCGTCTTCAACCAGCAGATCAAAGCCGGACCGGGCTTCATCGACGGTGCCGTCAACCAGCGTGGCGTTGCGAAAAAGGATACTGCCCATCAGCCCCGGTGCCCCTTTTCTCAGTTTTCTATCGGCATGGCCGTTTCTGCCAGGCGTGCCCAGTACGAGCAGCCGATGGGTATGATCTCGTCGTTGAAATCATATTCGGGATGATGCAGCCCGGCGGTGTCGCCCTGGCCGACGAAGATGAAGGCGCCGGGGCGCGCTTCCAGCATGAAGGAGAAGTCCTCACCGCCCATGACCGGAGGCGTGTTCTCGTCGACATTGCCGGCGCCGACAACCTGGCGGGCCACGGACGCGGCAAACGCGGTTTCTTCCGGATGGTTCACGGTGACCGGGTAATTGCGTGCGTAGCTCAGCTTGACCTTGGCTTCAAACGCGGCGCCGATGTTCTCGCACACCGCCTTCATGCGCTGTTCAGCCAGATCACGAACCTCCGGCTTCAGGGTGCGTACTGTGCCGCTCATGCGGGCTGTCTGCGGGATCACATTGTCTGCGTCACCAAGGTGAATCTGGGTTGTCGAGATCACCATGCTTTCGATCGGGTCGGTGTTGCGCGACACGATGGACTGGAAGCCGTTGACGATCTGGGCGACCACGATGGCCGGGTCGATGCAGCCATTGGGGCGCGCCGCATGGCCACCCCTGCCTTCGATGTCGATGGAGAAAAAGTCAGCCGATGCCATCAGGCCGCCGGGGCGAATGGCAAACTGGCCCACCGGCAGGTCGGGCATGTTGTGCATGCCGAACACCTGCTGGATGTTGAAGCGGTCCATCATGCCCTCGTCGACCATTTCACGGCCGCCGCCACCGCCTTCTTCGGCCGGCTGGAAGATCACGATTGCGGTGCCGTCGAAGTTGCGGGTCTCGGACAGGTACTTGGCGGCACCGAGCAACATCGACGTATGCCCGTCATGACCGCAGGCATGCATGGCGCCGTCAATGGTGGACTTGTGCTCGAGATCACGGATTTCCTGAATGGGCAGCGCATCCATATCGGCGCGCATGCCGATCACCCGGCCGGACTTGTTGGAGTTGCCGTGAATAACGCCGACAACCCCTGTGCGGCCAATGCCGGTTACAATCTCGTCGACACCGAACTCCTTCAGCTTGTCGGCCACGACGCCTGCGGTGCGATGCACGTCGAACAGGATTTCCGGGTTGGCGTGCAGGTCGCGGCGCCAGGCGGTGATCTCATCGTGAAAGTCGGCAAAGCGATTGACGGTAGGCATAAAATTCTCCGAGGTTTCAGTATGGTCAGAACACTGCGCAAGTTTCGGGACAAGATCAACCAGCAGTTTCGTGAATTTCACTCAATGGCAAGCCTGGACCGCAGTCGGGGGGACTATTTGGAGTCCCTGGCCTTGATGCCGGCCTCGCGCATCTGCGACAGGGTCTGGCGCGGTGACAGGGATTCCGCCGACACGTTCAAATCAAGCACCGCACCTGTCTCAGACGCACAGGCGCGCTCGAAAGCGGTGGCGAAATCCGCCGTTGTCTCGACCCTTTCGCCATGAAAACCGTAGGCTTGGGCCAGCATGGAAAAGTCCGGGTTTTCGATCTCGGTGCCCGACACCCGTTCGGGATAGGTCTTTTCCTGGTGCATGCGGATGGTTCCGTAGGTGCCGTTGTTGACGATCAGGATCACCGGCTGGGCCCTGGCCTGGCGCGCCGATCCGAGTTCCTGGCAGTTCATCTGGAAATCGCCGTCGCCTGCAAAGCACACCACAAGCCGATCCGGATGATTGACCTTGGCAGCGATTGCCGCCG
The DNA here is from genome assembly GCA_051010195.1 of Anderseniella sp. GTDB lineage: Bacteria > Pseudomonadota > Alphaproteobacteria > Rhizobiales > Aestuariivirgaceae > Anderseniella. The sequence goes on along the minus strand of JBPCVV010000135.1, from coordinate 4,615 downwards.
GCACGCCATAGCCCATGGAGCCGCTTTGCGGACCCACCAGGCGCTGCTCCGGCCCGTAGCGCATGAAGCGGCCCGGCCAGGTGGCGAAATTGCCCGCGCCATTGGTGATGATGACATCATCCGGCAACACATCGCGCAGGTGTGCCATGACCGCCACCATGTCAACCGAGCCGGGCTGGGCGGGCGCGTCCACATAGGCCAGGTAACCGGCGCGGGCCTGCTCGCGCCAGTCGGCCCAGCCGCCTTTCACGGTGAGCTTTTCGATGGCCCGGGAAAAATTGTTGGGGCCTGAATGCACCGGCACATGGGCGGCGTAGATCTTGCCGATCTCGGCGTCGGATGCATGAGCGTGCACGATGCGCTTGGCCGGATTGGGAACCTCGAGCAGGCTCCAGGCATCGGCGATCATTTCGCCGAAGCGGATGTTGACCGCGATGATCAGGTCAGCCTCGGTGATCAGCTGACGGGTCTGCGGAAACATGCCGACACCGGCATCGCCGGCATAGACATCCGACAGGTTGTCGATCAGATCCTGCGAGCGGAACGCCACCACGACGGGGATGTCGCTTGCCTCGGCAAAGCCCTGCAGTGCCCGCGCACCCTCGTCGGACCACCCGCCGCCGCCGGCGATGATCAGCGGCTTCTTGGCGTTTGCAAGCTCCTGCTCAAGCGCCGTGATTGTCTCAGGCGCCGGCGCGGCTTCGGGAATGGTGACCGGATCGCATGGGCCCACATCGGTGAGGCTGGTCAGCATGTCTTCCGGCAGGGCGACCACGACAGGTCCGGGCCTGCCGGACAGGGCTGTTGCCCACGCGCGCGACACCAGTTCCGGTATGCGCTCGACCTGGTCGATCTCGACCGCCCACTTGGCGATGGCCCCGTGAAACTGGCGGTAGTTGACTTCCTGGAAGGCCTCGCGGTCGCGCTGGTCGGTGCCGACCTGACCGACGAACAGGATCATCGGCGAAGAGTCCTGGCGTGCCGTGTGCACGCCGATGGAGGCATTGGTGGCACCCGGCCCGCGCGTCACCAGGCAGATGCCGGGCTCGCCGGTGAGCTTGCCGTGGGCGGCGGCCATGAAACCGGCGCCACCCTCATTGCGGCACAGCACGAAATCCAGCGCGCCCTTGGTATCGTGCAGCGCGTCGAGCACCGCGAGGTAGCTTTCACCGGGCACACCGTACGCGGTTTTTGCGCCAAGCGACTTCAGGCACGCGACCAGCAACTGGCCTCCGTTTCTTGTCATGTTGAGTAAACCCTTGCCAGTTTCCGGATGGTGACGGCCGTCAGGCCCGGCAAGTTTCTAGAGCCTCAGGCCGGGAACCTCAAGGGCTCCGGGGGCACTCAATGCTTCTGGAGCCTCAGGCCACCGCGCGTGCCAGGGCGCACTGGGACCACAGTTGGTTCAGCGCGGCGACCAGGTGGTCGATGTCGGCCTGGGTGTGCAGCGGCGTCGGCGTAAAGCGCAGCCGCTCGCTGCCCTTGGGCACGGTCGGGTAGTTGATCGGCTGCACGTAGATACCGGCATTGTCTAACAGCCAGTCGGAAATCCACTTGCACTTGACCGCATCGCCGACCATGACCGGCACGATGTGGCTGTCATTCGGCATATGCGGAATGCCGGCACCATCAAGGCCGGCGCGCAGGGCCGCCACCATCTCGCGCTGTTGCAGACGCTCGGTGTCGGACTGCTTCAGGTGCTTGATCGAAGCAATGGCGCCTGCTGCCACAGCAGGCGGCAAGGCGGTTGTAAAGATGAAACCGGAGGCAAATGAGCGCACGAAGTCGCACACCTGCGCCGATGCGGTGATGTAGCCGCCCATGACGCCGAACGCCTTGCCGAGCGTTCCCTCGATGACATCGAGCCGGTGCATTAGCCTCTCACGCTCCGCAACACCGCCGCCGCGCGGGCCGTACATGCCGACGGCGTGCACTTCATCCAGATAGGTAAGCGCGTTGTGCTTTTCGGCCACGTCGCAGATTTCGGCGATGGGTGAAATGTCCCCGTCCATGGAGTAGACACTCTCAAATGCCACCAGCTTGGGCCGGTCCGGGTCGACCGTAGACAGCAGGCGGTCCAGGTCTTCCGGATCATTGTGCTTCCAGATGTGGCGTTCGGCCTTGGAATGGCGGATGCCCTCGATCATCGAGGCATGGTTGTCGGAATCGGAAAACACCACGCAGCCTGGCAGTTTCGAGGCCAGCGTCCCCAGCGAGGCCCAGTTGGACACATAGCCGGAGGTGAAGATCAGGGCTGCTTCCTTGCCGTGCAGGTCGGCCAGTTCACGCTCCAACTCGACATGGTGATGATTGGTGCCGGAGATGTTGCGGGTGCCGCCAGCGCCGGCGCCGCACTGCTGGATGGCCGCGGTCATGGCGGCGATGACGTCCTTGTTCTGGCCCATGCCGAGATAGTCGTTGGAACACCACACCGTCACGTCGCAGACCGACCCGTCGGTCTTGTAGCGTGCGGCCTTGGGGAACTGGCCCTGGTGGCGCGCCAGGTCGGCGAAGACACGATAGCGGCCCTCGTCGCGAAGACCGGCCAATTGCTGTTCAAAAAACCCTGCGTAGTCCATCAACTCTTAATCCTCACCCAATGTGCAGTCTTCTTATGGCGTAAAACATTAGAATGTTTCCAGTGGTACAAGTGCCGCATGTGACACAACTTTGTGTCACAATATGGTGTTTGCAGCGCCGATCAGATGTCATTGGCAACCAACGTGGGACACATTTTCATTATTGGCCTTGCCAACAAACTTCATTCGTACAAGTCTCTTTCCCGGCGACATATCAAGTTGATTGAACTCAGCCGGGACGGCAAGGCGAGCGGCGGACACAGCCGCGGCAAAAAAGGTCATTGCGAGGGAGCCGTTCCAGAGCTCCCGCGAACCGTGATCAGGAGGAAATCAGGAATGAATTGCGTAAGAACACTTGCCCTGGGTGCGGCGGCACTGGCCCTGGCCGGCCAGGCATACGCCGCCGACATCAAGCTGCCGGGCCAGCTGGCCTGGACCGCCTACGGCACCGGGTCTGCCGGATACAACCAGTCGGTCGCCATCGGCGCGGCGCTGAAAACCGCCACCGGCACTAATTTGCGGGTGCTGCCCGGCAAGAACGACGTGGCGCGCACCGAGCCGCTGCGCCAGGGCAAGGTGCAGTTTTCCGCCACCGGCGTCGGTGGGTCGTTCATGGCCCAGGAAGGCGTGTTCCAGTTCGGTGCCGAAAACTGGGGGCCGCAGCCGGTACGCGTGCTGATGGCCAACAATGGCGGCGCGGTCGGGCTGTCCATGGGCGTGGCCAAGGACGTGTGCGAAAAGGTCGGCAAGCCGGACTGCAAGGGCTTCACCTATTCAGACCTGAAGGGCATGCGGGTTGCATGGGTCAAGGGCGCCCCGGCGCTGAACGTCAACAACGAAGCCTATCTCGCCTATGGCGGGCTGACCTGGGAGGACGTGAAGCGGGTCGACTTCGGCGGTTTCAGCGCCTCGTGGAAGGGCATGGGCAACAATGAGGTGGACGCGGTGTTCGCCTCGACCAATTCCGGCCTGGCTTACGCCCAGGAAGCCAATCCGCGCGGCCTGGTGTGGCCCGAGATCGACCCCGACAACAAGGAAGGCCTGGCCCGCATGCAGGCGATTGCGCCGTTCTTTTCTCCCGTAAACGCCAAGGTCGGCGCCGGCATAGACGGTGGCGAGCCGGTGCCCACGGCGGGTTATGCCTACCCGGTGCTAACCGCCATGGCGTCGCAGGATGCCGATCTCGTCTACAACATGACCAGGGCCATGGTGGAGCTGTTCCCGCAATATGACGGCAAGGCGCCGGGCATTGGCGGCTGGTCGAAGGACAAGCAGAACTTCCAATGGGTTGCGCCCTATCACGACGGCGCGATCCGCTATTACAAGGAAATCGGTGCCTGGACCGACGCCGCCCAGGCCCACAATGACAACCTTGTCAAACGCCAGCAGACCCTGCAGGCGGCCTGGCAGCAGCTCAAGGACGAAAACCCGGAAAACTGGGCGGAAGCCTGGGACAAGAAGCGCCGCGACGCGCTGAAGGCCGGTGGTTTCGAGGTGGTATTCTAGGGCATTTTAGTGGCGATCAGGTTGATGAGTTTTGGTTCAATGAACCAAAACTCATCCCGATCTTTATACTTCAGACCCAATAGTGCGTGCGGCCCCGCTCGTGGCCACGCAAGCTCAGGGTGAAGGGGCACTATCCTGACCGATGCATCTGAAACCAAGCAGGCGAAGCCTGCCGGGCTGGTGAACGCCGAACCGACGCTGGCGCGCTCTCATATCGGCGCGCCGGCCCGCACCGCCGTGGTTGTCTTGACCGTGGCCGGCATTGCCCTGTCGGTGTACCAGCTGTTCGGCTTCGGCAGGTATGTCACCACGCTGTTGCAAGGCCAGTATTTGTACCTGCTCGGCGGCCTGTTCCTGGCCCAGGTGTTCTTGTGCTTCAAGATGTCCAAGGGCGCACCCGCTATCCCGCAATGGTATGACTGGGCGCTGTCCGCCGCAGCGCTTGCCGGCATGGGGTATTTTGCGGCCACGGCCGAACAGAGCCTCGATTCCGGCTGGGAGTATGCCGCGCCCGACACGGCGCGCTGGGT
>JBPCVV010000134.1:0-21908 GCA_051010195.1 Anderseniella sp. | reverse complement strand
GGCAAGCCACTCGTCCGGGGCGGACCGCAATCGCAAATCCCGACTGATGCGGTACACCCGTTCGACGAGGCGTGGGGGGTGCTGCTGGACGCCGAGCGCCGAAGCTATGTGCCGCGCGTCGATTAGGTGCTGAACCCGTATCGACCGCTACTGACCGAACCGGATTAAGCCGGGGCCGGCTTTTAACTATATTCTGAATGGAATTTATCCATTGAAAACAATGGACGTAGATTTGCTGTTGGGACGAATTGGGAACATTTTTGGGAACTTTGCCGAAAATCTCCCAAAATCCCAAAGGCCAAAATCAGCCATGACATTGAAAAAATGGCGCGAGTGACGGGGCTCGAACCCGCGACCTCCGGCGTGACAGGCCGGCACTCTAACCAACTGAGCTACACCCGCGCGATGTAAGGCAAACCGGGCTTGCGCCCGACGGTTTGCGTTGGTTGGGGTGGATTACTCAGTTCGCTGTCGCAAGTCAAGCCGCCATCGCCCGATTGTGCGGGTTCCCGGCAAAGAAATTCACCGCTCACCCTGTTCAGGCGTCGTCAGGCTTCTTGCGCTTGATTGCCAGCTTGGGAGGATCGCCCAGCACGCGCACTTCGCGCTGCGGGAACGGGATGGAAACATTATTGGCCTTGAGCGTATCCCAGACAACCAGAAGAATGTCGGCAGTGAACCTGTTCTTGCCGTCGTCCAGGCCCTCGGCCCAGAACTCTACGGCCAGGTTGACCCCTGAATCGCCGAAGCCGCGCAGTTCGGTATCCGGCGGTTCCGGGTCACTGAGCACGGACTTGTGCTTGGCCACGGCCGCGGAGACCAATCGGATGACTTCATGGATGTCACTTTCATAGGCGACCGAGAACTCCACCTCGAAGCGCTGGCGCGGATCATCGCGGGTCCAGTTGACGAAGCTCGTGGTGATGAATTTTTCATTCGGCACCATGATTTCCTTGCCGTCGAAGGTTTCCAGCGTCGACGAGCGCATGTTCAACTCTTTCAGTATGCCGGCCTTGCCGTCTTCCATCTCGATATAATCCCCCACACCGAGCGAGCGCTCCAACAGGATGATGATGCCTGAGATGAAGTTGGACGCGATCTGCTGCAATCCGAAGCCGAGGCCGACACCCAGCGCGCCGCCAAACACCGTCAGCGCGGTCAGGTCGAGACCGAGGATCTGCAGCAGCAGGATGAACACGATGATGAACAGCACGATCTCGAACAGCTTGGCGAACAATTCCTTGGTCGCCTTGTCGAGGTCTTTCTGGTTGCGGATCGCCTTTTGACCTGCCGTCGTCGACATCCTGCCCAGCCAGAACAGCAAGGCACCGAAGACGGCCGCCTTGGCCAGGAAGAAGAGCGAGATGCGTATGTTGCCGACTTCCAGTGAAATACTGTCCAGGAAGGCGGTGGTCTCGTCCCACCAGCCGAACACCTGCAGGGTAGCGATGGGAATACCGACATAGATGGCCGCAGCGCGGACAAGGGGATGGGTGATGAACTGGTTTATCGCTGCGTACAGGACGCCAACAACCCCAACCGACTGGGCAATGCGGACCAGCCAGGCGCTGCCGACTGCGGCCAGGCAAACCTGTATCGCGATGGCCAGGAACAGCACCGCGCAGACCGGGAAAAGCAGGTCGCGCAGCGAGTGGGCAAAGTTCAGCCAGCGGGCAAACTTGTGATCCTCGGCCACCGGCTCGCGCAACACGGGCACACGCTTTCGAAGCTGTGCCGCAACAATCCGCGCAACAAGCACCGCAACCACAATGGCACCGACCTGCGCATAGAATTGCGGTGATGTGGCCCAGCCCGTGACCTTGTCCAGGAATTCGAGTCCATGGGCCCTCAACTCTTCAATTGAAAGCATGGATCACAGCGCCTTTTGACTTGTGGAATGGTGGGCGATGACAGGCTCGAACTGCCGACCCTCTCGGTGTAAACGAGATGCTCTACCAACTGAGCTAATCGCCCTCACTAATCAGGCCGATGTATTAGCGCCCCGTGCCCGTTTGGGCAAGCGCCGTTTTAAATAAATTTGGCCCTGCGTCTGTTCTGAAGAGCACGCAGGGCCTGATATGTGCACGCGACCCGCTTACAGGCCGCGGCTGGAAGTCGGTCTGGTCTAGCCGTTAACCGCCTCCTTGAGGATTTTGCCAGCCTTGAACTTGGCATTCTTGGACGCCGGAATGTCGATGGCCTGACCGGTGCGAGGGTCGCGACCGGTGGATGCAGCGCGCTGACCTACGGAAAATGTGCCGAAGCCGACAAGGCGCACGTCATCGCCCTGCATCAGTGCTTTCTGGATGTTCGCCAGAGTAGCTTCGATTGCTTCACCTGCTTCACCCTTGGTGAGCTTGGCGTCTTCAGCAACCTTTGAGATGAGATCATTTTTGTTCATGTGAATGGATCCTTTCACCAGATTTCCAACAATGGATACTCAAGTACGAACGCCTCAGCACTGAAAGTCGCGGATTTCAGCCAATTAATGCAAGAGGTATGCGCAATTGCCTGAAAAACCGTCATGTTTACATGCACTTATTGATGCGCGGGTTTATGGCTGGATTTGGCCAAAAACTGGGATTTGCGCATTTTTGGCAAATTTGATTCGAAGAACTTGTTGATTTCAAACCGTTTTGGCGGACGCCACGCAGGCTTTCGGCCGCCATTTGTTGCGCAGGCCAGAAAGCCCCGACGTCAACAGACAACCACCGCTTGTACCTGCCCAAAGCCTGTCAACCAAAGGGCGCGACCAGACAATCTGGTCGCGCCCTGAAATGCATTGGACCGGACAAACCGGCAGTCAGTTTGAACTCGTGGCAGGCTGTCAGTGAGCCGTCACGTTCTCGCCGGATGACTTCGCCGCGTCGGCAGCTGCCTCGGCCGCGGCTTCTTCAGCCGCCTCGTCCCACTCGATGGCTTCCGGTTCGGACACCAGCGCATGCTTGAGCACTTCATCGGCATGGGATACCGGCACAATTTCCAGGCCGTTTTTCACATTGTCCGGAATATCGGCAAGGTCCTTGGCGTTTTCTTCCGGGATCAGCACCTTGGTGATACCGCCGCGCAACGCCGCCAGCAATTTTTCCTTCAGACCGCCAATGGGCAGGACCCGGCCACGAAGCGTTATTTCACCGGTCATGGCCACTTCACGCCTGATCGGAATACCGGTCAGAACCGAGGTGATCGCGGTGACCATGGCGACACCTGCAGACGGGCCGTCTTTCGGCGTTGCACCCTCCGGCACGTGCACGTGGATGTCCTTCTTGTCGAACACCGGCGGCTTGATGCCAATGTCTGTCGAACGCGAGCGTACATAGGACGATGCAGCCGAAATCGACTCCTTCATGACATCACGCAGATTGCCGGTCACGGTCATCTTGCCCTTGCCCGGCATCATCACCGCTTCGATGGTCAGCAGTTCGCCGCCGACTTCGGTCCAAGCCAGTCCGGTAACAACACCGACCTGATCTTCCAGTTCGGCCATGCCGTAGCGGTATTTCGGAACACCCAGGAAGTCGGCCATGTTCTTGGCGGTTACCTTGACCTTCTTCTTGGCGCCCTTGGCGAGAACGATCTCCTTCACCGCCTTGCGGCAAAGCGTATTCAATTCGCGCTCCAGGTTACGCACCCCGGCTTCGCGGGTATAGCGGCGCACCACTTCGGTGAGCCCGTCATCGGTGAGTTCGAATTCACCCTTGCCGAGACCATGGTTCTCTAGCGCCTTCGACAACAGGTGCCGACGGGCGATCTCGAACTTCTCGTCTTCGGTGTACCCGGCAATGCGGATGATCTCCATGCGATCCATCAACGGACCGGGGATGTTCAGTGAGTTCGCCGTGGTCACGAACATGACATTCGACAGGTCGTACTCGACCTCCAGGTAATGGTCCATGAAGGTTGAATTCTGTTCGGGATCCAGCACTTCCAGCAAGGCCGACGACGGGTCGCCACGGAAATCCATTCCCATCTTGTCGATCTCATCGAGAAGGAACAGCGGATTGGATTTCTTGGCCTTCTTCATGGACTGGATGACCTTGCCGGGCATCGATCCGATGTAGGTGCGCCGGTGGCCGCGGATTTCCGCTTCATCGCGCACACCGCCGAGCGACATGCGTACGTATTCACGGCCGGTGGCCTTGGCGATTGACTTGGCCAGCGAGGTCTTGCCGACGCCGGGAGGTCCAACCAGGCACAAAATCGGTCCGCGCAGCTTGTTGGCACGCGCCTGCACCGCAAGATATTCGACGATGCGTTCCTTGACCTTTTCCAGACCGTAATGGTCGCCTTCAAGCACGGCTTCCGCCTTGGCAAGATCATTTTTCACGCGGGACTTCTTGCCCCACGGAATGGACAGCAACCAGTCGAGGTAGTTGCGCACGACCGTGGCTTCGGCAGACATCGGCGACATCTGCTTGAGTTTTTTCATTTCCGCGTTGGCCTTTTCACGGGCCTCCTTGGACAGCTTGGTCTTGGTAATGCGCTGTTCCAGTTCGGCCATCTCGTCATGGTCATCGCCATCACCGAGTTCCTTCTGGATCGCCTTCATCTGTTCGTTGAGATAGTACTCGCGCTGGGTCTTCTCCATCTGGCGCTTGACCCGTGAGCGAATACGCTTTTCGACCTGCAGGACCGAAATCTCGCTCTCCATCAGGCCGTATACTTTCTCAAGTCGGCGGGCGACGGAGGCGGTTTCCAGCAATTCCTGCTTTTCGGAAATCTTGATGGCGAGGTGAGCCGCGATGCTGTCGGCAAGCTTGGCGTAGTCGTCGATCTGGGTGATCGATGTCACCGCTTCCTGCGGCACCTTCTTGTTCAGCTTCACATAGCTTTCAAACTGGGTAACCGCTGTACGGGCAAGCGCTTCGGTTTCGCCACCATCGGCGTCGGAACCTTCAATGGTCGTGGCCTTGGCCTCGAAAAAGTCGGCTCGCTCGGTGTAGGAGACGATCTGTGCGCGCTCCAAGCCTTCAACCAGCACCTTGACTGTGCCGTCCGGCAACTTCAAAAGTTGCAGGATAGATCCAATGGTGCCGACGTCGTACATCTGATCGGCGGCCGGATCATCATCGGAGGCGTTCTTCTGGGCAACCAGCAGAATACGCTTGTCCTCGCGCATGACTTCTTCAAGTGCGGCGATCGACTTTTCGCGCCCGACGAACAACGGCACGATCATGTGCGGAAACACCACAATATCGCGCAGCGGCAAGACGGCGAAAACGTCCTCGATCATGGCGGTTTTCTTTTTAGTCATCAAATGTCCTTTCGGTGGAACCCGAAACGGCCCGAAGGCCCAGTTCACTCATGTACTGGAAGTTGTTAACGCTGAATCAAGGCGGCCGGACCGTTTTGTTGCCCGAAGCTGCACCGGATACGCCGTTTCCCAGCAAATTCTGACGTTACTTAGGCACGATTCGTGACATGCTTGCAGTACCATCAGTGTCTGTTGGTAAATGGCTGTGGACAGCGCCAGATTCAAGTGTGAATTTTTCAACACCCCAGACAAAACACAATGACGGTGCGGCCCGCAATTCCATCAAACAAATCCGGCGTGGTCCGGACCACTTCAGGTTGAAACCACCTGGCAATACGAAACTGGTCGTTTCAGCCGCGCAACAACAACTGTGTGGGTTCAAGCCAGCTCAAAACGCCGGCCGTATCAGCCCACCTGGGCCGGCAGGCGTTGACCGTTGCGATCTTCCACGAATAACCGGTTGCCGTCCTGTACGAAGCTGTCACACCTTGTCAGTCCCGTGGTGAACTGCACACACACCGAAACATCGCGAATCTGATAGGTGCCAACCGCAATGGGCTGCCCGTTGCGGGTTTCCTGGTAAGATCCGGACGGGCCATATTCCAGCCTGCGGCCATCTGCGACTACGATAGACTTGCCTGCAAGCATGGTGCGAAGTTCGGTTTCAGAGAGTTTGCGCCCGACGGGATTCGGTGAATACGATCCGGTGTCCAGGCCGCCTGCCCCAGGTTTCGGCGCCGGCGCAAATGTCGCTTGCCCAGCAGGCGGGATTCTCGGTGGCTGACCGTATTGCGGCTGATTGGTTGCAACCTGTTGTTGTGGAGCCGTCGTAGAAGCCGTCGTCGTCGGCGCAGGATCGCTCGACGTGAAACTGCCGATATCGGTTGCACAGCCAGCCATAAGTGGCAGCACGGCGACAACCGCCATTGATGCAAATTTACGCAAACCTAAACCCCACATTCTCTAACCCCGGTGATCTGAGAGCAGAATAGAATCTCCCAGATACCTCCGTTTTTGCCACAGGAATAAGGCCAATGGAAGGCCGATCTGACACCTGAGACCAGATTTTTTGGCATCTAAACCTCGGAATACAGACGATTATTCGTTCAGCGACCAGTCGTAATGAGTGTCGGAAAGGCGCCCTGCAATGGTCAGTTTTTCCGTCAGGTCAGGATTGGCGAACCGCAGAAGATGTTGCATTACCCCTTTTTCCGAATTGCCGAAATCATGGGCAAACCAGGAATAGATAGACGAAACCGACACTTTACCGCGCTTGCTGATTTCAACACCACGGGTTGAGTTGACATAGGCCTTTGCGCCAGCGTCAAGCTGCGCGGACACCGTCTTGCCGGTGAACGCCGAGGTCTGCAGGTTGGGGCAACCAACCGACGCACAATTGACCCCGTAGTGAATGCGCGGGTCCTTCCAGATCGGCCGCAATATGGCATGTTCGATGTCATCGAGCGTCAGTGGGGTTGCTTCGACCGTTACCAGCTCTTTCTGCCAGGGGCCGTTTTTCAGAAATCCGGAAATATCGATGTCACGGATGGTTTTCACAGGATAATGGTCGAGTACAACCTTGATGGTCACCGCATTGTAGAGATTGATCCAGTAGGCCAGTTGCTCGTTCCTGTTGTAGCTGGTCACCTCGATGGCCTCGAGTGATCCTATAAAGGTCTGCAAGGCAGCCTTGTCGGCAGCGGTAACCGTACCGTAAGCAAAAGTATTCAGACCTGCCTTGCCTGGCTTGATGTATTTTTTCAGCAATGACGTCCATTGTCCGTGATCAATCACCCTTGTGTCCTGCGGGTTGTTCTGGGCCCAGTCGTCCCAGGCTTGAGGTGCGCTTGAGGAAAAACCGAATCCCGACACGACCAGCCAGACGGTCATAAGCACAATGATCCGGCTGACAATTCTTGTAGTTGAAGGCATGGGAAAAGAGCTCCTGCAGATGAAATGAAACAGGCCGGCAAGTTAATCAGCTGACCAGGCATTGTTCCAATCACAAGCCGCAAGGACTAGCTGAACTTCTTGAGAACAAGATGGCAGCGTAGATAATCAATTTGTGAACCAAGTTGAGTTTTTAAATCAGCAGAAATCGGTAACTTGGTTGCCAGGCGAGTTTCTGAAATTTCGTCGTGTGAAGCACGGGACAATTTGCTGTCTCGACCCCACGCTCAAAGGAGATTGAGATGCGTAAGACACAAAGTGCCAATGCCGCTTTCGGCGCTATGGCCATCGCCCTTGCCGGTGCCATCGCGATTGTTGCAACGCCAGTTGCTGCAGCGGTGTCCGCCAAATCCGGGTTCAGCGCTCCAGAGGTGACAAACCCTGCTGCCACAACCAGGATTGCGGAAACAAAAGAGAAAAAGAAGAAAAAGAAGACCCGGTATCCCGCCGGTAAGGGCAGTTGATGCACAGCGGATCTGATTGACCGAAAACCACGTTGCTTCGTTTCGCTAGCCATGTATTTTTCGCAATGTCGATAGCCGTTTTGCGGAAATTCCCGTGATGACAACGTCACACCGATCTCCAGAACACGACAACCGGTCCGTGTTTTTCTATTGGATTTTGTCGGGCGCAGCACTTTTGTGCTGCGCCCTCATTCTTGCTGCCGGGAGCACCGCGTTTGAATACGAGCTCGCGGTGGCGGACCGGCCGATCTTCCTGTTCGTGGCCGGTTACATGCTTGCTGGTGCTGTATTCCTGGCGCTTGCCTGGTTGGTACTGCCGCGCAGCCAGGCGCTGCCAGACGCCAGAACCCTGCTGATCGTGATGATCGTTCTCGGCCTCGCCATGCGTGCGGTGTTTTTCGGATCGGTCCCGGTACAGGAGAACGACTTCTATCGCTACCTATGGGACGGCGCCCTCACTGCCCACGGTATCAATCCGTGGGCATACAGCCCGCAGGCAATCCTTGATGGCAATGTTGCAGACCCCACCATTACTCAGTTGAAGGCGCAGGCCGGATCAGTGCTGGAACGGATCAATTATGGCGATCTTCGTTCGATCTACCCGGCAGTGTCACAGGCAGCCTTTGCATTGGCCTATATGGTAAAACCGTTTTCGCTGGACGCATGGCGAGGCGTACTGTTGCTACTGGAACTGGTCACCCTGGGGTTGATTTTGACGCTCCTGTCGTCGCTCAACCGGCCGCTGATCTGGGCCACCGTGTACTGGTGGAACCCCATCGTCATAAAGGAAGTGATGAATTCGGCGCACATGGAACCGGTCCTGCTGGTGCCCCTGCTCGGCGCGCTTGTGCTTTGCGTCAAGGCACGGCCGTTGGCAGCAAGCGGCGTCGCGGCGCTGGCTGTAGCGGCAAAGTTGTGGCCAGTTCTGGTCCTGCCGGCCATCTGGCGTGGCCTGCTGCAGCGGCCCGGCAAACTGGCAGCGGCCGTAGCGGTTACGGGCTTACTCATACTGGCACTCTACTGGCCCATCATCACGACCCGGCTTGACCCGTCGTCCGGTTTTATCGCCTTTACAACCGACTGGGAACGCATTTCGGCCTCCTTCCTGATCATTAGCGCTGCGGCAAACCTGGTGCCGCAAGGCCTGATAGAAGCCGGCAGCCTGTCCCGGCTCATGGCGGGCGCCGCTATTGCGGCAATCGTCTTGCTCAGCAATCGAAAACCGGCAGCAGCCCCAGCGGACACCGTTCATCGTTTTCTGATCGCTGCTACTGCCATGCTGTTGTTCTCACCGGTGCAACTGCCGTGGTATTTCATCTGGATTGCACCTTTCCTGTGTGTGTTTCCCTATCGCGGATTGTTGCTGATTACACTGACATTTCCCCTCTATTATGCGTTCTTCAAATTGACGGCCACAGGCGTTGATGAAGCCTGGATGCTGGCACTGCTGTGGACGATGTGGCTGCCGGTCTGGCTGACGCTTGGCTACGATTGGTGGAATGCAAAGCGGCAGACACAACACCCACACGGTGCGGAGAAAGCGACCTGATGCGGCAAGACAGGAAAATATCCGTGATCATTCCCGCGTTCGATGAAGCCGGCGCAATCGGAAAGGTCATCGACGGTATTCCGGGCTGGGTGGACTGCATCATCGTGGCGGACAACGCCTCGCGCGACGGCACGGCCGAGGTAGCCGAAGCCCATGGCGCACATGTAGTGCATGAACCGCAACCGGGGTATGGCGCTGCCTGCCTGCGTGGGATTGAGGCGGCATCCGGCCACGACATTATCGTATTCATGGATGGTGATTACTCCGATCGTGGCAGCGAGATGCACCTGCTGGTGGATCCGATTGCAACAGGCCAGGTCGACATGGTGATCGGATCGCGCACCCTGGGCACCGCCGAGGCCGGATCGCTGACACCTCAACAACGCTGGGGAAACTGGCTCGCCTGCAGCCTCATCCGACTGTTCTGGGGCGCCAAGTACACCGATCTGGGACCGTACCGTGCCATCTCCTCAGACAGCCTCAGGACCATGGACATGCAAGACCGTGCCTTCGGGTGGACCGTGGAAATGCAGCTCAAGGCCATTCTGCATGGTGTACGCTGGCGCGAAGTCCCGGTCAGCTACTTCAACCGTATCGGCGTGTCGAAGATCTCAGGCACCGTGCATGGCACGATCCTGGCGGGGCATGCCATCATCGGCACGATATTGCGTACCGCGTTGTCTTCGAGACATGAAAAATCCCGGTCAGATGTTGGCTGACCGGGTCTAGAACCTGTGCATTCAATTACAATGGGTCAGGCGCTGCCTGGACCGCTTGCCACCTTCGACTTGGGCTTCGCGCTCTTGTCCTTGTCGGAATAGATCATCAGCGGCTTGGCTTCGCCGGTCACCACTTCTGCTGAAATCACGACCTCTTCCACACCATCCATTCCCGGCAGATCATACATGGTATCCAGCAGGATACCTTCCATGATGGAGCGCAGGCCGCGGGCACCGGTCTTGCGCTCGATTGCCTTCACCGCGATGGCCGACAGGGCATCATCGGTAATGTTGAGATTGACATCTTCCATCTCAAACAGACGCTGGTACTGCTTCACCAGCGCATTCTTTGGCTGCGACAGGATTTCCACCAATGCGGCTTCATCCAGGTCTTCAAGTGTCGCTATAACCGGCAGGCGGCCGACGAATTCGGGGATCAGGCCGAACTTCAGAAGATCCTCGGGTTCCAGCTCACGCAGCAGTTCGCCCGTCTTCTTGTCATCCTCGTCCTTCACCTCGGCGCCGAAACCGATACCGGCTCCCTTGCCGCGCGAGGCGATGATCTTGTCCAGTCCGGCAAATGCGCCGCCGCAAATGAACAGGATGTTGGCGGTATCCACCTGCAGGAATTCCTGCTGCGGATGCTTGCGGCCCCCTTGCGGCGGAACCGATGCAACGGTGCCTTCCATGATTTTCAGCAGGGCCTGTTGCACGCCTTCACCGGACACATCGCGGGTGATGGAGGGGTTGTCGGACTTGCGGGAAATCTTGTCGATCTCGTCAATGTAGACGATGCCGCGCTGCGCCCGGTCGACATTGTAGTCGGCCGATTGCAGGAGCTTGAGGATGATGTTCTCGACATCCTCGCCCACATAACCGGCTTCGGTCAGCGTCGTGGCATCCGCCATGGTGAACGGCACATCAATGATACGGGCCAGCGTCTGGGCCAGCAGAGTCTTGCCGCAGCCCGTCGGACCGACAAGCAGGATGTTCGATTTGGCCAGTTCGACATCATTGTTCTTGGCCGCGTGCGCCAGGCGCTTGTAATGATTGTGAACCGCAACCGACAGGACCCGCTTGGCCTGGAACTGGCCGATCACATAATCATCCAGCACCGTGCAGATTTCGGTCGGTGTCGGCACACCGTCTCGTGACTTCACCAGCGACGTCTTGTTCTCTTCGCGAATGATGTCCATGCACAACTCAACGCATTCATCGCAGATGAATACGGTGGGACCCGCAATCAACTTGCGGACTTCGTGCTGGCTCTTGCCACAGAATGAGCAATACAGGGTATTCTTGGACTCACCGTCGCCGGACTTTGTCATCTGTACTCCTTCGGTCCACCGTTGAACCGTTGCCTGAGATTGCCAGGTCAAGTTGAAACTGAAACAGTCTGGAACAATCGGGTTCGAGACCGGCAATCTTCGAATCTTTATATTTCACCATGCTCGACGATGAACAATCAACAAATGATTAACAAACCGCGTCAGAATGAACCTCTTTGTAATGTTCCTGCATGCAAAACATGTCGAAAACCGCAATGCAACTCCTTTGCAATCGACTCTATATGCAATTCACGTGCCCAATCGCAGACCGCTATTTCTTGCTGTCATCATCTGCTGTGTCCGGCCGTTTTTCGATAACCTCATCGACCAGTCCGAAGCCCTTGGCTTCCACAGCGGTCAGGAAATGATCGCGGTCAAGCGTGGTTTCAATGGTCTCGTAGCTCTGACCCGTGTGGTTCACGTAAATCTCGTTCAGACGTTTCTTGATCTTTATAATGTCCTGAGCATGGCGTTCGATATCCGATGCTTGGCCCTGGAAGCCGCCGGACGGCTGATGAACCATGACCCGGGAGTTCGGCAGCGCAAACCGCATGCCCTTTTCACCTGCAGTCAGCAAAAGCGACCCCATGGACGCAGCCTGCCCGATCACCGTGGTGGAAACCGCCGGTTTGATGAACTGCATTGTGTCATAAATCGACAGGCCGGACGTCACCACGCCACCGGGCGAGTTGATGTACATGGCAATTTCCTTCTTGGGATTTTCAGCCTCAAGAAACAGCAATTGCGCCACAACCAGCGTGGACATGTGATCTTCCACCGGTCCGGTTATGAAGATGATGCGCTCCTTGAGCATCCGGGAAAAAATATCGTAGGAGCGCTCGCCCCGGTTGGTTTGCTCCACCACCATAGGGACGAGCTGGGCGTAAGTCTCAATCGGATCGCGCATTGGAAAGCAGGCCTTGTTTTCAAAACTGATGAGTGGAAACCGTCACACAGACAAAAGAATCATGACGCTTGCATGATGCACAATAGATAGGCGAATTGGTGTCTCAGTCAAAGGGTTCAGCACAATAAATCCCCGTATTGGCAAAGATCGGGGTTTCTGTTGAGATGACTGCGGGTCCCGGGGCGTCGCGCCAACGAGGCCCACAACACAAAACTAGTACGACAGGGAGGATTATTGAATGGAACGCCGTAAATTTATCAAGGGAGCAGCCCTTGCCGGCTCGGCCGCAGCGGTTTCTGCACTTGCCACACCGGCGATTGCGCAAGCCAAGAAAGAACTGGTGATCGTGTCCACGTGGCCGCGGGATTTCCCGGGCCTGGGCATCAGCGCGCAACGGCTGGCGTCACGTATCACCGAGCTGACCGAAGGCGCCATCACCACGACATACTTTGCCGCAGGCGAACGCGTCGGTGCATTTGACGTGTTTGACGATGTGGCCTCGGGCAATTCGCAGGCCTACATTGCAGCCGACTATTACTGGGTCGGCAAGCATCCTGCATTTGCCTATTTCACATCTGTGCCGTTCGGCATGACATCGCCGGAGTGGAATGCCTGGATCAAGTTCAAGGGTGGCCAGGCGCTGTGGGACGAACTGTCCGGTTCGTTCGGCCTGAAGGCACTGCCGTGCGGTGGAACCGGCACCCAGATGGGCGGCTGGTTCAACAAGGAGATCAATTCGGGGGAAGATCTCAAGGGACTGAAAATGCGCATTCCGGGGCTTGGCGGCACGGTCATGGCCAAGCTTGGCGTCTCCACCGTCTCGCTGCCCGGCGGCCAGATTTATGAAAACCTGGTGTCGGGCGCCATCGAGGCGACCGAATGGGTCGGCCCCTACAATGACTATTTCATGAAGTTCTACGAAGCAGCCAAGTTCTACTACACCGCCGGCATGCATGAGCCCGGCGGTGGTCTCGCCTTCGGCATGAACCAGAAGTTCTGGGAAGGCCTGTCGCAGACCGAGAAGTCCATTATCACGGCATGCTGCAACGAGGAACACGCCGCACAGCACGAAGAAGCCTCGGCCAACAATGGTGAATACCTGGCCAAGCTGATCAATGATCACGGTGTGAACCTGCGTTCGTTCAACGAGGATGTCTGGGATACGTTCGGCACTGCCGCCAAGGAAGTGTTCGAGGAAACCCGCAACCACTCCGCTCTCGCCGCCAAGATCAATGACGATTTCCAGGCTAAGCTGCGCGAGCTCGGTGGGTTCCGTAAGGTTGCCGAGATCGAATTCTCCAATCAGCGCAACCGCGTACTCGGCATATAAAGGCGCTTAATCTTTAGACGCGGGAGGTTTCGGCTTCCCGCGTCGCTTTTCTACAGCGCCTGTTGTTTGGTTATCAGCCCGCCGGCGCGCCAGCCGATCATCATGGCGGCGGCATTGGTGTTGGCGGATATGATCCGCGGCATTACGGACGCATCCGCCACACGCAGTCCGTCGACGCCGTTGACCTTGAGGTCGGGTCCCACCACACTCATCGCCTGTTCTGCCCCACCCATACGGCAGGTGCCGACCGGGTGATACAGCGTATCAGCCCGTTTCCTTATCCAGTTGACAATTTCAGCGTCACTGTTGACGCCAGCAGTATGCATCTCCTTGCGCCGGATCGGAGCGAACGCCTGATGCTGGAACAACTGCCTGACCCTTTTGAATCCTGCGACCAGACGGTCGACATCATCGGCATGGGCCAGGTACTGCGGGTTGATCTGAGGTGGGTGCAACGGATTTTTGGAGTTGAGCGCCACACGGCCCCTGGAATTCGGCTTGAGAAGGGAGATGTGGATCGACATGCCATGGCCCGCGTGCATCTTGCGGCCGTGATTGTCGACAATGCCCGGTGCGAAATGCAGTTGCAGGTCCGGTGTTTCCAGGTCATCGCGGCTCTTAATGAACGCACCAGCCTCGGCAATTGGTGATGTGAGTTTACCGGTGCGGTGGTTTCGCCATTGCCTGATGGCATCCATGATCGCCTTGCCACCGCCGGCAGAGGCTCCAAGTGTCTCCGGGCCCGGCTTTGTCCTGTAGGTCATGACATAGTCGACATGGTCCTGAAGATTGGCCCCTACTCCCGGCCGATCAAGCAGCACGGGCATGTCATGTGCCTGCAAAACACGGGACGGGCCGATGCCGGACAGCATCAGCAATTGCGGGGTCTGAAACACGCCAGCGCACAGGATCACCTCGTGGGTGGCAAGTGCTTCATGCCACGCCCTGTCCTTATGGTAGCGCACGCCCACGGCGTGGCCTTCGGATATCAGAATGCCGCCGGCCCTGGCCTTGGTCAGCACGGTCAGGTTCTTGCGATTGCTGACCGGGCGCAGGAACGCATCCGCAGATGAACACCTTTCACCCTTCTTGATGGTGGCGCGGTACAGGCCTGAGGCTTCTGTATCCAGTTCATCAAATGCTGGCATCTGCGGCAGACCGGACGCCGCACACGCTTCCAGAAACATGTTTGATGCAGCAAATGGTTCCGTCTGATCACTTACCGCAAGGCCGGCGTTTTCCATCGCGGCGAATGACGGTTCAACATCACGCCAGCGCCATCCCGAGACCTCCCAGCCATCGTAGTCGCGCTCGCGGCCGCGTGTGTAGACCATGGCGTTGATCGCGGATGACCCGCCAAGGCCCTTGCCGCGCGGCTGATATCCCTTGCGTCCATTCAGGCCGGGCTGCGGATCGGTCCTGAACGCCCAGTTGCTGACCGGCCAGGGCAACAGGGCAGCAAAGCCGGCAGGTGCGCGCAGCAGCGCAGAGGTATTGGTGCCGCCGGCTTCCAGCAGCAGTACGTTTATGTCAGGATTTTCACTTAAGCGTGACGCCAGCGCGCAACCGGCTGATCCTGCCCCGATGATGATGTAATCTGCTTGCATGGTTGTTGTATTGACACGCCACAGTTGTTGCCTGCAACCAGATCAGCATGAACTTTGGTTGACTGAACCAAATCATAAACCTGATCGGGATCAAAGTGATAGAACAACTTTATGGGTTCGACGGAACTCATGTTGCTCTCAGGAGAGTATCATGGTCAATCGCCGTAGTCTCATTGCATCCGAAGCGTGCTTCGCTTTCGCGGGGCCGGTATTGGCTCCTCACGGCCGGCGCTGGTTGGCCTTGGCATCCTGAATACGTTGTACCTGGCACGAAAAAGGGCGACCGCCCGGGTCGCCCTGATTTCTCTTGCCTCACGGACCGGCGCGCTGGTCTGCGCGCAGTTCATCGGCTATCTGTAGCCTCATACCGTCAGACCGGTATCAGTCGGCCTTCTTCTCGGCCGCTTTCTTTGCAGGTGCCTTTTTCGCTGCGGTCTTCTTGGTTGCCGCCTTTTTGGCCGCTGCTTTCTTGGCCGGCTTTGCATCGGAGCCGTGATCATGATCCGGGTGATCACAGTCTTCGCCATGCTCGTGGTCATGTTCCAGCATGTGCTGCAGTGTTTCGCGGCTCACTGACCGCTCACTGATGGACGCTGACTCGGCAATGTGATCGACGACCTTCTGCTCAAACAGGGGCCCGCGGATTTCCACCAGCGCATTTGGATTGTTGCGATAGAACTCGAACACTTCCTTTTCCTGGCCCGGGAACTGGCGGGCCCGGTCCATCAGGCCGCGCTGCAGTTCTTCATCGCTGACTGACACGCCGGCGCTTTCACCGATGGTACCGATGACCAGGCCCAGACGGACACGGCGCTCCGCGATGGCCTTGTACTCGGTACGCACCTCTTCCTCGGTGGTGTCCTCGTCGGCAAAGGTCTTGCCTTCACCTTCCATCTCGCGTTCAAGGGCCGCCCAGATCTGTTCGAATTCCTGGTCCACCAGCTTCTGCGGCAGGTCAAACTTGTACTCCGCGTCCAGCGCATCAAGCATGTCGCGCTTCATCTTGGCGCCGGACATGTTGCCAAACTCGTCAGCGATGCGTTCCTTGACCATTTCCTTGAGCTTGTCGACGCTTTCCATGCCCAGCTTTTCGGCAAAGGCCTCGTCGATGTTGGCCGGCTTTGGCTGTTCAACCTTGGAAACCTTCACGTCGAATTCGGCAGGCTTGCCGGCCAGATGTTCAACGCCATACTCGGCCGGGAAAGCGACCTTGACGGTCTTTTCATCACCCGGCTTGGCGCCCACCAACTGCTCCTCGAACCCGGGGATAAACGACCCTGATCCCAGTTCCAGCGGCACATCATCCGCGGTTCCGCCCTCGAAGACTTCGCCGTCAACCTTGCCGACAAAGCTGATGGTGACGCGGTCGCCGTCTTCAGCCGCGCCCTTGGCACGGTCTTCATAGTCCTTGTACTGGCCGGCGATGTTCTCCAGTGCCTCATCCAGATGAGCGTCCGTCACCTCGACGACAAGCTTCTCGACCTTCAGGCTCTTGAAGTCCTTGATCTCGATGTCGGGGACGATTTCAAAATTCATGGTGAAAGACAGGTCGGCATCACCGCTCATCACCGCCTGCACGTCCTTTTCGTCTTCCGGCAACACGATTTCCGGCTGATAGGCTGCCTTGAGGCTCTTTTCGTTCAGTGCTTCGGTGCTCGACGTCTCGATGGATTTCTGCACGACTTCGGCCATGGCGGACTGGCCATAGAGCTTCTTGAGGTGGCCAATCGGCACCTTGCCCGGCCGAAATCCCTTGATCTGGGCGGTTGCCTTCAGTTCTTCCAGCCGCTCGTCCACACGAGCCTGGAGGTCTCCCGCCGGAATGACGACTTTAAGCTCCCGCTTGAGGCCTTCATTGAGTGTTTCGGTCACCTGCATAATGTCTACTATCCTTATGAGCCTTGCATCAAAGGCCGATGCCGGTTGCAGCCCGGCAATACCAACCTTCAGTTAAATTCAACAGTCCCTGACTGTTTGGTCTGTGGTGCGGGCGGAGGGACTTGAACCCCCACAGTTTTCACCGCTAGAACCTAAATCTAGTGCGTCTACCAATTCCGCCACGCCCGCTTGAAAAAACCAGCGGCGCGCCTTCACCAAGCGCGCCGAACGTCAGCAATCGCGCCGGTGTATAGCAAAGCATGTGCCGGGATGCCAGAGGTTTAGGGTCCGTGCTCAATAATCCTATGCAATTCTGTTTGAAAGAAAACATTCGAATGATGGTGAAGCAGCGCAAGGCAAGGCTTTGTGCCTTGTCGAGCATTTTTCGCCTTCAGGCGGGTGTTTTCCTTCAAACCCGAAGGGCGGGGTTTATTTTGCCCCTGACCGCGTTGAAAGGACTTGAAAACCGTCAGGTTTCCTGCGCCCTTTCGCCTTGTCAGAAGCAAAATATCCTCCCGCAGAATGGACAAGATTAATGGGTCCTGACCCCAAGACCGCTCCGCCTTTTACTGATCTCAGTGTGGGTCGAGTAGACAAGTGAAGACATCTTGCAGCGCATTTTCCGAATGTGGATAGCAATGCAAAGCCTTTTCCTCAGACACTTTCAGCATGATTGCTCTGTAGTAACCGACTCAATGCTGTCAGTGGCCAGGTCACAGATGACATGAGACGCGGCTGACTGAAGATATCGGCCTGCCATCAGTAAACACTAGTGGTCAGGAGGAATAATCTTGCAACTGGCTTCATCTGGCGCTCGTGGAATTGAAAATGAGAGAATTTTATAAATATAGATTCCTTTATCCGGACTTAGGATCATGTGAATAAACAAAGAATATCACAAATTTTTTCCCGATATTGAGAGGCGCCTAGAGGCGAAGCAGAATGAATGTGTTCATGGGACTGATCAGCATTACGGTTTTTACCTTGATGTTGGCAATCGGTGTAAACAGGTCTTTCGCTGAGCTCACAACACTGTGGCACAAGCGCGATACCCTATTGCGTGCTTTTGTTGCAGTAATAGTACTCGTTCCAGCAGTTGCATACATATTGCTGTTGATTTTTGATCTCTCTCCTGGCGTTGCGACCGGGATCGCCCTGTTGGCCGCATCCCCAGGAGCGCCTTTGACCACGAAGAGATCACAAATGGCACAAGCCGATCCGGAATACATATCAAGCCTGCAACTTATGCTGGCACTTTCGGCCGTTTTGGTAACACCCGTCCTTTTGGCAATTTTTTCTGCAGGATTCGATTTAACAACTGAAGGTGTGTCTCCATATGCTGTGGCGACACAGATTGCTTCCGTTACCTTGCTCCCGGTGATTATTGGGTTGACCTTTCAACATTTCGCACCGCAGCTTTGTGACACCCTTCGCAAACCGATCAATCGACTGGCAGACATATTGTTCCTGCTGCTAGTCATCGCTTTGCTTGCGCTTGTGGTCATGACGCCTCAACTAAGATCAGCATTGTTGATCGGTTGGCCAGCACTTGCCGCAATCTTCATAATGGCGGGTTCGGCAGTTTTATTCGGGCACATAATCGGAGGACCACACAAGGGTGAGCGGGCTGGTTTGGCTATTGCATGTCTTGCCCGGAATTTGGGTTTGGCAATGTTTATTGCTGGCTTGAGTGGAAGTGAACGGCAAGAAGTCCCAACATTGCTGGTCTATATGTTTGCCGGTGTTTCTGTGCAGGTCGCCTACTCAATCTGGATTAAAAGACAGCACTCTTGAGCGGACCGCAGGTCCCCGTCAAAAGCGCAGCTGCTACTCATTGCCATCGGGGCGTACAATACACCGAAACCCGATGTGGCTCATACCCGTGTCGACCATTTGAGGCTGGCGTGCTGCAGGACGGTACCGAAGGCAATAATTTGGCGCGCACAAGTGAGATCCACCTTTTACTACTCTGCGGGGGATCCTGAACTGGGGTTGAGTGGGGTCATAACTGCCTTGTTTCGATTCAATACGAGGATTTACCGACAGGCCACAGCATGACTTTTCAATCACATCAGAACGACGGTTAACATACCAGTCAGAGGTCCATTCCCACGTATTGCCGCACACGTCATAAAGTCCATAACCATTAGCAGGATAGTGCCCGACAGGCGACGTTCGTTCAAATCCATCAGTCAGAAGATTTTGCCAAGGAAACTCACCTTGCCATGTATTCGCCAATGGTTCTTCCGAACCGGCATCTTCATCCCCCCATGAAAAATTTTTGTTATCAAGACCTCCTCTTGCGGCATATTCCCATTCAGCTTCAGTTGGCAGCTGCTTTCCAGCCCACTGAGCGTAAGATTCTGCATCTTCATAGGCGACATGAACCACCGGGTGGTTGTGCAAACTATCAAGCGAGGACTCTGGCCCAGCTGGATGGCGCCAGTTTGTTCCGGGCACCCAGGCCCACCAGTTTCGATAATCATCTAGGTCAACAGGTCCCGTTGTCTTTTGGAAGAGCATCGATCCCGGGGCCATGTTTTCTTTAGGGGCACCAGGAAAATCGGCAGGATCAAGCGCACGTTCGGCCACGGTCTTGTATCCGGTTGCCTTTACAAAACGTGCGAACTGCTCATTTGTTACCAGGGAGCTGTCCATCCAGAAGCCATCAACTCTGACTTCTTGGACGGGCTTCTCTTCGGGATAAAAATTGTCCGACCCCATCTTGAACGGGCCCCCAGCGACCCAAACCATGTTTGTGTCCGGCTGTTTACCAGGCGTTTCGCTAGCCGACTTGTTTTTCAAGTTTTCTGCTGCATCATTCATCTGCGTGCTCTCCCGGATGATTGCGACGAATTCCTAAGTCGACCCGTGTCAGTGTATGTAAAGATCGATATCTCGTTGGCTGATTAGCTGATGAACTAGGTCCTCAACGCTCGCATTTCAGCTATCACCCTCAAATGCATAGACGCGCTTCCAGTCATTCTTCATGCTTACCAATGTCAAACCACGCTCGGACGCTTCATCAAGGACACGGTCCGCACGTCCTGCCGGTGACTTGCGATCGTAAGCGAACTCGCGTTCACCATCATCATGGTGGATCACCATGGCCAAACGGGCGCCTGCGCCTGCCATGGTCCACTCCAGCATCTGCAGATCGCCATCTGAGTTTCCAAATGCTGCGATCGGACGACGCCCAATATGTTGCTGAATACCAATGGGCTTGCCGTCATTGTCATCAAGGAAATTCAGTTGTGATGAACGGGCCAATACAGGTTTGCCATCACGCACTTCATATCGGGTGACGATGCTACTGCCGACAACCTGTTCTGGAGGAATGCCGTAGATTTGTTCAGAAAATATACGAACAAACTCAATACCTCCTCCTGAAACAATGAACGTCTTAAATTCATTTTCCCGTAAATATCCCAGAAGCCCTAGCATTGGACCGAAGACCAATTCAGTGAACAGTCGATCACGCGTCGGATGCCGCGCCGTTGCCAGCCAGCTTCCTGCCAGATGCTCGAATTCCTCGCTGGTCATGCCACCGAGAGTAGCAATTGCCAGTTCTATTAATCCCTTGGTGCCAAACCCAGTCAGAGTTTGCCAGTCGTTTTCCAGAACCGATTGAAATGGTTGTTTGGTCGTCCATTCAGGATGATCTGCAGCCAAGGTCCGTACGCGATCAATCAAGAACAAACCCTGAAAGTAAAAAGGTTGTTCGCTCCATAGCGTGCCGTCATTATCGAACACTGCAATACGCTGTGCAGGAGGCACGAACTGAGGTGATTCTTGTCTACAAACGCAGTCAACGAAATCAACAATGGCCGTCTTTACAGGTCCATCACGCCATTGAGCTAAGCCATCACTCATCGGGCCGTCCTCGCGGGCTTGGTCGAATTACCTGGTTCGACTGCGTCAAAAACAACCTGATCATACCACCACAGCCGCATGAACAAGGTGCGCGCTTCTGTGGCGTCGACTGTTTTGCCCATGATCTGACGAATTGTGCGCGTGCCATCTATCTGTTCGACCATCCCCTCCTGCAAATCGTTTATCGGCAAATAGATATCCGTTTGAGTATGCGCTTGATTGATCAACACCGCAGCGGCGCCGGCCGGCAGTTTTTCTTTTACATTTCTCGTCCCGGCAACCCGGATAGGCACATAGTTCAGCCAGGCGTCACTATCAAAATTAACGGGTTGGGTCGGTTGTTTAAGGTCTGACCGGACAACGACGGCGCTGTGACGCAACATGTTGCCGCGGAACAACTCCATTGCCGCAAAGTGCTCCTGGTCGGGCAATTGCCTCATCAACGCGGAATGTGGCACCTGGGTCAGGCCTCCACATTGAGGAAGGTACGGCGCCTGCCGGATCCAGCGGGCAAACTTTAGATCCGCTCCGTCAATAAACTGAAAAAACTCATCAACAGAATAGGCTCGATCCAATGGATTGAGGAGTGCATCAGCAAGTGCGGATTCTTGACGAAAATCAGGCGAACTTCTGAGAAGGGGTATCAATGGATGGTTTGGTGGTAAGGCCTGGAGGCTAGCCGCCAATTCCCGGATCTCAGATGAGCTTGTGCCTATCTTCAAGCGACGGCAATAGTCCTGCATCATGTAGATGCCGGTACGGCCATAGGGCGCGTATACCATCAGATGCATGGCGCCTGCTGGGGCCAGACAGGCACTCAAGGCAGCCAATCCGGCGTCGGGATCGGGTAAATGATGCAGTACCCCCGTGCTAACGATCAGGTCGTACTCAGCGCCAAGCTTTCCAACGTCCGCAAGTGACAGCTGATGCGCTTCCAAATTGGCTAGAGAGTATTTTTGTTTCAGCTTATGCGTGTGTTCAATACTTTTTGCGCTGAAGTCGACGCCAATGACCTTGGATTTGGGCCACCGTATCGCATACTTGGCGGC